>JBOGGN010000110.1:0-11842 GCA_050744165.1 Acidimicrobiales bacterium | reverse complement strand
CCTCGTTATGCTGCCCTTCGGTGGGACACCAGGCCAGGCGTAACGCCGTCGAGCGGGTGCGCTTGTGGAACCCATGGTCGGATCGCGAGCCGTGGATGCGAACCCACCGCGTACGTATGTACCTGCTCGGGTCAGGTTCGCATTGGCTGGCTCCTCCAGCTCGCTTCGTGATCGTGACTCCCGGCCGCAGCGGAAGCGAATTGCTTACCGACCTGTTGAACTCCCATCCCCAGATCACCTGCGACGCCGAGATCCTTCGGGACCGCACGGCTAGGCCGGAGTTGTTCGTCGCCGGCCGAGCGGCCAAGGCCGGCCTCAGCGGCGCCCGCGCCTACGGGTTCAAGATCCATTGCGGGCACTTCGGATACCAGTTCTTGAGGGAGCACCCGGGCTACCTGCGCCAAGCGGCGGCGACGGGAGCGACCCTGCTCTTCCTGCGGCGCCGAAATCTTCTGGCCCAGGCCGTTTCCTCGACCATCGCCAGGCAGACCCGCTGGCACTGGCGAAAACAAGACGCCCCGGTTTTCACGGCCCCTGAACTCGACCCGGTGGAGATCTTGATGATGGCCTATCTGTTCGAGGAGAGTGACGCCTACCTGGCAAGTCTGCTGTCGCCCCTACCGCACGACACCTACGTCTACGAGAGCGACCTACTCGAACCCGCCAGGCAGCGGGCGACGGTTCAGCAAATCTGTGCTGGGCTCGGCGTCGACGAAGCGCCGACGCGGTCGGACCACGTCCGGTTCACCCCGCCGGCGCTGGCCGACACCATTGCCAACTGGGACGCCGTAGCCGAGTTGATCGGTTCGACTCGCTTTGCCCGGTTCCTCGATTCCAGCAACGAACGTCCAGGCCTCGACTGCCCAGCGCCCACGCCCGCGACCGCGACCGAGAAAACTGTGTGACCCCGCCGCCACCAGGAGCGGGCCATCCACACCCTCCTCGCTGTGGTCGGCCTGGGTGGAGCTTCTCCCATCATGTCGACCACGACACCAACCAGATGACGGGGCCAATCAACCTGCGCTGAGTTCGTTCGATCGTTGTCGCCTCCCGCTTCGTCCTCTGCCCATTTCGACGCCACTCAATCGTGGGCGGAGGGGCCGGTCATGATCCTTTGAACGAATTGCCGAACGACGGTGGGATTGGTTTCACCTGTCACGAAAGGACTCCGGGAGGTCGGACATAGCGAAACAGTATGTCGATCACGACGACCGAGTCGCCTCGCCGACGACCGCCGCCGTCATCGACTTGTCCCTCCCGAGCATGACGCGAAATACTCGACCCTTCTCGGTCATTCGTCTCTATCGCCGTGCCTGTTGGTTTTGGGATGACCCTGGTGTCGAGGCACTGATGCGACACTGGTTGTTCCAGCAGCGCCTTCAGAATCACTTCACCAAGGGAGTGCTGGTCGTCGGCTCCATGCCCGCCGCCCGGGCGTTGATCGGCCATCTCCATCGAGCGGGCGTTGCGGAATTCTCCGTTGTCCGGGTGTGCGTACCGCCGGCCGGTCCCGACTTAAGCTCGTCAACCCAAGGCCGTCCAGCCAGGAAAAATTGGCCGGCGGCTGAAGCTCACAACACGAACGGTCGAATCCCACGCCAGTCGCATCGTCACCAAACTCGGGCTCCGAACCGACCTGATAACCCGCCGCCGCTCTCGCACGAGCGCGGCGCCAGCCCGCTGATCGCGGATTGGAGAAATGGGCCCTAGGCGGCCTTGTAGGCGGCATACGAACTGTAGTAGGTCGAGGTGCCGACGCCGAGCGGTTCCATCTGGCTGCTGAAGGAGAAACCGGACCAGCTGACGGCGGCGCCGCAGGCCGCTTGCAAGTTTGACTGGAGCTGGCCCGGCGGCATGGGCCCGACACCCATCCGGTACATGTCTGGGTCGTCCCACAGCTGGGGGTGATGGCCTGCCATTGCCGCGGCCACCGCGGAGAATAAGGTGGCGACATTGGCCGCCGAGCGACCCTCGCCAGCACCGTCCTGCAGGTTGACGATATCCACCTTGGCGAACATCTGGGCGACACCGGCGGCGTACTGCGCCGTCGTTTGCCAGGTGTTCTGGTAGAAGGGCGCGGCCATGACCGACATGGCGCCGTCGTGGGTGTGGAGGTACTGGGTCAGGGTGTTGAAGAACCAGGTCGTCGGCGTCACCTCCGACGGGGCCGAAAGGAGGTAGTCATCGACCTCGTTGGGGATGTACCACCCGCTGAACCAGCCGCGGTAGAGGGAATACAGCCGGTCCGCCAAGTGCTCGTCGGTCACCAGCTGGTAGGAAAGCCAGGTGTAGTTGCCGGCGTTGACAGCCCAATCATTGGCATTGGTGAGGCCCAGCATGACCTTGGAGCCGTGCACTGCCGCCTCGTAGATAAGGTCTCCAGTCACGTTTGGTGCCTGGGGGAAGCCCCCGGCGGAGACGGGGAAATAGGCGAGATTGGCGTCGAGATCCACGGTTTCCTGAAGAATGACCGTATTGATGCCCACTGCCTTCATGTCGCTCAAGTCCTGGCCGTACCGGGAGAGACTCCACGAGGCGGCGAACGAAGGCGGTAGGAAACTGGCGCCCATGGTGGCGTGGCAGGCCGTCCCGGTGCTGTTGGTGAGGGCGGACGCGCTGGTGTTCTCCAGGGCGACGGCCGTCCCGGCCCAGCACAGAAGAGACATGAGGGCGGCGATGAGCCTCATTTGACCAATCCTTTGGACGAGACAAGCGGCCTGACAGCCAAGTGCTTCTCGGCGTGACGTTCAGGAAGAACGGCAAGCATGCCACGCCACTAAAGGCGGATACCGTATTTGCGCCCGAAATATAGCAACCGCTTAACCTAAACACGCAAACGCGCTAGGAGAAAGGGACTAGTTATCCCACCGCACACGTCACGATATGCCGGATGGGGTACACGAAGTCGGGTCCGAGCATTTCGTGGATTTCGTGTTCGTATGCGTCGCTCGCGCACAGCCGGTGCCAGGCGAAGGCCACCATCCGGGCCCGGTCCCGCTTCCGACGTCGCGTACGGAGAACTCGGCGTGGACCGCCGGCCCCATCTCCCGAAGCATCGCGTTGGCGTAGTTGGGTGGACGGACGATGGGCCGGTCGAGGCCGCGCCGCGCCCTCAAGCACGTGTAGCGGGGATCGGGCAGCTTCGAGTCGGCTCGGCGGCGCGCCAGCTTCTCCGAGTCCATCAGGACGTCCACTGTGCGACCTGGATGTCGATGACGATGACGACGCGATCGCCGTCGGCCACTAGGGCGACGGGGCCGCCGCCGAGTCCTCGGGGGCCACGTGGCCGATGCACAAGCCGGGGGTGCCGCCCGACAACCGGCCGTGGGTCAACAGGGCTCAGTCGCCGCCCCGGCCGGCGCCTTCATCCCCAATGACTGCCAGCATCTGCCGCATGCCGGGGTAGCCCTTGGGACCCTCGGAGCGAAACACGACCACTGCGGCCGCCTCGATGCGGCCGAGGTCGATGACGCCGGGGTTCTCGGAGCCGCCTGTTGGTGGGTTCTGGTGGTGTAGGAACCGTGACCTCGACGCCGTCGGGGATGGTGCGGGTGCCGGTGGGGTGGTGCCCGCCCCGCCCCCGCCGACCTCCTCGGACGCTGCGCGGGGCTGTGAGTCAGGTAGGGACATGGGACGTGACTGCAGGGACATCGTTCGGGGGGATTGAGGGTCATCGGAGGGTGCGGTTGATGTGGTATGGGCCTCGTAAGCGATTTCGCCGTCGGCGGTGACGACTGCTACTTGTTTGGCGTCGGGCTGGGCAGCCGACGCGGGCTCCTGCACACCCAGGCCGACTGGGACCATGTCATCGTCGGGGTGATCGACGCAGATGGAGACCTTGAGCCGAGGAGCCTGTCGGTCATCGTCGATCCCGAGTACTTCGGACGCCCCGAAGTCAGAGCCGTCCAGATCAAGGTGCGGGTGGGCAACGACCCGGGCACCACCGTCCCGTACCGGACACAGCTGCTCAACGAGTTGCAGGGCCTTGGGTTTTCCTCCGTCATGGCTGCATGCAGAGGCTATGGAGGGGCCCGGCTCGCAACTTGACGCCACGCCATGCCCCGCCTGTGGCTTGGTCTACTGGCCGTATAGCTACATCCACCAAGTGGCCACGTGGTGTGCGTTCCGGATGCCGCCCTCACCTCACAATTGTAAGGAATTCAAGCCAGACCGTAATCTGGAACTGGACCCGGAAGTGGCTGGTATGTCCGCTGAGGCATACCAGTTTTCGTGGGCCGCGAGCACAAGTCGTTAGACGTGTATCGTGAGTTCGTTCGTGGGTGACGATCGAGGGAGTATTCGGTTCCAGGCCGGGATCGGCGGATTTCAGCCGGTAGGGCCTTCTATGGGCCTCGCCCGTACATTCGGGCCTCATGTGCAGCCCCCACCGTCCCCGAGCTTGGAGTATGATCGAGGAAGAGGTTGAGCGTCAGTGAGCTCCTGAAGAAGGACGATCGACGTCGATATTGCCAGAACCTTCCTAGGAGGAAGACATGTTCAGGAAGATCGGAGTTATTCTGACAGCAGTTGCGACGATAGCCTTCGGATTTTTTTCCGTTCCGAGCGCAATTGCCCTTACCTACTCCCCATGTTCTACTGGGAGCGCTGGGTTCGGGTTTTCCTTCTGGAATCCCTATGATGACCCCGGCACTTCGGCAATCACGACTGACTACGACTACCAGAACGATGTCAACGAACTCGGCTACGTGGTTGATTGGTCGATTGACGAGGATGCTCATGATGCGGATTATCCGACGCACCTCAGTGGGTATTCGGTCTTCAACACAGCCATTCCCGATCTGTTGAGTGGTATTCCTTCCCGTGCTGCCATCTTTTTCGGGCTTGGAGTCGGTCCCAGCACTGTGCCTGCAAACTGGACCAACTGGAGCTGGCTGGAAACACAGTTGACTCTGTATGAGAACCTGGCAGATGACCTCTATAGCCAGTATGGGAGCCGCGTCAAGGGCTGGTACATCCCCACGGAGCCAAATGAGGCATTGCTGTCGAACTACAGCGATGCTTACCAGTACGGAGTCTGGCTCGGGCAGATCACCAGCTATCTACACTCCCATGACGGGAACCATGGGGTAATGGTCGCCCTGCTCTCCGCCTCAGCCCAAGCTAATGGGGATTCGATGGTGCAGTTTGCACAACAGGCCTGGCCGATGATGGCGAATGCAGGGTTCGGAGCCAACGACGTGTGGAACATTGAGGACGGATTTGACCTGACGAGTCCCCAGTGGACTACGAGTCAGGAGATCGCTGGGTTCCAACAGTTTCATGCCTACGCCTCAGAGAGTGGAGGAGGTCAGGTGTGGTCGGACATTTATACTCCAGCATCGGCCACTCCAACTCAGTTCGAGCCCTATCTTCAGGCTTTGGCTCCTTACACTAACTTGGAGTCTCAGTGGCTCTTCTACGAGTACATGGACCCTCCCAATACCGCTCAGAACCCAAATGCCCTATCCGACTTCGATAGTTACTACACGTACTGTATGTAGACATCGACCTCTCATTCGGAACGGTGCACGCTGATGTCGTCCATCGCCAGCGATCTTGCCCGAGGTCGCCGGCCGCCGGCGCAGCAACCGCCGGCCGCCGCTCCGCGGGCGCCGCTGTTGATCCCGCTCCGGCCGCCCGGCCAGCGAATCCGCGGCTTCGGTCGGCCCTTCCCCGCCGTCATTCCCTTGCCCGCGATCACGTTGCCTCGTTTCCAGCGCTGACGACTGGGCCGAGGCGAGGCTGGTCACGGACCGTGCGCCGCCTCGGTGGGGCGGTGAACGGTGGTCGGCTGATCGACACCACTGGCTCCGACGCGGGGCGGACTAGATGGCCCGAGCCACCTCGGCGGGTTCGGGCGCCGCCGGAAGGGCGGGCGTAGACGACAGCCGCAACCGACCGCCGACGACGGCTGTTCGACCGGATGAACCGGCTCGCAGGGTGCCGCGGGCGATGCCCGGCGGACGCTGACGAGGGACCTCTGGCGGTCTCGGTGTCGGCAAGGCGACGCTGGTGCCGAGCGGCGCTCTAGCGATGCCTGCAGCGTCCCCCCCGCTCGCAAGGAGCTGGTTGGTCGAAACCGGTGTCAGCGGCGGCAGTGTGGCCACGACCGATACCGCGTCTGGCGTGGTGACCGGCCCGAAGTCGGCTCCCGAGCGCCGGTGCCGGGATGGGGCGACCTCTCCCGCCGTCGCCGGGTGGAGCGTGACTGTCCTTTGGCGGCCTGCCGAGTGGCCGCTGGCCCTCGCCGGGCGCCCGTTCGCCGCCAAAGATCGGTTCAATGCCGCCGTCCCGATGACTCCTGCGAGGTTCGGCTGGGTTCCACCTGCGCCCGAGATTGCGGCCGCGCGTCCCACCGAAACGGGGACCACCAACCCCCGGCCGCCTGCCGTCCGTACCGGCTGCACCGGAATCCGCTCGGTCTTTTTCCAGTCATGTCGCGAACGCAACATGCGCCCGAAGGCCCAGTAGTTGGCGAGGTGGGCGACATAGCTATAGGGCCAGTTGGCCAGCCCGAGAACGAACGCCTTGGTCCGGCTGACCTCGTCGTGGCCGATCACTCTGCGGTAGATCGGTCCCCAACAGGCCAGCGGGGCCAGCCCGAAGATCAAGAACAGGGGGATCAAGCCCCAAGCGCCGCCACCGAACCAGTGCAGCGGCCCTCCGGTGGTGGTGACGGCGACGAACAGCAGGACCCCGAGCGAGGCGACATACACCACGGTTCCGAGCAACTCCGCCCAGGGCAGCAGCAGGAACACCGCGATCTCCATGGCCGCCCCAGTGGTGATCTCCCGGGACCGCATCACCGGCATGAAGTACTGGAAGCACTGCATCATGCCCTGCGCCCAGCGGCTACGCTGCCGAATCAGTCGGCGCAGGGTGGGCGGCCCCTGCTGGGCAACATAAGTGTCGTGGCAGTACTCGGTGCCGCCCCCCGTGAGCAGGATGCGCAGGCCGAGCTCGAAGTCCTCCACCAGCGCCCGCTTCCACGGTTCGCCGTACACGTCGGTTAGCTTCTTCAGCGCCGAGGCCCGAGTGAACTGGCCATTGCCGCCCATGGCGCTGGAGCCCACGTGGCTGCGCAGCATCTGCATTCCGGCGATCACCGAAGTGAACTCAAGATCCTGCATGCGGGTCAGCAACCGGGTCCACAGGGGTCCCTTCACACTCTTCTGGTCTACAACCCGTACCAGGATCTGGACGGCGCCGATCTCGGGGTTCCCGAACAGGGTGGGACCGCTGATGATCGACAGGCACTTCGGGTCGAGGCTCCCGTCGGCGTCGACGACCCCGACGATAATCCGGTCGAGGTCGGTGCCGGGAGGGAGGTGCTCAGCGATGGCTTTCCACCCCGCGTTCAGTGCAGGACCCTTGCCCTGTTGGGCGTTGGGGGCGCGGCGGCGCACGATGTGGACCTGCCGAGCCCGGCTGGTGAGGCGGGAGAGGATCTTCAGCGTCTCGTCGTGCGATGCATCGTCCACGCACCACACGTGGCAGCTCGGGAACTTGGTGAGCAGGTCGGCGATGGTGGCCGCAATTACTCGCTCCTCGTCCAAACAGGGGATCAGGAAATGCCAATCGAACTGCTCGGGATCGCCTGGCGCCGACGGGCGGTGGCGCAGAACCGGGATGACGATGCACAGCACGTAGGCGACGAATGCGGCGCACAGCAGGAACGCGATGGCATTGGCGCCGCCGAGGAAGAGATTGCTCACGAGCGAGCCGGGCCCAGATTGCGAGTCGATCCGCCCTCAGGTCGGTCTGGCATGGCCAAAATTCTACCGTTAAATGCTGGTGGTTTGGTCGGCGTCCGCGGCAGGGCCGTCGAGGTGGCGACTGTGGAGGAAGGCGCGTTCACGCAACGTCAGGCTGACCACGGACCGCGCGCCGCCTCGATTGGGCGGTGCAGCGATTGGTCGATGCCGATGGCCACCGCCTCGCCGTCGCTCCCCGCGACGACGACCTGGGTGGCCCGGTCGTCGGTGTGGAGCCGGGCCACGGTGGTGCTCGATCGAGCGGCCGACCGGGGCGTCACCTGCCAGGCCCGGTCGCCGAGCAGCTCGCGGAGATGGGCGGCCCGGCTGACCAGCGCCTTCCACTCCCCGAAGACGATCCCGGTGAACAGCACGTATTGCCACCACCACCAGTGCCGCCGCCGCAGCTCCGGGGTCGACAGGCGCCAGGCAAACAGGGCTTGTACGGGGCCCACGGCGCTGACATATACCATCGTGGCCACGAAGAGCGGCGCCAGCCAGTGCACGTGCACGTGGTGGCGGACGAGCACGGAGAAGGCCAGGATCGGGATCATTTGTGCCGCCACCCACGGGTAGGCCTCCCGCCAGCCGAGGAGGAAGCTCGCCCCGAAGCGTTGTCGCAGGGTCAACAACGGCGCCCGCCAGATCCGCCGGATCTGGCGCCGTGATACCTGGTGCCAGCCGTGCGACCAGCGGATGCGCTGCGACCACAAGGCCATCGGGGTCAGCGGCGACAGTTCCTCGGAGATCAGGTGGGGATCGACGGCGACGCGGCGGCCCTCGAAGACCGCCCGGATGGAGATGTCGATGTCCTCGGTCAGCATGTCGGGCCGCATCCGGAGCCGGTCGAGCACGTCCGCCCGCCAGAACCCGTTGGACCCGCCGAAAATGCCGAAGTCGTGCAGCGTCGCCCGGCCCGGGTGGGCAACCGCATAGATCCCCTCGAACTCCACCGCCACCATGCGGGCGAGCCAGTTGGTCGTGCCGTTGCGCACCACGCTGCGTCCCTGGACGACGTCGACCCCGCCCACCAGCCACGCCGCCGCCCGGCGGAAAGCGGTCACCATGGGCCGGTGGTCGGCGTCGAAGATGCCGACGATCTCGCCCTGGGTAAGTTGCAGCGCCGCGTTGATGTTCTGCGCCTTGGACGTCGAGTCACCCACCCGGAGCAGGATCAAGCGGCGATCTGCGGCCGCCATTTCGGCCAGGACCGACTCGATGGGCAGGCGTTGCGGCGTGTTGTAGGCCAGGATCACCTCAAAGGGGCCGGGATAGTCCTGACCCAGGAGGGACGTGACCGTGTCGACGACGGTGTCGGTCTCGTTGGGAAGGTAGGCGACCACGATCGCCGACGCCGCGGGATAGCTCGGCGGCTCCGGGCTGGGCGGCGAGGCGGGGCGCAGCGCCAGCACCCCTTCGGCGTAGACGGTGAAGGCGGTCACGATCACCGCCGTGATCACGACCCAGAACCCCACCGAGCTCACGTCCAACCCGAACGCCCGGTACAGCCCGCTGTAGACCAGGAATGGCAGCAGCCATGCCAGCGCCAGGTTCGCCAGTGCCAGGAACCATGCCTTCTGCCGTGGCCCGAGCCGCCGGTACCACGCCCGTAAGCCCCATGAGTGCCCCGAGCCCCGCCCGCCCGCTCCCGCCGCCCCGCTCGAGCCCCGCCCGCCCGCTCGCCCCGCCCGGCCTGAAACGTCCGGGTCCGAGTGGACCCGCAGCGCTCGCTCGACCCGCGAGCCCTGCGCCAGTCCGATGGCCTCGGTCAGCGCCACGTCGACCGCACTGACGCTGTCGCTACGGTCCACGTGTCCCCGCAGGGTGACCACGCCGCCCCCCGCCACCGGTCGGACCGGCCGGCCCCCGCAGGTTGTGGCGACCGCCGCCACCTGGCGCAGCAGGCCTTCGAGGAGTTCGGCCACGATCCATGTCCGGGTGACCGGGAGGAGCAGCATGAAATGGCCCTGGTCCTCGTCGAAGGCCATCCACGCACCCGTTCGCGTGGCGGTGGCGCCGACCAGTTCGAAGACCTCCTCGACCGGGGCGTCCGGCGGCACCAGGACTTCGATGACCGCCAACGACCCCGCCGGCTCCTGCTCCGGCACCGCCTGGATCCGCCGGCCGGCCTCTGCCAGCAGTTGGGGAACGTCGACCATGGTGACGGCCCCAGCCGACTCGGCCGCTTCAATGCTCAAGGCTGGCCCACCTACCGCAGTCCTCCCAGCAGCTTGCACGTACCTCGGGTGCCCTGGCCCTGGCGCGCAGCCGGCGACCGGAGAGCGAGCCAGCCAACGGTAGCGCCAAACCTCGGACGAAATGGCGGAGCCGCGATCGCCGAGCCTCTGGGGCGCCAGTAGCTTCGGCGGGGTCCTCCGACGGTTCTTCCTTGCGTGCGGCCTCGTCGCCCTGGCGACGGCGGCGGTGGCGGCGCCCCACGCAGCGCTAGCCGCGGCCGGCAGGACCTGGTCGCCCTTCATGCTGGTGGCCGGGTTGCTCCTCATCGGCGGGGTGGCGCACGAAGAGGGCAGCTTCGAGCGAGCCGCTTCCGCCATCGCCCGGCTCCGGGGCGGGCCGTCGATCCTCCTGCTGGCGTCGCTGGCGCTGGTGGCAACGGTGACGGCGCTCCTGAACCTTGACACCGCAGCAGCGTTCCTCACCCCTGTGCTGATCCTGTCGGCTCGATCCCGGAGGGTCGCCGAAGCCCCCTTCGTCCTTGGGTCGCTCGTCATGGCCAACGCCGCGTCCCTCCTCCTGCCGGGTTCGAACCTCACCAACCTGCTCGTACTCGGGCCCGACCACCTCTCCGGCGCCGCCTTCGCGGCCCGCATGCTGCCGGCCTGGCTGGCGGCGGTCGCCGTGACCGCGGCCGTGGTGCTGGTCTACGGACGCCTGGTCACCCGCGCCGAAGAGGCGGGCCGTCCCGCTCCGCTCCTGCCACTGCCCGACTCCGACCCGGTCCAGCCCGCCCGACCGCAAACCGCTGGCCCGCAGCCCGCTGGCCCGCAGCCCGCCGCACCCGCCGGACCGCAAACCGCCGGACCGCAAACCGCTGCGCCCCCCGCAACCACACGGGTTCGACGCGGCGGTCGCGTCGGGCTGGCAGCCGCGGTGATGGCAGGCGTGGCCATGGTCGCGCTGCGCGAGGCCGCGATCCCAGTCGCCGCCATCGGCGTGACCGCGGCGGCCGTCCGGCTGGCGCAGCGCCGCCTCGATTGGCGGCGGATCCAGGGCACCGTCGACGTCGCCGTGCTGGTGGGCCTGTTCTCGGTGGCGACGGCGCTTTGGACGCTCGCCACCACCTGGTCGGGACCGGCGCACCTCCTCTCCCGCCTCTCGGGCTGGGAGACGGCGGCTGCCGGCGCGCTGGCCTCGGTCGTGCTGAACAACCTCCCGGCGGCGGCGCTGCTGGGCTCCCACTCCGTCGCCCATCCCCGAGCGCTGCTGCTCGGGCTCGACCTCGGGCCCAACCTGGCGATCACCGGATCGTTGTCGGCCCTCCTGTGGTTCCAGGCGGCCCGCCAGGTCGGCGTGCGCCCCTCACTCACGCTTGTCTCCAAGGTCGGGATCGTGCTGGTCCCCCTGTCGATCCTGGCCGCCTCGCTCGCCCTCAGGTTGTGACCGCTCGGGGGTGGAAAATTGCCTCGCCCCGCGCGCCCCCCGCCTCTCAGAAGGATTTCCGTCAGATGACGCTGAAGCCGGGCGGAAGACGGCCCCGGCCGGTGAGCGCCAGCAGCACCTTGCTCGCGTCCGGGCGGCGACCTGCTATCTGGCCGACCAACTCGAGGCACGAGGCCACGGGCGCCGAAAGCTCGCGGGGCGCATCCTGGCCGAGGGCCCCCAACAGATCCAGAGTGTGGACGGTCAGCTCGAAGGTGCGCGTCGGGAGGTAGGCCGCCAAAGTGGCGCCCTTCCCGCCGGCGACGGTCAGCGTGGCGTCGTCAGCAGTGTGAGCGATCAGTGCCAGCACACGATCCGCCAGCGCAGCCACCGTCTCCCGAGGACGCTCACCCAGTGCCGCGCCCGCCGCTCGGCCCCGCGCGGCGACCGCCGCGTGGTCGATCTGTGCTCCTTCAAGTGCCTCGTAG
>JBOGGN010000109.1:0-4194 GCA_050744165.1 Acidimicrobiales bacterium | reverse complement strand
CGCTCGACCGGAACGGCCCTGCACGCCGTTCCGATGACGACGCCAAGTTCGCCCTCATAATCGACGTGGTCCGGAGCCACCTCGGGGATCAGGATGGGGTCGAACGGGCCGGTGACGCAAGTGATCTGCTTGTTGAAAATAATCGGCGGCGCGCTCCGAAGCTGGGGGTCCCGGCCGGTCTCGCTGGCGTGGGCCTGGTAGTTGAGGCCCACGGCCAGGAACGACGGTGGGCGCGGGATAGGGGCCTCCAAATGCACTTCGTCGAGGGCCAGCCGGGGGGCGGCGGCGACGAGATTGCGGAGATGCTCTAGAAACTCGCGTCGATCGGACCGGGCGAGGGCACCGCTGGCCAGCAGGGCGCCAGCGTCGTCGGGAAGGTCTGGGTCTGCGGCGCTGAGGTCGGTCAGGCTCAGGTTTGAGGGCTCGGCGCCCACCACGGCGCCCAGGCGGAACAGGCCTTGGTGGCGGAAGCGGGCGATCATCACGGCTGGACCAGGGGCGGCAGCCGATGACACGACGCGGCGGTTCCCAACTCATTCTCGGCGTCCACGATGACTCGGACGCTACGCGCTCGGGCTGGCACCGCCGAGCCCGAGCGCCTCGAGGACTTGCGTGAGGAGCTGCTCCTCGGTGGTGGGGGCGTCGACCTTGATTGCCGAAAGACCCAAGTGGCGGACCTCCTCGGCGATCCGGCCGGTGAAGAGGCGGTCCCGTTCCAGGAGGTTCCGGCGCGCTCTGTCAGCATCGGCGGTGCGGCCCGGAATGTCGGACCTCGAGTCTCTGGAGGCGAAGGCGGCCTGGCGAAACTCGGGTGTCGGCAGGAGCCAAACAGCGTTGGCCGGGTTGGCCAGTAACGGCCTGACCAGACCTGGCAGTAGCCGGAAGCCCTCGGCCACCGCCGGTGGTTCCGGCGGGAGGGCCCGCAGGTCTTGTAGAACCAA
The DNA here is from genome assembly GCA_050744165.1 of Acidimicrobiales bacterium. Classification (GTDB taxonomy): domain Bacteria; phylum Actinomycetota; class Acidimicrobiia; order Acidimicrobiales; family Palsa-688; genus JBOGGN01. Next base: position 3,253 of record JBOGGN010000109.1, on the reverse strand, counting down.
CGGGAAGCCTTCCCCGCGAAACCAGGGAAAGGTGTTGAGCATCGTTTCCGGGGAGCGGTTCACCCACCGATCGTCCATCGACATCTCGATGAACCGGTGCAGGTAGGGGGCAGTCTGCAGGGTGCTGCGCCCGACGTGCTCGGCCATCGTGTCGTCGGTCGAGTAGACGGTCCACCCGCGCGATGCCGCGATGCGGCGAGCGACCGTCGATTTGCCGGCCCCGCTTCCGCCGCCGATCCAGTAGACCCGGGTCAGCTGCACCGCACACATCATCGCGGGTAGGGAACTTTGGCAGTGAAAGATCCTCGCTGCCAAAGGCGAACAGCGAGCCGCCGTTGCGGTCCCAAGACCAGCGCCTCGACTGGCCCTCGCAGGAGCAGGGTAGAGTTGGAATGTGCTGAATGTTGGCACGACCGCGAGAGATCGCCGCCGGATCGAGTTGGCGTCCGAGGGATTGGACCGGAAGACACGACGTCGGGTCCGTCGTTCGGTACTTCGTGGGGCGCCCTTGACAGATGACGCGACCAGTCCGCTGGCTGCGGCCTATCTGGACGTGTACGACCGCAGCGCTCGGCGAGCATTCGACCAGCAGCGGAAGTTTCGATGGTTTTGCCTGCTGTGTGCCGTAGTCATGTTTGGTGCAGGCGTAATGTCTGTCGCGACCGGAAAGATTCTCTTGTGGTTTAGCGACATTCCTTTAAGCCTCGTGTGGTTTGCCTACTTTGTTTTCCTACCTCGGATCTCGGTCCGAATGCGATCGCGATTGGAGGCCAGCCGGGCAGCCCTTGTTTGCCAGCATTAACGACGGTGCGAGGACTTGCCCACTGGAAAAGGCCCATGTCGGTCACGGGTCCACCGTGTCAAACCTCATTGGCGGAGATGATTGCGCATCCATCCGATCGGGCACACCTTCAGTATGTACATCGGAGGTGGGACAATCCTGCTCATAATCATTATCGTGATCGTGGTTCTCTTGCTCCGTCGGTAGCCTGCCTGTCCACCGACAAGAGTCGCTCCCTCGGCCCAAGACAAGGTTGAATACATCCGGCAACGGGACAAACGCGAAGCCACTCGGTTCAGACGTTTGACGGTGCCGACAAGCCGGGAATCACCTCCGGGTGGCGTCGCGGACGATCGGGGTGGAGGAGGAGTACCTGCTGGTCGACGGCCGCTCCGGTGGGCTCCGGCCGGTCAACGATGAGGTTCTTGCCGCTGCCCGACCCGCCATGGGGGAGAGCGTCCACCTCGAGTTGAAACGGTCTCAGGTAGAAGCGTCGACCCCGGTGTGCACCACCTTGGACCAGATCGCCGACGAGTTGCGGGGCCTGCGGGCCCGGCTGAACGAGGCCGCGGCCCGATACGGCAGCCGGCTGGCGGCCGCTGGAACCCACCCGACCGCGCCCCCGCGGGAGCGCGACTTCACCGAAAGCTCGCGGTACCTGGCGATGGCCGACCAATACCAGGAGACCGCCTCGCAGATGCTCATCTGCGGCTGTCACGTCCACGTCGGCATAGAGGATCCCGACTTACGGATCGGAGCCCTGAACAGGATCCGGCCGTGGCTGCCGACACTGCTGGCCTTGAGCGCCAACTCCCCGTACTGGGCCGGCGACGACACGGGCTATGCCAGCTACCGGACCATGGTGTTCCGACCCTGGCCCACCGCGGGTATGCCCCAGCGCTTCAACGACTACGCCGAGTACGAGCGGGTGGTCGCCACCTTGGTCGCCGCCGGTGCCGTCGAGGATGCGACCCACCTGTACTGGTATGCCCGCCCGTCGGCGCGCTTCCCGACTGTCGAGGTCCGCATCGCCGACGTCTGCCTCTCGGTCGAAGAAGCGGTGACGGTGGCCGGACTGGTGGCCGCCATGGTGGCTACCGCCTGCCAGGCGGAACTCAACGGCAGCCCGCTCGCCGAGGCTCGTCCTGAGCTCCTGGAGGCCGCCGTGTGGCGGGCCGCCCGGTACGGATTGACCGATCGCCTGATCGATGTCGACGGCGCCGTGCTGCGGCCGGCTGCCGAGACGATTGCGGCGTTGCTGGCGACGCTTCGCCCGGCGTTGGAGGCGGCCGGCGACTGGGAGACCGTCAGCGCAGGGGTGGCCCGTGTCCTGGCCGAGGGCACTGGAGCCGAACGGCAGCGGGCGATCCGGCGCCGGGGCGGCTCGGCGGAGGACGTCATCGCCTACATCGCCCGCCAAACCGCGGCATAGGAGGAGAAAGTACGGCGCGAATCCCACGACGCTGGTGGGACGAACGTTCCAACGTCGCGGCCGTTGACGAGTCGTGGACCCCGCGCCGACTTTCAGCTGCAACCGAGCGCCGCGCGCAGCGTGCGGCACGCTGCGGCCATCCGCGCATTGCTGAGCGTGGTCACGTGCCTGCGGAACGCTTCGCGGGGCAACGTTCGCAGGTTGTCGAAGCTCACCACCGACTCGACGGGCATCCCGTCGGACTCGTCCAGCGGAAACTCGGAAACGAGATTGCGTCGGGTACGAGTCAACGCTGCCACCACCACGTGACCGATCCGTTCGGCGACCGGGTCGCGGGTGAGTATGAGAACGGGCCGGTCACCGCCTCCGGGCACGGCGGCAAACCAGACCTCACCCCTTCGCATCGCGCTTGTCGAGCCACGCGGCCAGGTCCGACCAGTCTTCGGCCGGCTCCCAATCCTCGGCCGCCGCGAGCGCCAGTTCCTCGGTATTCAACGGCTGGGCTTGGTAGGCGGCCGCGTCATGCTCGCCGGCCAGCCGGGCCAGATAGGCCCCGAGGGCATCGCGGAGCAGGGTGGTGCGGTCCACGTGGAGCCGGCGGGCCCACTCGTCGACCCGCTTGACTTCCTCGTCTTCGACTCGAAAGCTCACCATCGTCGTCATACATGTAAGCCTAACGTGTCATACACCAGCGATTCCTCTCGGACGATGAACCAGCATCGCTGCCCGAACTATGAGCCTGCGATGCCGATCAGCACAAGCGCCATGCCGGCATGGGCGATCAGGGCTCCCGCACGGCGCAGGCGGCGGGTGGTGAGCAGCTCGGCGAAAGCCAGGACGGCGGCCATCCCGCCAGCGGCGGCCAACGCCACGGATGCGCCGGGCCCTCCTCGGACCAGGCCGACGAGGGCGACGACCACGGCAGCAACCGTCAACCAAATCCGCCAGCCGGCGGGCAACGCGGCTCGGGCTCTTGTCAGGAGATTGTGGCCAGTGCCGAAACTGACGGCGCTAGAACGCGTTATAACGCCTTCTAGCGC
>JBOGGN010000108.1:0-24628 GCA_050744165.1 Acidimicrobiales bacterium | reverse complement strand
ACGCCGTGCTCCATGGCCCGCTTGGCGCACGCCTCGGCGGCCAGTTGGGCCGCGAAGGGGGTCGACTTGCGGGAGCCCTTGAACCCCACGTTGCCGGCCGATGCCCAGGCCAGCACGTTGCCTTCGGGGTCGCTGATGGAGACAACGGTGTTGTTGAAACTGCTTTTGATGTGGGCGACGCCAAAGGCGACGTTCTTACGTTCGCGGCGGCGGGGACGGCGCCCGCCTGGCTTGGGCTTAGCCATTGATGGTCTGCATGGGTTACTTGCGCACCTTCTTCTTTCCGGCGACGGTCTTCTTGGGGCCCTTGCGGGTGCGGGCGTTGGTGTGGGTCCGCTGGCCTCGGACCGGAAGGCCCCGGCGGTGGCGGATTCCCTGGTAGGAGCCAATTTCCATCTTGCGCTTGATGTCCTGGGCCACGTCGCGGCGCAGGTCACCTTCGACCTTGTAGTTGGCATCGATATAGCTGCGGAGGCGAGCCACCTCCTCGTCGGTGAGGTCCCGGACCCGGGTGTTCTCGTCGATCGAGGTGGCCTTGCAGATCTCCTGAGATCGGGTTCGCCCGATCCCGTAGATGTAGGTCAGGGAGATCTCCAACCGCTTCTCGCGGGGGATGTCGACACCGGCGATGCGTGCCATGTGTGCGCCGCCTAGCCCTGGCGCTGCTTGTGGCGCGGGTTGGTGCAGATCACGCGGACGCGCCCGTGGCGGCGTATCACCTTGCAGTGCTCACAGATTGTCTTCACCGAGGGGCGAACCTTCACCGGTCGGGCCGTTCCTTTCGTGGGGGCTGTCGTTTGGGGGGCGTCTTCGGATGGCGTTTCGGATGTCGCTGTGGTGGCGGCTCGCCGCTACTTGTAGCGGTAGGTGATCCGCCCTCGCTTCAGGTCGTAGGGGGTGATCTCCACCTGCACTCGGTCACCGGGGAGGATGCGGATCCGGTGCATCCTCATCTTCCCGGAGCTGTGAGCCAGCACTTGGTGCCCGTTCTCGAGCTCGACTTTGAACATGGCGTTGGGTAGGGGCTCGACGACCGTGCCTTCCAGCACGATGGCGTCTTCCTTGGCAGATTGGGGTTTGGGCGTGTGTCCTCCCGGAGATCGTGATGTGGAGCCGGCGGTTCCTGGGGCTGCACCGCAAGCGCGCCGGACCGCCCGTGGACCGAACAGACAGCATAGCGCGTATCGCCCCGGAGCGGCCTCGGCTGTGCTAGGGCGAGCCAGGCGGCCGCGGTGGGCCGTACCGTGTGCTTGGCCGCCAAACGGGTAGGAGAATCCCATGAAATTTCTCGTGATATGGCGACTCGAAATCTCGCGGCTGTCGGGTGACATGGCATCGGCGGTAGTCAAGGTGGCGGAGCACGCCAAACCCCTTGAGGAACGGGGCAAGGTCATCGGCCGCTATCACATCGTGGGCTCGCATGGCGGAGCCTGGATCTACGACGTCGAGTCCAACGACGAACTGGAGATGCTCCTCGCCCAGTCCCCCGTCTACAACTTCGCTCACTATGACGTGCTGCCCTTGGCGGACATGACGTCGTTGCCGGTGCAGCCGCCGAAGTAGCGCGGCCGAGCGGTCGAGCGGTCCCACCCGCTGATCTGGCGGTCCCCTCAGTCGGGAACGGTGAAGACCTCCGGCCCGTTATCGGTGACCGCGATGGTGTGCTCAAAGTGGGCCGACAGGTTGCCGTCGGCGGTCACCACCCCCCAGCCATCGGGCATCATCTTGGTCTCGGGTGAGCCGATGTTGACCATCGGCTCGACGGCGAACACCATGCCGCTCTTCAGCTTCGGCCCGGGGCTGCCCGGCCAGTAGTTGGGCACCGCCGGATCTTCATGCATCGAAGTGCCGATGCCGTGGCCGACGTACTCCCGCACCACCGAGTACCCGGCCCCCTCGGCGACGGTCTGGACCGCCAGGCCGATGTCGTGCAGCCGGTTGCCCTCGATCATGGCCGCGATGCCCGCCCACAGGGACTCTTCGGTCACCCGGATCAGCTTCTCGGCCTCGGGGCTGATCCGGCCGATCCCCATGGTGAAGGCAGCGTCGCCGTGGTAGCCCTCGACGATGGCACCGCAGTCGATGGAGAGGATGTCGCCCTCTCTCAGCCGGTAGGGACCAGGTATGCCATGGACGATCATGTCGTTGGGCGACGTGCAGATGACCGCCGGGAACCCGTGGTAGTGCAGGAAGTTGGATCTGGCCCCCCGCCGCTCGAGGACGGCCCGAGCCACTCGGTCGAGGTCGGCTGTGGTGATGCCCGGCCGAGCCGCGGCCCGGGTGGCGGCGTGCATCTCAGCCACCACTCGACCGGCTCGGCGCATCTTGGACAACTCCTCAGGGTTGCGTCGCACTAGTTCCACCTCTACCCGGTTACCCGGTTACCCCCGGCATCGGCGGCATCGGCGGCATCGGCGCCGCTACCCGTCGCCCTCGCCCGCGCTCCAGTCGACCCGTTACCGGCCACCCCAGCCGTGGCGACCGCCGGCCGCCCGGTCTCGGCGACCACAGCATCTCCGGCCCCCCCAGCCGCTGCGCCTCCTGCGCCAGGGACCGCCCCAGCCACGGGACCGTTCCCGGTCCCGACCCAAGGCAGAGCCACCGCCCCGGCAGGCAGGCCCACACCCGGAGAAGGGGCCTGCGGCACCGACTCGATGAGTCGCCGCTGCCGCCACTCGTCCACCTCGCGCACCAGGCGGGCCGCCACTTCGTCCGGGGGCCCCTGTCCGTCGACCGCGGTCATGATCCCCTGGGCGGCGTACCAGGCCACCAGTGGAGACGTCTCCCGCTCGTACAGCTCCAGCCGGCGGCGGATGGCGGCCTCGGTGTCGTCGTCGCGCTGGATGACCTCACCGCCACAGATGTCGCAGACACAGGCCACCTTGGGTGGCTGGCTGGTCGAGTAGTTGGCCGCGCAGTCGCTGCACACCAGCCGGCTGGCCAGCCGGGCCAGCACCATCTCGGTCGGCACCTCGAGGTCGATGACGACGTCGAGGGCCCGCGGCGCCAGCAGCGAGGTCAGCGCCGACGCCTGGGCGACGGTGCGGGGGAAGCCATCGAGAATGAAGCCCCGGTTGGTGTCGGCGTTGGCCAGCCGCTCCTCGACCAGGGAGATGACCACCGAGTCGGGGATCAACTCACCGGCATCCATGTACGACTTGGCCTTCAGCCCGGCCTCGGTCCGGGAACGCACCGCATTACGCAACATGTCCCCCGTCGAGATGTGAGGCACGACATAGTGGCGCGACAAACGAACACATTGCGTCCCTTTCCCGGCGCCTTGCTTGCCGAGAACGACGAGCCTCGCTCCGGGGACCACTACTTCAGGAAGCCCTCGTAGTTCCGCATCATCAGCTGGCTGTCGATCTGTTTCATGGTTTCGAGTGCGACGCCGACGGCAATCAGCAAAGTGGTGCCGGCGAAGGGGTAATTGGTGATGTTCCACCACGCCAGGAACAACGAAGGTAAGAGGGCGATGAACGCGAGGACCAGCGCCCCGGGCAGGGTGATCCTGTTGAGGATGCCCTGCAGGTGTTTCTCCGTGGGCAGGCCCGGTCTGATGCCGGGGATATAGCCGCCCTGTTTTCGGATGACCTCCGCCTGCTGGTGGGGGTCGAAGGTGATGGCCGCGTAGAAGTATGCGAAGCCGATGATCAGCAGTCCGTAGAGAGTGATGTAGATCCAGTCGTTGGGCTGGACCAAGTGGGCATTGATGAAGTTCTGGGCCGTCTTGCCCCAGCCGCTGGAGGGCAGGACGTTGGACAGGAGCACCGGGAAGTACAGCACCGAGCTGGCGAAGATGATCGGGATGACACCGCCGGTGTTGACCTTCATCGGGATGTAAGTGCTCTGGCCGCCGTACATTCGCCGCCAGACGACGCGCTTGGCGAAGGTGACCGGCACCCGGCGCTGGCCCTGTTCCACGAACACGATGGCGATCAGCAGCGACAGCGTCAGCAGGATGATGATCCCGAACTTGAACTGGCCGCCCTGCTGGAGGATGGCATTGCCGCCCTCGGGCATGCCCGCCACCACGTTGGCGAAGATCAGGATCGACATGCCCTGACCGATGCCCCGCTGGGTGATCAACTCGCCGAGCCACATGACGAAGGCGGTGCCGGCGGTCATGGTGAGCACGATCAGCAGCACCCGGGGGATGGTGAAGTTGGGGATCAGGTCGATCGCGATGCCGGAGCCGGAGCCGAGGAAGCCGCCGCCGCCGTTGTGGAACACGAAGGCCAAGCCGGTTGCCTGCATGACGGCCAAGGCGATGGTCAGGTACCGGGCCGTCTGGGTCAGCTTCTTCTGGCCTGTCGGGCCCTCGTCCCGCCACTGCTCGAACTTGGGCACCACCACGACCAGCAGCTGGATGATGATCTCGGCGGTGATGTAGGGCATGATCCCGAGCCCGAACACGGCAAAGCGCGTCAGCGCGCCGCCCGAGAACAGGCTGAGGAAGCTCAGGACGCCACCCTTGGACGAGGCGCTCTCCAGGGACTGCAGCTGCTTGAAGTCGATGCCCGGCATGGGGACCCACGACCCCAGCCGGTACACCAGGATCATCACCAGGGTGAACAGGATCTTGTTCCGGAGGTCCGGAACCTTGAACATGTTCTTCAAGCTGGAGAGCGTGCTCTTCATGGCAGTGCCGTCAAGCTACCGTCATCCGCGGGATCTTGGGAGGCGGGTGGAAAATGTCCTGCCCCAACTGGGCTAACGGCCATGGCAGGGCTAACGGCCATGGCAGGACTAACGGTTGGTGAGGGCATTGCCCTTGGCGGGGGGCCGGCCCCGGCCGAACGGCGGCTCCAGGACGGTCACGGTCCCCCCGGCCGACTCGATGCCGGTGGCCGCCGACTTGGAGAAGGCGTGGGCGGATACCAGGAGGGGCCGGGTCAGGTCGCCCCGACCGAGGACCTTGACCAGACCGTGCTTGTGGACGAGGCCGGCGCTGCGAAGGGTGTCGGGCGACACCACCGGATTTTCGAATTCCTCGAGGGTGTCGAGGTTGACCACGGTGTACTCGACCCGGAAGGGATTCTTGAATCCTTTGAGCTTCGGGATGCGCTGCTTCAGGGGCAGCTGGCCGCCCTCGAAGCCAGGCCTCACATTGTTGCGGGCGCCTTGGCCCTTGGTGCCCCGGCCGGCGGTCTTGCCACCCTTGCCCCCGATGCCTCGCCCAACCCGGCGGCGCGGATGGGTGGAACCTTCGGGCGGGATCAGGTCATGAACGTGCATCGGTGACCTCCTCAACGTTGACGAGGTGGGGGACCCGGGCGATCATGCCGCGGATCTCGGGGCGGTCGGGCAGGGTGTTCGACTGGCCGATGCGACCCAGCCCGAGGGCTCGCAGGGTGCCCCGGTGCTTGGGCTTGGACCCGATGGCGGAGCGCACCTGGGTGACCAGCAGCTCGGCCATCAGGGCACCTCGACAGGGACGTGGGGGCCGCGCTGGGTCTCCTGGTAGGCCCTGAGGACCCCGGTCGGCGTGACCTCCTCGGCCGACTTACCGCGCAGGCGGGCCACCTCGTCGGGCCGCTTCAGCGCGCGGAGGCCGGCGATGGTGGCCTGGGCCACGTTGATCCCGTTTGACGAGCCGAGGGACTTGGCAAGGATGTCGTGAATGCCGGCCATCTCCAAGATGGCCCGGGCGGCACCGCCTGCGATGACGCCGGTCCCGGGAGCGGCCGGCTTCAGCAGCACCCGGCCCGCGCCCGCCTCGCCGATCACCGGGTGGGTGATGGTGCTGCCCGCGAGCGGCACCTTGAATATGTTCTTCTTGGCCTCCTCGATGCCCTTCTGTACTGCCAGACCGGCCTCTTTGGCTTTCCCGTAGCCAAGTCCGACGGTGCCCTGGCCGTCGCCGATCACCATGAGGGCGGCGAAGGAGAAGCGCCGGCCGCCCTTGACGACCTTGGCGACCCGGTTGACCTTGATGGTCCGGTCTTCGTATTGCTGCTCTGCCATGTTCGCTCTCCGTCCTTACAGCTCGAGGCCGGCTTGCCGGGCGGCGTCGGCTACCGCCGCCACCCGCCCGTGGTACAGGAAGCCGCCGCGGTCGAAGGTCACCTTGGTCACCCCGGCCGCTTTGGCCCGCTCGGCCACCGTCTTGCCGACCAGGGTGGAGGCCGCCTTGTTGCCGGTATGGTCCAGCGCTGCCTTCAGGTCCTTCTCGACCGTCGAGGCGGCAGCCAGGGTACGGCCCGAGATGTCGTCGATCACCTGGGCCGAAATGTGCTTGTTGGACCGGTACACCGCGAGACGAGGCCGGACCGACGTCCCCGACACCTTCTTGCGTACGCGGTGGTGGCGGCGGGCCAGAGCCACCTGCTTGTCCTTGGTGGAAACGGTCACTTGACGCCTTCCCTACTCTGCTACTTGGCCGCTTTGCCGGCCTTGCGAACTACTCGTTCGCCGGCGTAGCGGACGCCCTTGCCCTTGTAGGGCTCGGGCTTGCGGATCTTGCGGATGTTGGCCGCCACCTGGCCGACCAGTTCCTTGTCGATGCCCTTGACGCTGATGCGGGTGGGGCCGGCTACTTCGAAGGTGATGCCGGCCGGGGCATCGACGACCACGGGGTGGCTGAAGCCGAGGGCCAGCTCCAGCTGGCTCGGGCCCTTGGCCACGGCTCGGTAGCCGACGCCGACGATCTCCAGGTCCTTGTTGAACCCGTCGGTGACGCCGAGGACCATGTTGTTGAGCAGGCTGCGGGCGAGGCCGTGCAGCGCCCGGTTCGACCGCTCGTCGTCGGGCCGCTCGACCAAGAGCGTGCCGTCGGACTTGCGGGCGGTGATGGTCCCCGGCAGGTCGCGCTGCAGCGTGCCCCTTGGGCCGGTGATGATGACGTGGTGGTCGTCAACGGTGACCTCCACCCCGGTGGGGATGGGGATCGGTGAGCGACCGATGCGAGACATTCGGGCCCTACCTCCTCACTGCTCTCGTCACCAGACGTAGCACAGGACTTCGCCGCCAACCCGGCGCTTGCGTGCCTCCCGGTCGGTCATCAAACCCTGGCTGGTGGACAGCACCGCCACGCCGAGGCCGCCGAGCACCCGGGGCAACTGGTCGGCTGCGGTATACACCCGCAGGCCTGGCTTGGACACGCGCCGCACCCCGGAGATGGTGCGGCTGCGCTCGGGTGAATACTTCATCTTGATCTCCAGCGTCCGGCCCGGTCGCCCCACGGAGTCCTTGACGTTGTAGCCCTCGATGTAGCCCTCCTTCAGGAGGATGGCGGCCAGCGACTCCTTGAGCTTGGAGGACGGCATCTTGACCTGGTCGTGCATCGCCACGTTGGCATTGCGAATCCGGGTCAGCATGTCGGCAATGGGATCGGTCATCGTCATCTTCTGCGCGTACCTCCCTACCAGCTGGCCTTGGTGACGCCCGGCACTTCGCCCGCATGGGCGAGTTCGCGCAGGCAGATGCGGCACAGGCCGAACTTGCGGAACACGGCATGGGGCCGGCCGCAGCGACGGCAGCGGGTGTAGGCCCGCACCTTGAACTTCGGCTTGCGTTGCTGCTTGATGATCAGCGCCTTCTTGGCCATGTGCTACTGAGCCTGCCCTTCACGTCGGAACGGGAAGCCGAAGGCGTCGAGCAGGGCCCGGCCCTCGGCGTTGGTGCGAGCGGTGGTCACGACGGTGATGTCCATGCCCCGGGGGACGTCCACCTTGTCGTAATCGATCTCGGGGAAGATCAGCTGTTCGGTCACCCCGAAGGTGTAGTTGCCTCGGCCGTCGAAACTGTCGGGGTTGAGGCCCCGGAAGTCGCGGATGCGGGGAATGGCCAGGCTGATCAGTCGGTCGAAAAACTCCCACATGCGGTCGCCCCGCAGCGTCACCTTGGCGCCGATGGAGTTGCCCTCCCGGAGCTTGAAGCCCGCGATGGACTTCTTGGCCTTGGTGACAAGCGGCTTCTGGCCGGTGATGATCGTCAGGTCGCGAACCGCCCCGTCGAGCAGCGACTGCTGCTGGGTGGCTTTGCCGACGCCCATGTTCACGACGATCTTCTCCAGCCTGGGCACCATCATGATGTTGGGCAGCGCCAGGCTGCCCTTCAGTTGGGTACGCAGCTCCGAGTCGTAGCGGTCCTTCAGGCGGGGCCGGTCAGGGGCCTTGGCGCCCGACGGTGCGCCCGTATCGATGACGACCTTGCCCGAGGCGCTGCGAGCCGAGGCCTTGCGGGGGTCGCCGCCTCCTTGGCCGGGCCGGTTCTGGCCCGGGCGGGCCTTGGTCGGCGTATTGGGGGACTTCCCGGGTGCCGCCATCAGACCGCCAGTCCGCATTTCTTGCAGACGCGCACCTTGACGCCGTCCTCGAAGCGGTAGCCGACTCGCGTCGGGCCGCACGTGCTGCAGATCAGGGCCACCGACGAGATGTCGATCGGCATGTCCTTGTCGATGATGCCGCCCTGCATGGTGGCCCGGGTGGCCTTCTGATGCTTCTTGGCCCGGGCCACGCCGTCGACAATGACCTTGCCCTCCTTGGGCAGGACCCTGATGATGGCGCCCGAGGCGCCTCTATCCTTGCCACGCAGGACCCGGACTCGGTCGCCCTTGCGCAGTCGCATCTTGATGGCGTGCGTTTGATCAGCCATTGTCACAGCACCTCCGGCGCCAGCGAAATGATCTTCATGAACTTCTTGTCCCGCAGCTCCCGGCCGACCGGTCCGAAGATCCGGGTCCCGCGAGGCAACTGCTGGTCGTTGATCAACACCGCCGCGTTGTCGTCGAATCGGATGTAGCTCCCGTCGGGCCGACGCTTTTCCTTCTTGGTGCGCACGACGACGCACTTGACGACGTCGCCCTTCTTGACGTTGGCCCCGGGAATGGCGTCCTTCACGGTGGCGACGAAAATGTCCCCGATGGAGGCGTAACGCCGCCGGGATCCGCCGAGCACCTTGATGCAGAGCACCACCTTGGCGCCCGAGTTGTCGGCGACCCGCAGCCGGGTCTCTTGCTGGATCACTTGGCTCGCTCCAGCACCTCGATGACACGCCACCGCTTCAACTTGGAGATCGGACGGGTCTCCTGCAACCGCACCCGGTCCCCGACCCGCAACTCGTTGGAGGGATCGTCGGCGTACAGCTTCTTGGTCCGCTGCACCGTCTTGGCGTACCGCGGGTGCCGCACCCGTTCGATGATGGCGACCACGACCGTATTGGTCATGGAGGACGAGACAACAAGACCCTCTCTCACCTTCCTGCGGTTAGGTCGGGTCCCCTCCTCGGACCCGCTTGCGCCCGCGGAGGCGGGCTCGTGCCCGTCCGCCGGAGTGGGCGTCAATGCCTCTGCAGCAGCCGGATCACTCATCGAGCCTCAGCCTCCTCGATCTCCCGAGCCCGCAACACCGTTTTGTACCGAGCTACGTCCTTGCGCACCTGACCGATATGGGCGTAGTTGTCCAGCTTCCCGGTCACGTGCTGGAACCGAAGGTTGAACAGTTCAGCTCGCGCCTCGGTCAGGGCGGTCTCCAACTCCTCCACGCCCATCTCGTTGATCTCGCGGATCTTGGGCATCAGACCTCCACCGCCTCTTGCTCGGCCCGGATGACGAACTTGGCCTTGATCGGCAGCTTCTGGATGGCCCGCTCCATGGCGGCCCGGGCCAGCTGTTCGGTGACCCCTCCCAACTCGAACAGCACCCGGCCCGGCTTGACGGGAGCCACCCAGAACTCGGGATTGCCCTTGCCCGAACCCATGCGGGTCTCGGCCGGCTTCACGGTGACGGGCTTGTCGGGGAAGATGCGGATCCACACCTTGCCGCCGCGGCGGACGTGGCGCGTCATGGCGATACGGGCGGCCTCGATCTGACGTGCCGTGATCCACCCCGGTTCGAGGGCCTGGATCCCGAACTCACCGAAGTTGACCATGGTCCCCTTGGTGGACTTGCCGGACATCCGGCCCCGCTGGGTCTTGCGGTGCTTGACCTTCTTGGGCATCAACATGGCTACGAATCCTTGGGCATATGAATCTTTGGGCCTATGAATCTTTGGGAAAGTGCGGGGTCTCGTGGTGGTCGCCCCGGGTGCGGCGCTCGATCTCCTCTTCTTCGGCCAGCAGGCGCTCGAGTTCGGGATCGACGCTGACGATGGGGCGGGTTTCGCCGCCCTCCTCGGTCGCAGGCGGCGCCTCGGTGCCCGGCTCGGGCGGGGCCAGGGGCGTGCCCGGCTCCCCGAGGTCGGGCCGGCGGCGGCCACCGCCGGCAGAAATGACGCGGCGGGGCTTGGCCTGGCCGGACGTCTCACCGACCGCCATGGCCGCCTCGCGGCTGATCTTGTCCTCGGCCGAGGTCTTGTAGGGGAGGATGTCCCCCTTGTAGATCCAGACCTTGACGCCTATGCGCCCGAAGGTGGTGCGGGCCTCTCGGAAGCCGTAGTCGATGTCGGCTCGCAATGTGTGAAGCGGGACCCGACCCTCGCGGTAGAACTCCCGGCGCGACATCTCCGAACCACCGAGGCGGCCGGCGCACTGCACCCGGATGCCGTGGGCCCCAGCCTTCTGCACCGTCTGGACGGCGCGTTTCATGGCCCGGCGGAAACTGACCCGGCCTTGCAGCTGGTCGGCGATGCCCTGGGCGATCAGGGCGGCGTCCAACTCCGGCTGCTTGATCTCCTGGATGTTGAGCTGGACCTTCGGGTTCTTGGTGATCTCCGCCAACTTGGTCCGCAGCCGGTCGGCCTCGGCCCCCCGCCGGCCGATCACGATTCCCGGCCGGGCGGTGTGGACGTCGATGCGCAGCCGGTCCCGGGTGCGCTCGATCTCGACTCGGCTGACGGCGGCCCGCTCCAACTCCCCGGTGAGGTAGTCGCGAATCTTCCAGTCCTCGATCAGGTAGTCCTGATACTCCCGATCGTTGAACCAGCGCGACTTCCAGTCGGTGGTGATACCGAGGCGGAACCCATAGGGGTTGACCTTCTGTCCCATCTAACTACTCACCCTTCTCGGTGTCGTCGCCGGCATTGGTCGCCCCTTCGGAAGTCTCGGGGGCTCCGGCCGTCTCCGCCCCGGTCGCGGGCGCCTCGGTGCTGTCCACAGCCTCGGTGCTCTCGTCGGTGTCCGCGGTCTCGTCGGCGACCGCGGTGTCCGCGGTCTCGTCGGTGACCGCGGTCTCGGCGGCCTCCTCGGCCGACCGGCTGCCGCTCACCCGGCGACGCCGCCGCTCTGACTCCGCCGACTCCCGCCCTCCGTGGTCGTGGTCGTGGTCGTGCTCTTGGTCTTGGTCTTGGTCTTGGCCCTCGGCCGCCCGCCGCCGACCCGGCCGGACCCGGGTCCGGAGGCCCCGCACCCCGCCCTCACGGCTCTCGGCAGCACCGGCGCGACCGCCCGACCCGGCGTCGGCCTTGCGCGCACCCGCCACCCGACGGGCTCGGCGGGCCGCCTGCTCGGCTTGGCGCCGAGCGTGCAAGCGGGCCAGATCCTCGTCCTCCATGCGGCTCACGATGACGGTGACATGGCACGTCCGCTTGCGAATCCGGGTCGCCCGGCCGCGCGCTCGCGGGCGCCAGCGCTTGATCGTCGTGCCCTCGTCCGCGAAGCACGCCGAGACGTACAGTTCCTCGGGGTCCTGCTGGTCGTTGTGGCTGGCGTTGGCGACTGCCGAGGCCAGGACCTTGCCGACCACGAAAGCGGCGTCGCGCTCGCAGAAGCGCAGAATGTCCTGGGCGTCGGCGACCGGCTTGTTACGCACCAGGTCGAGCACCTCGCGCACTTTGTACGCCGAAACCCGAGCGCCGCGGTGCATCGCCCGGGTGCCCTCCCGCTCATTGGTCTTGGGACCGGGCATCAGCGGCGCCCCGAGCGCTCTTGGCCGGCGTGGAACCGGAAGGTCCGGGTGGGGGCGAACTCCCCGAGCTTGTGGCCCACCATCGACTCGGTGATGTACACCGGCACGTGTTTGCGCCCGTCGTGAACGGCGATGGTGTGGCCGACCATGTCGGGAATGATGGTGCTGCGGCGGGACCAGGTCTTGATGACCCGCTTCTCGTTGCGGCTGTTCAGGTCGTCGACCTTCTTCAAAAGGTGGTCGTCGACGAAAGGACCCTTTTTCAGGCTGCGCGGCATTGGGCATTACCTCCGGGCGCCGCGGGTGCGCCGGCGGCGGACAATGAGCTTCTGGGACGGCTTGTTGGTGTCGCGGGTACGGCCCTCGGGCTTGCCCCACGGGGAGGTCGGGTGACGGCCTCCGGAACTCTTGCCCTCGCCACCGCCGAGGGGGTGGTCGACGGGGTTCATGGCAACCCCTCGCGTCTGAGGCCGGACGCCCTTCCAGCGGTTGCGGCCTGCCTTGCCGATGACAATCAACTCCGCCTCGGCATTGCCGATCTGGCCGACGGTGCCCCGGCAGTCGATGGGCACCCGGCGCATCTCCGTCGACGGCAGCCGCAGGGTGGCGTAACCGCCGTCCTTGGCCACCAACTGGATGCTGGTGCCCGCGCTGCGCCCCATCTTTCCCCCGCCGCCCGGCTTCAACTCGACGTTGTGGACGATCGAGCCGACCGGGATGTAGCGCAGAGGCAAGGCGTTGCCGGGCCGGATGTCCGCACCCTGGCCGCTCTGCAGCGTGTCGCCGACCGCCACCCGCTGGGGCGCCAGGATGTAGCGCTTCTCCCCATCGTGGTAGTGCAGCAGGGCAATGCGGCAGTTGCGGTTGGGGTCGTATTCAATGGCCGCAACCGTGGCGGGCACGCCGTCCTTGTCCCGCTTGAAGTCGACGAGCCGGTATTGGCGCTTGTGGGCACCGCCTTGGTGGCGAGCGGTCTTGCGGCCATATGCGTTGCGGCCGCCGGTGCCCGGCTTGGGCACGATCAGGGTCCGCTCCGGGCGGCTCTTGGTGACCTCGGAGAAGTCCGAGACCGACTGAAACCGCCTCCCGGGGCTGGTCGGCTTGCGTTTGCGGAGGGGCATCAGTCCGTCCTAGCTCTCGAACAGCGGGATCTTCTGGCCCTCGGCCAGGGTCACGATCGCCCGCTTGGTATCGGGCCGCTTGCCGAACTTCGGCTGGCGGCGGTGGCGCTTCCTCTTCCCCTTGCGATTCAAGGTGTTGACCTTCACCACAGTGACGCTGAAGATCTTCTCGATCGCCTGGCGGATCTCGATCTTGTTGGCATTGGGGTTGACGACGAAGGTGTACACGTTCTGGTCCAGCAGGGCGTAGGACTTCTCCGACACCACCGGTCGCAGGATCACGTCTCTCGGGTCACTCATCGCCGTCCTCGTTTCCTGGCTCGGTCGTGGCCTCGTCGTCAGCCTCATCGACGGCAGCGCTGGTTGCGGACGCCGGCTTCTCGGCCGGGGGCGCCGCCTTCTCGGCCGGGGGCGCCGCCTTCTCGGCGGTACCGGCTGCCTTCTCGGCGGCAGCATGCTTTTCGGCGGCAGCAGGCTTCTCGGCGGCAGCAGGCTTCTCGGCGGTGTCGGTCCCCTCGCCGGCCTCGGCCCGATCGGCCCCCTCGTCCCTGCGCCCGGGCAGAGTGGCCCGGCTGAACACGATCCAGTCGTTGCACAGCACGTCGTAGGCGTTGAGCTCGCCTCGGATGATCGACTGGATGAAAGGCAGGTTGCGGAACGACTTGTAGGCCATCTCGTCGGCCACACGGTCGAGGACGACCAGCACCCGCCCTTCCAGGTCAAGGGCTTCCATCGCCTTGCGAGCGTCGGCCGTCTTGGGTGTGGCCCAGGGCCACTCGTCGATGACCACCACCCGCTCCTCGGTGGCTCGGTCGGACAGCGCCGAACGCAGCGCCAACTGGATCATCTTGCGAGGGGTGCGCTGCTTGTACGAGCGGGGCTTGGGCCCCAAGGCGACGCCACCGCCGGTCCAGTGCGGCGCCCGGGTCGACCCCTGGCGGGCTCGACCAGTGCCCTTCTGACGGAACGGCTTCTTGCCGCCACCGGATACCTCTGCCCGTGTCTTGGTGCTCTGGGTCCCCGCCCGGGCGGCGGCGAGCTGCGCCGTCACCACCTGGTGCAGGACCGCCAGGTGAGGTTGGATGCCAAAGATGGCGTCGTCCAGGGTCACCGACCCAGTCACGGTGCCATCGACGGAGCGCACGTCGACCGTTCGTGCCATCAGCGGGCCTTCCTTTGCTTCACGCTGCCCCGGATCAGGACCACGCTGCCTCGTGGGCCCGGCACCGCGCCCCGCACCAGCAGCAACTCCCGCTCGGCGTCGGACTGGATGACCTCCAGGTTGAGTGTGGTGACCTTCTGCGAACCCATCTGCCCGGCCATGCGGGTGCCCTTGAACACCCGAGCCGGCGTCGCGCAGGCCCCGACAGAACCCGGAGCCCGGTGGTGCTTGTGGTTGCCGTGGCTGGCGCCCTGGCCCTTGAAGTTGTGGCGCTTCATGGCGCCAGCGAAGCCCTTGCCCTTGCTGACCGAGGTCACGTCCACCCGGTCGCCCGGGTTGAAGATCCCCAGGGTGATCTCTTGACCGACCTGAAACTGGCTGGAATCATCGACCCGCAGTTCCACCAACCGCCGGCCGGGATCGACCTGGGCCTTGGCGAAGTGGCCCGCCTCGGGCTTGCTTAGCGTGCGCGCCTTGCGGGCGCCATAGGTCACCTGGACCGCCGAGTACCCGTCGTTGTCGGGGGTCTTGAGCTGGACGACGCGCGCCGGGGTGACCCGAACAACGGTGACCGCGACGGCTCGGTTCTTGTCGTCCCAGATCTGGGTCATGCCGACTTTCTCGCCGACGATCGCTGTGGTTGACACGGTGGCTCTTTCTTCGGTGTTGGACGGAGCCATCCGATGGCCCCACACGCCGACGCTCCGCTTGGGCGAAGGGCCCGGCGGAGCGCTCATTCAAATTGGGGCTGCGGGGTCTCCGCGATGCGGACACCCGCAGACGTCGATTCGTAAGCCACATCACTATAGCCAAGACGGCGCAACCGGCCACCCGGCGCGGCAAGACTGCCGGGATGGCCTCGCCTTCCCTTCCCCCGCCGGTGCGTCTCGGGACGCGCTGGGCGGTGCCCATCGACGTGGAACGGGTCGAGGCCCGGGTGGACTTCGACGTCGACGCCGCGGTCGCCTCGGTCGAAGCGCTCGTTGACTTCACCGTCGAACAGGTGGACGGCTGCCCCACCTTGGACCTTCGCCAGCAGGTGGACTCGCTCCTGCTGGACGGCCAGGCAGTGCCCGGCGAGGAATTTTCCCACTGCGACTTGGGCGGCGGCCAAGGGGCGGAGATGCGGGTGCTCGACCGCCCGCTGGTGGCCAGGAGCCGCCACCGCCTGGAACTGCACTACCGGCTGGGCACGCCTACGTCCGAGGGCGCCGAGCCCGTCGGGTGGGTCGACGGCGGCGTGCGATGGGACCTGTGGATGTCGGATCTGCTCCCCGGTCGGTACCTGGAGATGTGGCTGCCGGCCAACCTGTGCCACGACCGGTTCGCGCTGAAGCTCGAACTGTCGGTGCGGGGAGACAGCGCCCGGGACCACTGGCTGCTGAACAACGGGACCGAGTACCAGCCGGGGCCCAACCGTTGGTGGGTCGACTTCCCCGCCGGTTTCACGTCGCTGTCCCCGATGATGGTGCTCCGCCCCGAGGACGAGGTCGTCGTCCGGCGCCAGTCCGGCGTGCCGGGCCTGTCGGTTGAGGTGGTCACCGCAAAGGTGGCCGAATCCGACGCCGATATCGACGCGTGCGCGGCCGACGTCGCCGCCTGGCTCGGGTTCAACCAAGCCCGGTACGGGCCCTGGGCTCACGGCGAGCGGTTCACCTGCGTGCTATGGGGCCCGGGGCGGGGGATGGAGTACGACGGGGCCACTACGGCGTCGGTGGGGGCGGTGGAGCACGAGGTGTTTCACAGCTGGTTCGGGCGGGGGGTCAAGCCGTGGCGGGCCAGCGACGGCTGGATCGACGAGGCGTTGGCATCGTGGGCGACCAACAGCCGGCGACGGGAGATCGACCGCTTCCACGTCGAGGAGTTGTCGCTGGAGGAACCCCCGGTCCTCCTTTACCCGCCACACCCCTGGAGCCGGCGCACCCTGGTGGAGGCGTACCGGGGCGGGTCGCTCCTCATGGCAGGGATCGCCTTCCTCCTCGGGGGAGCCCCGCAGCTGCGCTCGGCGCTGGCAGACTGGTACCGGGCCAATGCAGGCGGATTCGTAACCACGGACAGCCTCGAGCGGCATTTGGCGGCGCGGGCCGAAGGCGTGACGCCACTGGTTCGGCGATATGTGCACGGCGAGGAGTCCTAGGACCCAGCCCGGACGATTCCGTCCGCCGACGGGCGACGGCCACCGGCGCTCTCGGAGCCAGCGCCGGTCGATTGCTCAGTCGATGCTGCAGCGGTGGTTTGGTGGTAGCGGGGGTGTCGCGAGTCGTCGGGGGGACGAAGGGTCGCTTGCCGACGCCTTGGACGAGGGCCCAGCCGAAGCGGGTCTTCAGGTCGTGGTAGTGTTCGCAAAGCAAGTCCAGCCAGTCCACCAAAGTGACGTGGGTGTTGGCCCAGTCCTGGCGATGATCCCGTTCGAGGCGGGCGGTGGCAGGGCAGCCTTCGGCGGCGCAGGTGGGGTAGAGCCATTCGAGGACGGTTTGCTGGTGTGAGGTAGGTCGGCGGCCGAGATGGGCGACGCCGGCAATCTGCTGGGCCTTGGTGAACACGACGGCGACGAAGGGGTCGGCGCTCTTGAGGAGGTCGCGGAGCGCGCTAACGGCGATAGGGCCGTGGCCGGGGAGATCGCAGATCTCGTCGCCAATGGTGTAGCCACGTAGGAAGGCGTCGAGGTCGATGCGGATGATGAGCTTCGCTGGGGCGCCGGTTCGGGGCCTCGGCGGTGCCGGTGCCCGCTTCGCTTTGCGTCGGCCGCCTCGACGGGTGGGTGGCGAGTTGGGCCTCGGGGCAGGGCCGATCGCGGGATCGGGGCGACAGTTGCGTCCTTGGTCGAGGTCGAGGTCGAGGTCGAGGTCGAGGTCTGGGGCGGCGGCGGTGCCGTCGTCGAGACCGGTGAAGCTGGCCGCGTCGCCGACGGCTGGCTCACCGGCGGGCGCGTCGCCAGGATTCGGGAGTCGGCGATCGTTGGCCGCGAGATCGGGGTGGCCGCCGCCAGCGCCCGCAGCAGGGGTGCCGGCTTCGGGCGGTCGCTCGTCCGGCCGAGTCTGGGCCCCGCCATGTTCGGCGAGCGGGCCAGCGACTGCCCCGCGAGGGGAATCGGGCGCCCTGGTAGGAGTGCCCGCGTTGGCGGCGGCACTGAAGTTGATGAGGGCGTCGAAGCGGTAGGCGTCAGGATGTTCCCGCCGGCCGTCGCGTCGCGCCTTGTCGAACTCGACGTCGGCCAGCGGTTGCAGGAAGGCGCTGAACTGGGCGATGTCTTCGGGATTGCCATTGGCGGCGATGTGAGCTTCGCCGTCATCGTCAGTCCAGGTGCGCAGGCGCCGGCGGCGGAAGATCCACCGCCGCCGGGCCTCGCGGTCAACAACTGCGGCCTTGGCCTCGCCGCACTGCCGCTTGAGGTCAGCGAGGGAGCCGCCAGCTGCGGCTGCGTTCAACAGTTTGGGAGCGGCAGCGGGGTTGACAATCGCCGCGCCGGCGATGGCGGAGGCCTGGGCGGGGGACAGCTTGCCGTCGAGGGCGGCTTGGGCGACGTCCGGCCGGGCGTCGAGCTGCTCGCCTCGCTTAAGGGTGTTGTGGGCGTCGGCAACCGAGGTCCCGGTGTCCCGGGCAAGGCGTTCGGCCGGGGAGCGGTGCCCGCCGCGCTTCCACTCCCGGTTCTGGGCGGCCCGGGCCGCGGCCAGCGCTTTGATGGCGGCTGCCATGTTCTCGATGGCAGTCGCCGTGTTGACGACCCGGGCGGCCTCGGCGCAGGAGATGGCGTCGAAGCTGGACACACAGTCCCGCACCGCTGCCTCGATGGCCTCCAGCTCACCTCGATCAAACATACGTTCGAGTCTACCGGCCACAGCACGGACTATCAACACATAGCGCAAAAAGATCTGAAGAACATGGGAGATCCGTTTTATCCACCATCATGGCATCGGACTACGTCGACTTCGCCGGCGCGCGGGGTGCACGTCCACAGCGCCTCTCGGCTTTAGGTCTTTGCGAAGCGTGCCTCCAGAAGCGAGAAACAGCCAAAGCAAGCCAGGGCTAGTGCTACCCCGGCCAAGAGCCATGGCCCGTAAGGGGCCCGAACGACGGCTCGGAGGGCCGCATCCAGTCCCTTGGCGTGGGCCGGATCGAAGGTAACCGCCGCCTCGACCAGGAAGAAGCCCACGAGGGCCACCACGATGCCCCGGCCCAGCATGCCGATCGAGCCCAGCACCTCGAACGGTCGCCGCACGTGGTCGGGAACGGCATCGACTTTGACCTCGACGTCATATGCCCGCCGCGCTGCCTTCCAGAGCAGGATCAGGCCACCGGCACAGAATGCGACACCGACTGCGCCCACCAGCACCTGTCCAAGGGTGTGATGCATGAGCCGAGCGGTGATGTCTGTGGTCCGTTGGTCGCTGCTGGCCTTCGAGCGCCCGAGCGCAACAGACACCGCCGACACGGACAACGCCAGGTACACCAGTGCCTTCCCGAACGCCACCACCCGCTTGTGGTCCTCCGACTGCCGAGCCCGCAGCGCCCACCAACCTTGCCAAAACGCCAGCCCGACGAAGCCGGCGGCGATCGCCATCACCACCAGCCACCCAAACGGATGCCGACTGATGTCCGCAAGTGCCCCCTGCTGGTCGGCTTCGCTGGTCGCCCGTCCCCGCGCCACCTGCAAGGCCAACAGCGCCAATATCAAATACACCACACCTCGGCAGATGAGACCGAAGCGCCCGGCCCGCCCCGCCCAGACCTCTGCCGGCGACTCCTGCACACCGACACCCTCCCCGGCGACTGAGAACCCCAAACAGGCGGCCAGAATCCGCCACCCGGCTGAGCGGGTGCATGCGAGGCTTTTCCTCCCGTGAAAGGTGACTCCGCGAAGGTGGAGTCGAGTTGCGATAGCCTGGTGGATCGGCAGTGCCACCCAAGCGCGTCGGACGCGTGGGAGCGGCAAGGACTACTCGGGGGGGTCAGTCTACGATTATGCGCATTAAAGCCCTATATGCCGGAATGCGTCCAAGATTCCGGGCGGCGAAATCCGATACCCTGTATCGATTGCCAATTTCGAGGGCGGGCAGGGTGTATTCGACCGTTTGGTTCGTATTTGGGCGGGTCTGTCATGAGCGACGATCCGCCGCCAACTCACGACTCCGCTGACGACGACGTCGACCGCGTAACGGGGCCCCGGTCAATGAGTCGTGCAAGAAGGTCACGCCTGGCGGCCGTGGGCATGCCCTCGGCCGCACTGCCTCTGCCCGTCAGCCTGCCGGCGCATTCGGCCTCCGGGACCACACTGGATCCGGGGACCCAGCAGCAAACTCCGACTACTCCTGTGAGGCCGGCTCCTGTGAGGCCGGCTCCGGTGAAGCCGGCTCCGGTCAAGCCGGCGGAGGAGAGGGGGTCACAACCCGCAGCTCCGGTCCAACCCGCCGCCCCCGCCCCAGCCCCGGCCCCGGCTCCGGCCCAACCCGGAGCCCCGGCCCCTACCCCGGCCGGGCGGGCCGCCCTTTCCGAACGTTCAACAGCCGGGAGGTGGGATCGGCCCCGGTCAACGGCGCGGGGTGACGGGGCCACTACGAACAACCGTCAGCCCTTGGACGAGCCCGAGTGGAGCCCGCCGTCACCTACGGCGCTGACCCCGGGGACCACGTGGGCTCCGCCTTCCGCACCCCCAGCGCCCCCGACGCCTCCAGCGCCTCCAGCACCTCCAGCACCTCCAGCACCCCCAGCACCCCCAGCACCCCCGGCTTGGAGCCTCCCGCCCGCGCCGCCGCCCGGATCGGGGGGAACCTGGGGGCCCCCTCAATCGCCCCCACCACCCGCTTCATCAGGGTGGGGTCCACCCTCCGCCCCGCCCCCACAACCGCCAGCATGGGGCCAGCCGGTCGGGGGGCAGCCAGCGCCCGCCCAATGGGCGCCCGTCGCCAAGCCCGCCTCGTCGCGGCGGAGGCGGATGAGAGAGGTAGTCGTTATCGCCACCGTGATCGTGCTCGGCGTCATCGGCACGGCCGTCGTCATTATCAGCGAAAACCGGTCCCACCGGATAAACCTCACGACTCCGGTCACCGCCACACGCGGAGGTGTCGTGTTCTCCGACAGCTTTACCGACCCACGCTCCGGTTGGAATCGCAAGCCGTCAACTGGCGTCACCTATCTCTACGTCCCGGGCGGTTTCGCGGCGACGGCAACCGGCAACTTCATCTATCACCGCGGCGCTCCGTACGAGGAGCCGATCCAGCAGATCAGCATGTCGATGACTGCGACCATCGCGCCCGGCGCCCCGGCCGGCGCGAACTTCGGGCCGAACTGCGACCAGGGGACCACGACGACCTCCGATTTTCATTACGAGTTCGAACTCACCACTGACTCGCAGTGGGAGATCCTCCGCCACCAGGGCGTGGCGACCAACAGGACCGAGATCCTGAAGGAGGGAAGCGCGCCCGTGGCCGCCGGGCCGGATCCAGACACCGTGGTCGGTATCTGCGCCACCCAAAGTGACGGGCACACCACTCGGCTCGTCATGTTCGTCGATGGGACACAGGTGGCGGACATCACTGACAGCCAGAACCTGCCAGGCGACGGCTGGGTGTCGGGCATGTCCTTCGGGAGCGAGAACGGTGCGCCAACGACGGTGATCGCCTCTCAATTCACGATCCGCAACCTCGGCCAGTGAATCGAACCGGTCAGAAATCGATCGGCGTCGGAAACGGCCGGCCCGTCTAGGCCGGCCATTTCCTAGTGGTGACGCGTGACGCTCAGAAGATTCCGAACGCCTGACCGAGGATCGGAACACCATCGAGCAGCATGCCGCCGCCAAGCGCCAGGAGGCCCACAAGGCTCAGCGTCGCTGCGGGGCCGACGGAAATAAGCGCCAGGATCCCGAGCACGGCGACCCCCAAGCCGATGAGGATCTCTGCGCCGGTATCGCCCTCGGTCACTACTCGCGCGGTCGAGCTGTCGTAGCTTCGCAGCGCCGCGGTCGTGGCCCGCTTGCTGCCAGCGCCGATGAACAGGGCAGCGCCGAATGCGACGACGGCCGCGGCCACCAGAACGCCGGAATCGAGGCCGATAAGGGCGAGAATGCCCAACACCACACCCCCGATGCCGGCGACCGCTTCGGCGCCAATTCCGGTTACCAGCTCTACCTCCTCGGCCTGATCCCTGGTCCGAGCCATCAGCCGACGAATCCGGCTGCCGACCGAGGCACCCCGGATCAGCAGGCCAGCTCCACCCACGATAACCGCGATCGCCATCAGGTCAGCCGGCACGACACCGGCAAGAGCGAGTACGGCGAGCGCGACTGTGGCGGCGCCGGCTGCGGCTTCCAGGCCCACACCTCCTTCGATCACTCGAGCGGCCGCTGGGGCGAGTGGGGCGAACCCATGTGACTCACGTGACTCACGTTGTGTACGAGCGTCGTTGCTCGTAATAGTTGTCATCAACTTTCTCCTTTCAAAGCGATTGGGGTTGTCGGGCAGGCGCGGCTATGACGCGCTCGAAGTCGCCTTGCCGGCTCCTGGGTGCCGATCACCGGCCACCCGGGTACCCTGCTTTCCCCCCGACGCAAACTGCCACAAGTCGCCGGAGTAAGTCCGAGACACCCTTGCAAGCTCTGCCACCGGTCCGCCACGACAAACCTCACTTCCTTGGCGTCGTGTCTTTCGCCAAGTCCGCGACGTCACCAACGATTGTACCCCTACAGACTCGGTCAAAACGGACGAACTCGCTTTCACGAGATGCGAAGCCTATGATTCGGCCATCCACCCCGGTGACGGAGAAAAGCACTGCCGGCGCTCGGCCAGCCGCCACAGCACCGCCCCCCGGAGACCGTTATGAACCCGCGCCGCGGCCCTCCGCATCCGCCGCCAGCTCCTTCGGCGTGCGACCGCCCTCGACGATGGCGCCCAGCCCGGCGACGTACTGGTTCATCCCGCGAATGTTGGCGATCACCAGTTGCCGGACCAGGGCGATATCCAGCGCCGAGCCTTCCACGTCGATGCTGGCCTTGAACCTGACCTCGCCATCGTCCATGTCCATCTCGAAGTTCCCGATGATCAACCCGTAGTTGGCACGGGTGAGGTACTCGGCCGCGGCCAGGCGCTCCTCCACCGGAATGTTGAATGGGCACACGGAGTACACCACGACCTGGTCGTAGCGGTCCTTGGTCTCGACGAACACCTGCCACTGCTCGGAGTCGCCGCCGAAGGGGAAGGTCACAACCGACCGGCCGTCGACCCGGTGGTAGGGCCACGACCGTTCGTCCAAGAATGCGACGACCACGTCCATGAGCGACCGCGGGGCATCGCCGGGAGAAGTGGTCACGTCTTCTTCCGGCCCTTGCTTCCCTTGACCTTCTTGTTCATGGGCGCCCCCACCGAGCCGTCGACGACTTCGTCGGCGACCTCCCCGCTGCCGAACTCCGCCTCGGCGAAGACCCTACTCCACGACGGCCGCCCGGTTCACGAGGGGCGAGGCCTTTTCCACCCAAAGCGCACGAGGGGCGAAGGGGCACAAAGAAAGAGCCGGTGGCCGGTCGCCGTGTTTCCCACGACTACCCGCCACCGACTCCCGTCAAAGGCAAACCCCGAAAGGAACGACTATGCGTTCTGGATCTTGATCTCGATGTCCACCCCAGCCGGCAGGTCGAGCCGCTGGAGGGAGTCCACCGTCTTCGGCGAATGCTCCACGATGTCGAGCAGCCGCTTGTGGATCCGCATCTCGAAGTGCTCGCGGCTGTCCTTGTACTTGTGGGGCGAGCGGATGACGGTGTAGCGGTGCTTCTCGGTGGGGAGAGGAACCGGCCCCCGCACCTTGGCCTGGGTCCGAAGGACCGTCTCGACGATCTTCTTGGTCGAGTGGTCGATGATCTCGTGGTCGTAGGCCTTGAGCCGGATCCGGATCTTCTGGCGGGGAGCGTCAGCCATGGCGTGGGGTCAGAGTCCGATCCGCTACTTGATGATCTTTGTGACCCGGCCGGCGCCGACGGTCCGTCCACCCTCGCTGATGGCGAAACGCAGACCCTCGTCCATGGCGATGGGCTTCTGTAGCTCGACAATCATTGTCGTGTTGTCGCCCGGCATGACCATCTCCGTGCCTTCCTCCAGAGTGATGGAGCCCGTCACGTCGGTTGTCCGGAAGTAGAACTGGGGCCGGTAGTTGTTGAAGAACGGCTTGTGCCGACCGCCTTCCTTCTGGGTCAAAATGTAGACGCTGGCCTCGAAGTTAGTGTGCGGCGTGATCGAGCCCGGCTTGCAGAGCACCTGGCCCCGCTCGACGTCAGTCTTCTTGGTGCCCCGCAACAGGACGCCGATGTTGTCGCCTGCCATGCCCGAGTCGAGCAGCTTGCGGAACATCTCGACGCCGGTGCACACCGTCTTGGCGGTGGGCCGGAGGCCGACGATCTCGACCTCGTCGGAGATCTTGACCTTGCCCTGCTCCACCTTGCCGGTGACCACGGTGCCGCGGCCCTGAATGGTGAAGACGTCCTCGATCGGCATCAGGAACGGCTTCTCCGTGTCGCGAACCGGCTCGGGCACGAAAGAGTCGACGGCGTCCATGAGCTCGACGATCGACTTCTTCCACTCGGCGTCGCCCTCGAGGGCCTTGAGCGCCGACACGCGGATGACCGGGGTGTCGTCGCCCGGGAATTCGTACTCGGACAGCAACTCACGGACCTCCAGCTCAACCAGGTCGAGCAGCTCCTCGTCGTCGACGGCGTCGGCCTTGTTGAGGGCCACCACGATCGACGGGACGCCGACCTGGCGAGCCAGCAGCACGTGCTCCCGGGTCTGGGGCATGGGGCCGTCGGCCGCTGACACCACCAGGATGGCACCGTCGACCTGGGCGGCGCCGGTGATCATGTTCTTGATGTAGTCGGCGTGGCCGGGCATGTCCACGTGGGCGTAATGCCGGTGGGGTGTCTGGTACTCGACGTGGGCGATGTTGATGGTGATGCCCCGGGCCTTCTCCTCGGGCGCCTTGTCGATCATGTCGAAGGCGGTGAAGGAGTTGTGGGACGGGTCCTGCTCGGCCATGACCTTGGTGATGGCCGCCGTCAGGGTGGTCTTGCCGTGGTCGATGTGGCCCATCGTCCCGATGTTCAGATGGGGCTTACTGCGCTCAAACTTCTGCTTGCCCATGGTGAAGGCTTCGTCTCCTGGTTACGTGATCGTCTAACAGTGTAGGGAATCGCTACTCGCCGCGGACCCGGGCGACGATCTCCCGGGAGACCGACTCGGGAACCTCCTGGTAGGAGTGGAACTGCATCGTGTAGGTCGCGCGCCCCTGGGTGCGCGAACGCAGGTCGGTAGCGTAGCCAAACATCTCTGCCAGCGGGACCTTGGTCCGGATGACCTGGGCATTGCCGCGCTGCTCCATGCCCTCCATGCGGCCCCGGCGGGAGTTGAGGTCGCCGATAACTTCACCCATGTAATCGTCGGGGGTGACGACTTCGACCGACATGATCGGCTCCAGCAGCGTCGGGCGGGCGGCCCGGGCCGCCTTTTTGAAGCACATCGATCCCGCGATCTTGAACGCCATTTCCGAGGAGTCGACGTCGTGGTACGAGCCGAAGGTCAAGGT
>JBOGGN010000107.1:0-2253 GCA_050744165.1 Acidimicrobiales bacterium | reverse complement strand
GGACTCAGCTTCGTGGGCGCCCTGGTGGGATCGCTGGCCCGCCCGGTGGGCGGTTGGCTTTCCGATCGCATCGGCGGCTCCAGCGTCACCGTGACGGTCTTTGTCGCCATGGCGCTGTTCACCGTCGGGGCGATTTACGGCGTTGACCAGCGCAGCTTTCCCATCTTCTTCGGTTGCTACCTGGTGATCTTTTTGCTGAGTGGGGTGGGCAACGGATCGATCTACAAGATGATCCCCTCCGTCTTCGCGGCCCTCGGCGCGAGGCGGGCGACCGGCGGTGGGATCGAAGCGAAGGAGGCGGCGCGCGAGTTCAAGCGTCGGGCCGCCGCGGTGATCGGCGTCGCCGGAGCCGTCGGCGCCTTTGGCGGTGTCCTCGTGCAGGTGGTGTTCCGCCAAGCC
The DNA here is from genome assembly GCA_050744165.1 of Acidimicrobiales bacterium. Classification (GTDB taxonomy): domain Bacteria; phylum Actinomycetota; class Acidimicrobiia; order Acidimicrobiales; family Palsa-688; genus JBOGGN01. The sequence continues at coordinate 1,854 of JBOGGN010000107.1, read as the reverse complement.
AGCTTGAAGGTCTCCGCCCTGGTCAAGGCGGCCAAGACGCCCGCCACCAAGGTCGCCGTGGCCGCCGCCCACTCCACCTGGTCGGTCCCCGCCCTTTGGGTCTTCATTGGGGCGTACCTGGTCCTCGCGGCCCTTACCTGGTTCCTCTACCTGAGGCCCGGCGCCGCCGCGGGGTTGGCAAGATGAAGGGCCCACGTGAGTCACCACGACCTCACGGCCGGGAGATCACCGAAGTGCGGGGTTCGACCCGCGCCGTTCACCGGTCGGCAATGCCGGGCACACATCCAGCCGGTTGGCTGGGGACATGACCGAGCTCGATCTGTCTGGTCAGCGGCGCACGCTTGTCGTCGCCGGCAACGGTATGGTCGGCCAGCGGCTACTCGAGGTCCTCGCGACCAAGGTGGGGACGGGCTGCGGAGGCTGCGTCCCCCTGGTGACCGCACTCGTGCGGGGGGAACTGCAAACCGCGGGCGTGGAGGTCAGAAACGACCTGTGCGAACATTTCCCCTTTTCCCGCCAGGAACTCTTCGACATCGTCCGGGCCCGCGGGATCGGCTCGTTCTCCGAACTGGTCGGGGCCTACGGCCGTGGGCGGCATCGACTACCTCCGCCGGGTCGTCATCGACGACTGCCTCGGTCTGTGTGCCGAGCTCAAGGCCGCCATGGCCCGCCACGTCGAGAGCTACCGCTGCGAGTGGAAGGCAACGATCGACGACCCCCAACGGGTGGCCCGGTTCCGAACCTTCGTGAACTCCGACGAAGCCGACCCCACCGGCGTGTTCATCACCGAGCGGGGCCAGCCCCGCCCGGCCTACCGCCACGAGAAGCCCGACCCCTTACGCCTGGCGCTGGGCGGTGCCCGGTGATCGCCGCGGCCGACGCCCGGACCGCCTGGGTCGACGTCTGCTCCTTCGACCAGCTGATCCTCGGTCGCGGCGCCTGCGCCCTCGTCGAAGGGACCCAGGTCGCGATCTTCCCCGTCGAGGACCAGGTGTTCGCCCCTTCCAACTTCGACCCCTTCAGTCAGGCCTTCGTGCTGTCGCGCGGCATCGTCGGCTCCAAGGGCGAACGAATCAAGGTGGCGTCACCGGTCTACAAGCAGAGCTTCGACCTGACCACCGGGGTGTGCCTCGACGACCCGTCGGTGGTGGTGGCCACCTTCGAGGCCCGCGTCGTCGACGGCCGGGTCCTCGTCGCCCGTCCGTGACCCTGCTCGACGACCCACCGATGAAGCGGCCGAGCATGAGCGCCGACGGCCCGGCCCTCCTGCCCCTCGACGCCGGCGAGCAGTACCGCTTCAGCTTCGACATGGGAGCATGCATCGGCTGCCACTCCTGCGAGGTGGCCTGCGCCGAGCAGAACGCCAACCCCGTTGGGGTCAACTGGCGCCGGGTGGGCGAGGTCGAAGGCGGCGAGTTTCCCACCACCCGCCGGTTCAACCTGTCGATGGCATGCAACCACTGCCTCGAACCGACCTGCCTCCAGGGCTGCCCGACCAACGCCTACGTGAAGCTGGCCAACGGCATCGTCGCCCACCACGCCGAGGACTGCATCGGCTGTCAGTACTGCATATGGAACTGCCCCTACGAGGTTCCGGTCTTCAACCCGCAGCGGCGGGTCGTCTCCAAGTGCGATCTGTGCCAACCCCGGCTGGCCGCGGGCGGGATGCCGGCGTGTGTCGAGGCATGCCCGACCAAGGCAATACGGGTGGAAAAAGTGGACGTCGCGCGGTGGCGTCGAGACCACAGCCAAGCCGACGCCCCCGGACTCCCGCCCTCAGACATCACGCTGTCAACGACGCGCATCGTCCTGCCCGAATCCCTGCCCACCCACACCCGCCCCATCGTCAACGAC
>JBOGGN010000106.1:0-4968 GCA_050744165.1 Acidimicrobiales bacterium | reverse complement strand
TCCTCCTCAAAGGGGACCTCTCCATGGTCGGGCGGGTGGACCGACCCGAAGTCCTGCATGCCCCCCATGTCGTGGATTCCGTCCACTTCGTAGCCTCCGGTCGATCGTGAGCCGAGATCAAAGCGGGCCTCCCCGGGCGGGCGTGAGGCGCGCCTGGGGAGGCATGGTGCCAAATGGATTTACATGGTCCAGGTGTTGATCTGGAAGGCGCCCTCCCGCCACGCCGTGAGTGCCGCGTCGAGCACGTCGAGGGGGTTGAAGGGCTTCACGCCGGGGATCACGTCGTCCTCCCGGAAGCCGTACAGGGCGCCCATGGCGAAGCGGCAGGCGTGGATCGTGGCACCCTCTTTGAGGAGGGTCTTAATCTGGTTGTTGATCGCCATGTGGCCGGGGAACGCCTCCTTGCCGACCGCTGGGTAGCCGCGGGTGCCCGAGGCCAGGAGCACACCGGGGCCGTAGAGGACGATGGTGACGTCGAAGCCCTTGCGTACCAAGCGGGTCGAGGTGAGCAGGTTGACCAGGGCGACCGAACTCTCATAGGGCACGGAGTGGATAAAGACGAATGCCTTCTCGCCCGGCTTGGCCTTGATGTCGGGGAAGATCTTTTCCTCGGCGTCGAAGAGGGTTTCGCCTTCTGCGGGGATCGGATTGTTAACGGTCTTCGGCATGCTGGCTCCTTGTTTTGGGTTTCTTTCGGTTACACCGCGGGATGGTGGCGAGTGGGCGGCGGGCTCCATTGCTGGCGGTGGCTGCCGGGCATGAGGCCCATCGTCAGGTGGCGGGTGGACCACGGAAGGCGGCGGTAGAGGGGTACGAACCCCTTGCGCCAGAACAGGTCCCGGGTTCGATGGGGTGCTGCCGGCAGCGGCTTGCCGTACTTGGCGGCCGCCCGGGCCTGGGCGTCGGCTAAGAGGTAGTGCTCGGAGTTGGCGCGCAGCCAGCGGGAAAAGGACATCCGCTCAGGCGCGCAGAGCACTGAGCGCGTTCTGGGCGGCCACCGCGATGGGCTCATTGAGGGCGCCGATGGGCGGGGAATAGACGTTTTCCATCCAGGCCAGGTCCTCCAGCGTGATGCCGGTCTTGACTGCCATGGCCAGGAAATCGGCCCGCTCCTTGATGCCCTCGCCCCCAACCATCTGGGCGCCGATGAGGCGGTGCTGGTCGGGCTCGGCCAGCAGCTTCACGATCACCTTCTTGACGCCGGGGTAGTAGCGCGCACGCGAGATCCCCGTCGCCTTGCCCACCACGTACGGGATCCCGACGGCGTCGGCCAGGGTCTCCCCGAATGAGACGCCGCCGATCATCCACTTGCCGGCCACCATGCCCCACGGCACGTAGACCGCCTGGTACTTCCGAGATCCGCCGCCCGCGTTGGTGCCCGCTACCTTCCCCTGGGCGTAGGCGTGGCTGCCCGAGAGGCCCTGGATCGGGATGCTGGTCACCCCATGAGGGATCTCGGCGCAATCCCCGGCCGCGTACACGCCGGTGACCGAGGTCTCCATACGCTCGTTAACGACAATGCCCCCCGTCGACCCGGTTGCGATGCCCGCGGCGGCAGCCAAGGCGGTGTTGGGTTCCTTCTTGGTGCACACCACGACCAGGTCGGCTTCGATGTCGGCCTCGCGGCCGTCGGCGTCGCGGGTGCGCATCGCCCGGACCTGGCCGGCGTCGCCCAGGAACTCGAGGGCATCGGTGTTGAAATGCAGGTGGACACCCATCTCGGTCCACGACTCCTCGACCGGAGCCGCGATGTCAGGGTCGGCTACCTCGGCCAGGGCCCACGGTCGAGGATCCACCAGGTGGGTTTCGATGCCGCGCTGGGCGAGGGCGGTCACCATTTCCAGGCCCAGCGGCGAGGCCTCGTACACCACCGCCGACTTGACGTCGTCAAGGACCTTGTCCCATTCCATGGCCCGGCGGATGTTTTTCACGTAGTAGAGGCCGCCGAGCTCGCCGCCGGGGATGGCGGGGTCGGCGTAGTTGAACCCAGTGGCCAGGACCAGCCGGTCGAAGCTCAGCGAACCCTCGCCCTCGACGTTGACGGTGTGGGCCGCGGTATCGATGGCAGTGACGCGGGCCTCGTAGTGGATGTCGATGCCGTTGTCGACGTATGCCTGCTTGGAGGCTAGGAACAGCGACTGGAAGTCGGGAATCTCCTTGCCGTGCACGTAAGGAATGCCGCACGGGCTGTAGGCGGCGTCCTCGAATTCGGTGACCACGACGACCTCGTTGGACTTGTCCACCGCCTTCACGGCACCGGCGGCACCAATCCCGCCGGCGCCCCCGCCCACCACTACAGTCCGTCGGGCCATCGACCCTCTCCATTCACCATACGCAACTTGTGTTGACTATACTTGATGACACCGATGGGTTTGTCAACCAAGGATCCCCATCAAGGAGTGCTTCATGCCGGCACGCTCCGCGCGCCCTGCCCGCCGTTCTACACCTGCTGCCGCCTTTGATCCTGCGGCCTCAGCGGCGGCTGCGTCGGTCAAGTCTGCGGACTCCATGGACTCTGCGGATTCCGAGGAAAAGCCGGTGCTGTCGGCGGTGACGCCCCTGCGACGGGGAGCGCGGGAGACGGCGGGGAACGGGGCGGGAACCGGTGCCGGTGGGAACGGCATCGCTGGCGAGCGTGAGGGTGGCGGGGGTTTGCCTGACGATCTGGATCACATCGTCAGCTCCATTGGCCCCAAGCTGCGGGAGTTGCGGCTCCAACAGCGGCTTTCGATGCAACAGCTGGCCGACCGGGCGGACGTGTCGGCGGCGGCCATCCACAAGATCGAGCGCAGCGGCATGGTGCCGACCATTACCACCCTGCTCAAGCTGGCGGGGGCGCTCGACCGGCCGGTGTCGTACTTCGTGGAGGAGGACGGTGACGAGTCCCGGCCGGTGATCTTCACCCCGGCGGCGGCTCGGGGCAACGTCTACACCGCCCACCGGGGTATCGATTTGGAGGGCATCTCCGGGCCCTATGGCCGGTTCTTCGTGGCTGGAGCCATCGCCACCGTGGACCCCGGTGCCGACAGTGGTCCCACGCCGATGGAGCACCCGGGCGAGGAGCTGGTCTTCGTGCTCGACGGAGTACTGGAGTTCACGGTCGAGGACCAACGGTGGCGGCTCCAGAAGGGCGACGCCATCCACTTCCGCACCGACCGCCGCCACCAGTGGCACAACCCGGGCAACAAGGATGCCAAGGCGGTATGGATGGCGCTGCGGCCGGGCTAACCCGAGCCGAACCGGGACATTTCCCCGCCTCGCACCCGGCGCAAGAACAACGAGAAATGATCGCCCGGAAAGCTTCAGACCGTCCTGGGACGAGTCGAAGGCCACTCGGTCAGAGCAGGTTTTCCGACAGCAAGGTGGTCACGGGTTATGGGCGCAGTCAGGACAGAGGGGCAGTCTGGCGGCCTCAGGCGATGGGCGGGGCTGGGGGGCCTGCGCAGGGGTAGCCGTCGACGGGGCAGGTTCATTTCGGCCCTGATGGCGCTTGTCATCGCGCTGCCGCTGGTGGCGACGCCGGCGCCGGCATCGGCGGGCCTGCTGCCGAGCACCAAGGTGATCGTGACCGGCGAAGCCGTGGGCGGCTTGACCGGCCTGATCGGCAGCCTGGGCGGTTCGGTGCTCAACGTGCTGGCGCCGATCAACGGGATCCTCGCCTCGGTGCCCAACCTGACCCTGCCGATCCTTGATGCAGTGCCCGGCTTGCTGGTCTCGCCCGACCTGCCCGTCTCGGTCTCGGGCTCGAGCTTCCAGGCCACGGCGCCGCCCGGCCGCTCGCCCGCCGCCGTCTTCCCCGACTCGACCGGCGCCACCCAGCTGGAGGCGCAAGGGATCAATGGCGCCGGCCAGACCGTCGCCGTAGTCGACACCGGCATCGCCAACCTCCCGGATTTCGCGGGCCGGTTGATCGACGGCGTCGACCTGAGCGGCGGCAACAACCCCTTCCAGGACTCCTATGGCCACGGGACCTTCGTCGCCGGCCTGATCGCGGGCAACGGGGCCTCGTCGGGCGGCCAGTACGTCGGTGAGGCTCCGGGGGCCAACCTGGTGTCGGTCAAGGTCGCCGGCGCCAATGGGCACACGGACATGGCCACCGTGATCCTCGGCATCGGCTGGGTCATGTCGCACGAGTCGCGCGACCACATCGGGGTGCTGAACCTGTCGCTCGGTATGCAGCCGTACACCTCGACGGTGCTCAACCCCTTGGACATGGCGGTCGAGGCGGCATGGTCAAATGGCATCGCCGTCGTCGTGTCGGCCGGCAACGCAGGTCCGTTCAACGGCACCATCCTCAGCCCCGGTGACGATCCGCTGGTGGTCACCGTCGGCGCCGTCGACGACAACGGCACCGCCGCCACCGCCGACGACAGCATTGCCAACTTCAGCAGCGTCGGCCCGACCAACCCCGACGGGTCGTTCAAGCCCGACCTGGTGGCCTCCGGCCGCTCGGTGGTCAGCCTGCGGGCCCCGGGGTCCACCGTCGATCAGCAGAACCCCTCGGCCCGGATCGGCTCGGCCAACTTTGTGGGCTCGGGCACGTCCTTCAGCGCCGCGATCGCCAGCGGCGCCGCCGCCCTAGTGCTCCAGGCAGGCGGCGACTCGGTCGCCGGCAACCCCAACGCGGTCAAGGCCCGGCTGCTCGGCGGAGCCACGCCCGGTCCGGTCGGCAACCCCGCGGTTGACGGCCACGGGTCCCTGAATGCCTACTGGGCGGCCACCGCCACCGGCAACGTCAGCGTCAACCAGACGACTCCTCTCCTGCCGACCCTGCCCGGCTTGAACGTCAACCTCGGGGGCACGTGGTCCTCGTCCACGTGGAACCCCAACAACTGGACCGGCTCGGTGTGGAACGGCACCGCCTGGAACGGCACCGCCTGGAACGGCACCGCCTGGAACGGCACCGCCTGGAACGGCACCGCCTGGAACGGCACCGCCTGGAACGGCACCGCCTGGAACGGGACCGCC
>JBOGGN010000105.1:0-30873 GCA_050744165.1 Acidimicrobiales bacterium | reverse complement strand
GCGCTGCTCGTCGCCACGCCGGGCCGGCCGACGCCCTACGACGTAGCCTTCGAGTTCCCCCCGGAGGAGCAGACCCCGCTGCGCTAGCGTCGACCGTGGAGGTGTCCGGGTACCTGGTGGGCTCCGCCGCCTTCAAAGCGGTTGGGACAGGCGATCCCTGTCCGGCGGGTTCGATTCCCGTCCACCTCCGCGCCTGCTCGCCGGCCTACGCCTTCGGAGTGGTGCCCGAGAAGAGCAGCTCTCGCATGTCCACGTCCTGGGTCTCGGTCACCTTGGTGGCGTTGGCAGTGTCGCTCCACACGACATAGGCGGCGCCATTCAGGGAGGCGACCTCGGGCGGGTACTGGTTGCCGACCTCGCCGAGCGAATTTATGGAGCCGGAGTAGCCCAGCGTGCGGTTGATGGGCTTGGGGTTGACCTGGCGGACCGAGAAGGTGACGCCACCGTCAATCGAAGAGTCCAGGTACACCTCGTCGTCGGTTGGCATCTCGGGCGCCGTGTAGTAATAGGCCACGTCGATACGCCCGTTCGGGGCGATGTCGATGCTCGGGTCGCGACTGCCACCGTTTACGCCCGTGCTATCAGGGGTGAGCAGAGCGGCGTTCGACCATGTCATCCCCTTGTCGGTCGACTTCCGGAAGAAAATCTGGGGGGAGCCCGTTCGGGTGTCGGCCCACACTGTGTACAGGGCACCGGACTTGGGGTCGACGACGAGCTTGGCCGGGTCGTACTGCAGCCCGATCTGGTTCTCGGTGTCGATCTTGGACTCATTCCAGGTGATGCCAGCATCCCTGGACGTGGCCAGGAACAGGTCGACGTGGTCGGTGTAGCGGCGCTGGAAGGTCATGTACAGGGCACCGTTAGGCCCGATGGCGGGCTGGGAGGGGTTCTGGCCGCCGGGCGGCTTGTTAACTAGCACCCCGGGGCTGAAGTTGTCGCCCCCGTCGTCGGACTTTGAGAACAGGGCCTCATCGCACTGAGTGCCAGCCGAGATCTGGTGGCATCCCCAGAATGAAAGCAGCAACTCGTCAGTGCCCGAGGCGCCGCGGGCGACAATCATGAGCGGGCGGGCCAGCCCATAGCCGGGCTGCGGCGCCACGGCAACCTTGGCCGGCAGGAAGGTCGTGCCGCCGTCGAGTGAGCTGACCATCAGGACACTCTCCCGGCCTTGGTTGGCGGCGCTCGCCGATCCGAACACGGCGTACACCTTCCCGTACAGGCCGAAGGCGACACTGCCACTTGGGACGTGGCCTCCTGACGGGGGGTTGATCCGGCAGCTGGTGTACCCCGCCGGCAACTCGAAGACGCCATCGATCCAGGTCTTGCCGCCGTCGTAGGTGGTGTGCCAGCCGCACTTGGCAGCCAAGAGGTCGGTATCGACCACGATCACGTGCTGGGGGTCCTTCGGATCGGCGGTGACGTAGGCGCCTTCGAAGCCGCGCGTCGGCACCTTGGTGAACGCCGCGCGGCAGGGCGCCAGCCCGCAGGGGTAGGGCACCGCGGCCGCGTGGCCTCCGCCCCGCACGGTGAGGGCAAGAATTCCGGCCACCAACATAAGGACCAAGCCGATCACCATGAGGGGACCAGGACGGCGCAAAGGTCTGATGGCCGGGCATCCTATTCAGCGGCGTTCCGGGTATGCCATCGGTACCTGTAGCGATGTTGTCGCTATGAGCAAGGGGCCTATGCTGGCCCCCCCGATGGCCAACCCCCAAGCTGTGGTCGACCCCGTATCCGTCGCGGTGACGCCCGGGCGTGAGGCCGCGACCGAACTGCGGATCCGCAACCTAGGCAGCACCGAGGACCGTTTCCGCTTCCAGGTCCGCGGCGATGCCGGCACGTGGGTGTCGGTCACCCCCTTCGCCCTTTCGGTCGGTCCGGGGCAGGAAGGGACGGCCCAGGTTGTGGTGCGGCCGCCGCGTACCCCGGTGGTGCCTGCAGGCGATCATCAAGTCGAGATATCGATCCGTGCCGCCGGAGATCGCACCGCCGAAGCGATAGTCGTCCTCAAGGTCGCCGTGGCCGCTTTTGAGGAGGTGGGCACCCGGCTCTACCCCGATTCTTCAGGTGTGGCGGGGCGTTTCTCGCTGCGCGTCGACAACAAAGGGAATGCCCCGGTGCGGGCCACCATCGCGGCAGCCGAGGGGACTCCGGCGAGTTCCATCTCCGCTACGCCGCCGACGGTGGCGCTCGAGCCGGGGACGGGTACCGAGGTGCAGCTCGAGGTCGCCTCGCCGCGGCGGCTGATCGCTACCGGTGGCCGGCCTACCGGTGGCCGGGCTAGCGGTGGCCGGAATGCGGGTGGCGGTGCGGTCGCTAGTGGCGGTGGCGATGCTGATGCGGGTCGCGGCGGCGGTCCTGATGGTGTCGGCGGTGGGGGTGGCGGGGGGCGGCCCTTCTCCGTCACGGTCACACCCGACGGCTCCGGTCCCATCATGTGTACCGGGTCGGCCGCGGCGGTGGCGATGCTGTCCCGCCGGACGGCCCTCCGGCTGGGTGGCGCCTTGGTCGTGCTGGTGGTGCTGGCGGTGGTGGCCGCGTTGGTGCTGTTTCCGTCGTCATCCCCGTCGAAGGGCACGCCCGCTGCGGCCACCTCGGCGTCGGAGAACTGCCCGGGCGCCGGCCATCTGGCCCACGACGCCAACGGCCAGATCCGCCAGACGGTGCTTGAGCCCGACAACTACTCCTTCCTGTTCGAGAACCAAAGTGGATGCCTACCCATCCGCTGGAACCCTTGCGCCCCGATCCACTACGTGGTCAACCCCAGCAACGCCAATGCCACCGAGCTGAACGACGTGACCCAAGCCGTCGCCCAGGTGTCCCAGGCCACGGGAATTCAGTTCATCTACGACGGCACCACCACCGCGGACTCCCAGAGTTGGCAGCCCTACCAGCCCACGGCGTATCCCGGCCGATGGGCGCCGGTGCTCATCCAGTGGCAGCACTTCGGGGTGCAGGCCAACATCATCCAGACTGCTGGTGACGGCCTGCCGATCGAGGACGCGGGCGTGTATGTGAGTGGGATCATGGGCATGAACCTCGATGCCCACCTGCAAAACAACGTCCCGGTCCCCGACGGGTTCGGATCCGGCGTCACCTGGGGTCGCGTCCTTCTCCATGAGTTGGGCCATGTCGTCGGCCTCGGCCACGTCACCGGGGTCACGGAGATCATGCACGAGCCGGTGACCGAGGAGACCTCGCCGACGTCGGCCTACGGGTTCGGCGACCTGAGCGGGCTTCGGCTGCTCGGGCGCTCGCAGGGATGCCTGACCACACCGGCTCCGTCGAGCGCCGCCAACTTCAAGCGCTCCGGGGCCGCTCAGGCGCCCTGAGCGCTCCGGGTCGCCGGCCCTCAGGATCTCCACCTTTCCTACCCACCGTCGGTTGGGCGCCTGAGTTCAGGCGCCAAATTCCGGCCGCCCAGTAGGTAGGGCCTGCTTCGAAACGACTTGGGCGACCGCGTCACCTACGGCCTTCTCCCGACGTCCGGATGGCCTGACGGCCGCCCAAGTCGTTTCTGCGCAGGCCGTTAGGCGGCGTCCGGCTCCGGCGTCGAGGCGGGTGGGGCCGCCGACTTTGGCTCGCCCCGGCGGCGGATCATCAGCACGAGCAGCAAGATGATCCCGGCACCGGCAAGGCCGGCGAAGACCGCAGCCAGCACCGGCAGGGTCGTGGAGTGAGTGGCCGGCAGGGTTGCGAACTGCGCCTCGGTCCCGAAGTCGTCCTGGGACTGTGTGGTGGCGTTGCTGAGGCGGGTATCAGTCCACCCGAAGGCGGCGTACTCGTTGGCCGACGCCACACCCGGTGGCTGGCGGATGTCAGAGTTGAAGCTGATTCCCAAGCCGAAGTTGACCGGCTGGTCGGACACCAAAACGTTCGGTGCCCAACTCTGGCCACCGTCGGTGGAGTACGTGTAATGCACTAGAAAGTGGTAGTTGGCCTGGCCGCGGTTGTCCTCCCAGACGACATCCACGCGCCCATCGGGCGCCACGCCCAGCTCGGGGTAAAAGCTGGTGTACAGCTGCGAGGGATCGTCGTCGTCGATGATCACCGGGTCGCTCCACGTCATTCCCAGATCGGTGGACCGCTGGACGAGGATGTTCTCCGTACCCGAAGAACTGGCGTCGGCGGAGGTCCCTGAATAAACCGCCACGAAGGTGCCTTGGGCGCCACCGAGCGGCGTCCAGCCGAGGCCAGTCTGGGCGCCCGTCCCCGTGAAAACGGGCGGACCCAGGGCCGAGAAGGTCCAGCTCTTGCCCTGGTCGGTGGAGCGGGCTTCCAGGAGCGGCAGGGCTGTGGTGCCTGTGTTCGAACCGCTGAACCCGGGCGCCGGGGTGGAACCCGAGACGGCCACGACCACGCCGTTGTGGACCGATAGGAACGGACCAGCGAAGAAGGACTGCATGATGAGAGGGGTCGCGGTTCCGCTGACGTCCGTGGTCACGTGCGAGAAGGTGTTCATGTTGACCGGCTTGGCAAAGGTTTGGCCACCGTCGGTGGACACCGACACGACCGCCGCGCCCGCCGTCAGAGGCGATCCCTTGGGGGCGTTGTTGAACGATTGCATGAAGCCGACGTACACCACGTCCTTCGGTCCGGAGGTGTCCACCGCCAACCCGTTGACGCCGCTGTCGGTGGCCGCGTCGGGACCGGTGGCGCCCCGGTTGTTGTCGACCAGCACCGTGGACCAGGTGTTGCCGAGGTCAGTCGAGCGAGCCAGGAGAACGCTGTTCAGGCCGTCGTTGGCCCCCTCACCGTTGCCGTAGCCGCCGAGGGCGTAATACAACGTCCCGTTGCGCCCGAAGGCGATAGCGGCCTGCGAGGCACCTGCGGAAGCCGTGGTGGTGCAGTAGGGATACGACTTGAGGGCCGGCGTCGCGGGACCGGGAATGTGCCAGGTGTGCCCGGCGTCGGTGGAGCGCAGCAGGTAGCAGGTCCGGGTCCGCAGGTCGGCGCTGGCAGCCACGATGACCCGCGAATTTTGGGGGTCGATGGCCATGGTGGTCGGCCCGGTGAACGCTCGGGTGGGGCTCGGGTCGTCCTTGGTCATCCGCACCGCGGCCGTCAACCGTTTGACGCTGGCTTGTTGCGCCTTGAACGTCGCCGGGGACGCGCCAAACGCTGACGACGGCAGGGCGATGGGAAGCGCCAGTCCGGCCGCCACCAGGCCCCGCACGAGGATCTTTGAGGTTCGACGGTGGGTTGCCACGGCTATTCCGCCGATGCCGATGCCGATGCCAGAGTCGCTTGGTCGCCGGCTCGCCGTCGGCCCACGCCGTAGATGATGGCGCCGGCCACGAACAGGCAGATCCCGCCCACCACCACCGCGATCACCAACAGCTTCCCGCCGCTCGGCGTCGTGGCCGCCAGCAGGGTGGCGGCCCGAGGCGCCGGTGCGGCCGCGGCCGGGGCGTTGGTGCCCACGTAGATCAGGGCCCGGGCTGGGTTGCCGCCGTTCATGTTGTGCTCGGTCTGGGTGGCGATGAGGAGGTGAGCGCCAGTGCTGATATTGCTCGGAAGGTCCACCATCACCTGGAACTTGCTGGTCATCGTGCCCGACGGCCCGGGCGCGGTGGTCAGCACCGGGCCGTCAAGGGTGTCCAAGTGGATTGTCACCGGCGCCTTGGCGGCGAACTCCTGCAACGTCAGGGTGATCGTTGCGCCCGGCTGCAGCTGGCTGTTGGGCGACGCCGTCAGCGACACCAAGCCAACGCAGGCCCAGGCCCACGACAACGGCACTATCACGGCTGCGGCGAACACCGCCGCGCCGAATCCAAAACGACGGAACGACATCGGGATTGGCCCCCTCTTTCTCTACTTCCAGCGCAACTTAGATTGGTGTGTAAAGGACACGCAACTGTAGTTGCCCGTTGACGACGTTTCAAACCTTCGGTAGCTGTCTTTGACAGTGGCAATCGTTCACCTATCATCCGCACCCGGGTCACCGGGGAAAGTCCTGGTGAGGGAGCAAGAGGAGGGACGTGGACCGGGTTCGGCTTGCGCTCTACTGCCCGGGCTGACTGCCCGGCTACCACCTGCCGTACCTCGGCGGGGTGGCGAACGGTCTGTTCGCCGAATACGGGCTGGACGTCGAGATCCTGGAACCGGCGCCGGGGCCGGCCAACGTCGAACGCGTTGCTGGGGGCGGGGCCGAGTTCTGTCTCACCAGCGTGTCGCACTTCCTGCGGGCGCTACGCCGCCAGCCCAACCAGCGGGTGGCGGCCCGCTACGCCGCCATCGTGGTCCAGCGCAGCCCCATGGCCGGCTTCGTGGCTGCCGACTCCGAGCGACAGCTGGTGGCCGATCTGGGGGGCGCCCGCCTCGGCGGACGTGCTGACAGCGAGCTGGTCATCCAGTACCAGGCCGCCCTGGCGCATCGGGGCATCGCGGCCTCCGAGCTGGTCGACGTCGACTATGAGGACGCCCCGGCTGCCCTCGGGCGGGGCCACGTCGACGTGGCGACGGACTACATCGACCTGCTGCCCCGAACCCGCCGCCAGGCGGGGATCCCCCTGCGGGCCATCCACGTCGGCCCCGACGCCTACTCCTCAGGGCTGGTGGCAGGCGACACCGTCGCCTCCGACCTGGTCGCCACCATGCGGGCGGCTCTGGCGGCGGCGCTCGAGCAACAGCGCCAAGACCCCGAGCAGGGCATGGCGGCCCTCGAGGAGCGCTACCCCGAAGCCGACCCCCACGACGCCCGCGAGGCATGGGGCCTGGCGGTGCCCAACATCTTCACTGGCGTGACGCCCGGCGACATGGACGAGAAGACCTGGCGCTTCACCCTCGAGCACCTGTCCTCGGCCTACGGCCATCCGGTTCCGCCATTGGACGCGGTGTGCCGGGAGGAGTTCCTCACACCCATCGAGGCTGCTGCCAGCAGCCGTACCGCCTAGCACCAAACGAAAGGACAACCTAGTGGCCTCCCACGACCCCGAACTGAGCCGGCGGACGTTCCTGCGGCGCGCCGCCGCAGTGGGGGTGGCGTTGCCCGCCCTCCCCGTGCTGCTCGACGCGTGCGGGAAGTCGGGCAAGAGCGCGTCGTCGACGACGACCCTCACCCCGCAGAAGTCGGCCAACCAGACGCTCGTCATCGGCGACACGACGGACAACAACGTGGCGACGGGTCCCAAGTCCTACCTTGGGATGTACCCCACCAACGCCAACGTCTACGAGCCACTCGTCGCTCTGCAGCCCGACTACTCAATCGCCCCCGGCCTTGCCAGCTCGTGGGAGCAGACGGGCGCCAACACGTTCCGCTTCCACCTCCGCCCGGGCGTCACCTTCCACGACGGGAGCCCCTTCACGGCTGACGACGTCGTGTGGTCGATCACCCGCATCGCCAACGGCGGTGGCGGCAACATCGGGGTCAGCACCACTTCGGCAATCAAAGTCGACGCCATGACCGTCGACATCACCCCCACCAAGTCCGACCTGCGGGTGGTCGAGCAGCTCGTCCATCCGGAGTGGAGCATCCTCAAGAACAACACGATGCCGGGGCCCACGGGGCCGGGGACGGGGCCATTCAAGTGGGGTGAGTACGTGGCCCAGGACCATCTCACGGTGATGCGCAACGACAGCTACTGGGGCACCAAGGCGCAGGCCTCCCAGTTGACGTTCAAGTTCATCCCAGACGACAACTCGCGGTCGTTGGCGCTGCAAGGGGGCCAGCTCGACATCTGCCGCGACGTCGCCCGCCCGTCGGTGACCGACCTCCAGAAGCAGGCAGGCATCAAGATCCTGAAGGCTCCGGTCGGCCTGTACAACGCCCTGTACCTCAACATCCACGGCAAGGCGCCCTACACCTTGTGCGCCGATCCGGCCGTCCGCATGGCCATCCAGACCGGACTCGACCGGGCCGGTTTGATCGCGAGCGTGTTCGGGGGCCTCGCCGTCGCCTCGCAGACACTGCTGCCGGCGTCGCTTCTCGGGCCGGCTGCCAGCATGGTCCAGGGCTTCTCCTATGACCAGAACGCCGCCAAGTCGGCGCTCGACGCAGCCGGCTGGACGGCCACCAGCGGTGGGACACGGAGTAAGAACGGGACCGCTCTCTCTCTTACCCTCGTCAACGGCTTCCCGGACTCCAACTCCAACGCCGGTATCCCGGAGTTCGTCCAGGGCAGCCTGCGCAACATCGGCATCGACGTCAAGATCACAACCGAGCCCGACAGCGCCTCGTACTCGGCAGCACTGGCGGCAGGGTCAGGGGACATGTTCCTCGAGATCGGCAGCCAGAACGACGCCAACCCGGCCTTCCTGCCTGAAATTCTCTTCTACACCGCCAACAACGGGACCTACGGCAAGCTGTTCGGGCCGGGCGCGTCGGTCGACACCCTGATCACCATGGCCCTCGCCGACACGAGCGAGACACAGGTCAAGCAAGACACGGCCGCCGCCCTGCACCAGATCGTTGATGTCTCCCAGGTGTTGTGCCAGACGGCGGGCCTGTTTCGGATCATCGGCACCAAGTCCACCATCGCGGGGCTGGTGCCTCATGCCTCCGACGTCAACCAGCTCTGGTCCTCGGTCTTCCGGACCGCCTGATCGCCGTGGGGGGGTGGCCGGCACGCCTGCGCCGGTCCTACCTCGCGCGCCGGCTGCTCACCTTGGCACCGGTATGGATCGGCATCAGCTTCCTGGCCTTCATGATCGGCCACCTGGCGCCGGGCGACCCCGGCGTCGCCATCCTCAGCTCGGAGCTCGGCCGGCTGCCGACCAAGGCGGAGGTGGCCGGCTTCGATCGCAAGCTCGGGTTCTCTGATCCCCTTCCCGTGCAGTACTGGCACTGGCTGGTGCGGGTGTTGCACGGCGATCTCGGCAAGTCCTACCGCAGCGGCGGGAGCGTCATTCGCCTGCTGCTCGATCGCTTCCCGGCCACCATCCAGCTGGCGGTGGCCGCCATGGTGCTGGCCATCGTCATCGCCATTCCGCTCGGCACCTGGGCCGCCTTCAAGGCATCGGCGCTTCCGGACGGCCTGACCAGGGTGGTGTCGGTCGGTTCGGCTGCTCTGCCCAGCTTTTGGGTCGGTTACCTGCTCATCATCGCCTTCGCCGTCCACTGGCACCTGACGCCGGCCCAGGGCAGGGGCGGATTCCGAGGGATCATCCTGCCCGCCTCGACCATCGCCGTGGCCCTCTGCGGCGTCCCCCTACGCATGGTCAGGACCTCGGTGCTGGAGGTCCTGCACCAGGACTATGTCCGCACGGCCCGCGCCGTCGGCACCCCGACGATCCGCCTCGTCACCCGCCATGTGTTGCGCAATGCCCTCGGGCCGGTCGTGACCTACCTCGGCATCGTGTTTGCGGGCCTCATCAGCGCGTCGGTCGTGGTCGAGACGGTCTTCGCCTGGCCCGGCATCGGCCTCACCGTCACCAACGCCATTCACAGCCGGGACTACCCGGTGATCCAGGGTTTCGTCGTCGTCATGGGCACGATGTTCGTGCTCGTCAACCTCTCGGTGGACCTTCTTGCCCGCTCCCTCGACCCCCGGATCCGCTTAGGCGGCCGCGCCCGGGGCAGCAGTCGTGTCTGACCTCCACCGAGAGGCAGCCGACGTCCTGGTGGAGGACGCCGGGGCGTTGGTGGCAGGGGCAGCCGTCGGGGGGCTGGTCGAACCGCTCGCTAGCGGCGCGCCACGACCCATCCTCGCGCTAAGCGCCCGCTCGGGGACCATCCGCCGGCTGGTGCGTGATCGCTCTGCCGTCACCGGTCTGGTCATCGTCATCTTTCTCGTGCTGCTCACCATCCTCGGGCCCGCCCTGGCACCGAAGGACCCCCTGCAGATCGACACCGGCCACCTGCTCAAAGGACCGAGCCATGCCGCCTGGTTCGGCACCGATAACCTCGGGCGCGACATCTTCTCCCGCGTTCTGGCGGCGGCCCGGACGTCGATCCCGTTGGCCCTGGTGATCGGGGCCCTGATGATCGTGATCGGGACGATCGTTGGTGCCGTCGCCGGCTACTTCGGCAGCTGGGTGGACTCCACCCTGATGCGGGTAGTCGACGTGTTCCTCGCCTTCCCGAGCCTGGTGCTGAGCCTCGCCATCGCGGGGACGTTGGGGGCGGGGGACCGCAGCGTCATCATCGCACTGGTGGCAACCGGTTGGCCGACCTACGCCCGTCTGGTCCGGGGCGGTGTGCTAGCCGAACGGGAACGGGACTACGTCGAGGCCGTGCGGGGAGCCGGCGCCCGCCCCCGGCGCATCGTGCTGCGCCACATCCTGCCCAACGCCGCCTCCCCCATCATGGTCTTGCTCAGCTTCGACCTGGGCACCATCGTCTTGTTCATCGCCTCGCTCGGGTACTTGGGCGTGGGCATCCCGCCGCCCACGCCGGAGTGGGGAACGATGGTCAGCGACGGCAAGAACTTTATTTTCAGCGCGCCCCAGATGGTGATCTTCCCGGGACTGGCGGTGGCGCTGACGGTGATCGGGTTCAACCTGCTCGGCGACGGGCTGCGCAACGCCCTTGACCCCCGCCATGAGCTAGGGGCAAGACGCCGGCTCCTGCGATCGCTGCCCGCCCGCCTGCGCGGCTCCCGCTCCTCCCAAACCGCACCGGCCGTCCTGGGCGCGACCGACGCCAGGGGACCGGCATCGGCGGCACAGCCGGGGCGGGCGACCACCGGGGGAAGCGCCATCCTCGAGGTCGACAGCCTCCGCGTCCGCATCACCAGCCGCCATACCAACGTGGAACCGGTGTCCGGCGTCAGCCTGTCGGTGGCGTCCGGCGAGACAGTCGGCCTGGTCGGCGAATCGGGCTGCGGCAAGACGATGACGGCACTGGCCATCCTGCGACTGCTGCCACCGGGGGGCGCCATCACGGGGGGAGCTGTCCGCGTGGGCGGCCGGGACGTGACCGCCCTGTCGGGGCGCGAACTGCGGGCCATTCGGGGGCGCGAAGTCGGCATGGTCTTTCAGGACCCCTTGACCTCGCTCAACCCGACCATGCCGATCGGGGCCCAGATCGCCGATCCGGTCCGCTTCCACCTTCGCCTGTCGAAGGCAGCCGCCCGGGAACGGGCGGCGGAGGTCCTCGCCCTGGTCGGCATGCCTCAGCCCGCCGAGCGGCTGGCTGACTATCCCCACCAGCTCTCCGGTGGCCAGCGCCAGCGCGTCATGATCGCCATGGCGCTGGCATGCGAGCCCAAGCTGCTCATCGCCGACGAACCGACGACCGCCCTCGACGTGTCGATCCAGGACCAGATCCTGGCTCTCCTCGACGACCTGCGGATGCGCCTGCGCATGGGCATGCTGCTCATCACCCACGACATGGGCGTCATGTCCCGCATGGCCGACCGAATCCTGGTCATGTACGCCGGCCGCATCATCGAGTCGGCCCCGACGACGGAGCTGTTCGCCCACACCCGCCACCCCTACACCGAGGCGCTGCTGGAGTCGATCCCCCGCCTTGACCAGGACCGCCCTCGCCAGCTGTACAGCATCCCGGGCCGGCCGCCGGCGCTGATTGGCCTGAACCAGTCGTGCGCCTTTGCGCCCCGGTGCCGCTACGCCACCGCCCGCTGCGAGCAGGAGCTACCCCTGCTGGGAGGCGACGAACCCGGCCACAGCTTCGCCTGCTTCCACCCCGTCTCCGGCGCCCCGGCGCCCACCATCTCCGGCGCCCCGGTGCCCACCGTCTCCGGCGCCCCGCCGCTCACCGTCGCCGCCGGCCCGGGAGCCGCCGCCGAGCGCCCCGGCAGGACCGAACAGCTGATCGTGGTCGACCACGTGGTCAAGCAGTTCCGCGCCCGGCGGGGGCCTGGTGCGGTGCAGGCCGTCTCCGACGTTTCCTTCAGCGTCGCCAAGGGGGAGACCTTTGGGTTGGTCGGTGAGTCGGGGTGCGGGAAGACGACCCTGGGACGCATCATCACTGCGCTGGAACAGCCCGACTCCGGCACAGTCGTTATCGGCGGCCGCGATGTGCACGCCCTCAACGCCCGTGAGTTGCGGGAAGCCCGGCGGGAGTTCCAGCTCATCTTCCAAGATCCTTTCGCGTCGCTCGATCCCCGTATCCGTATCGGGCCGACCCTCACCGAGCCCATGCGGATACACCACCTGGGCACGCGGGCCAGCCGAACCGAGCGGGTCAACGAGTTGCTGGACGAGGTCGGGCTTGAGCGCCAGAGCGTCGAGCGCTATCCCCACCAGTTCTCCGGCGGCCAACGCCAACGGATCGGCTTCGGCCGGGTGCTGACCCTGCAACCGGACCTGATTGTGGCCGACGAGCCGGTGTCGGCCCTCGACGTGTCGATCCGCTCGCAGGTGCTCAACCTGATGCGCCGCCTGCAGGACGACCACGACCTCACCTACATCCTCATCTCCCACGACCTGTCGGTGGTGCGCTACCTGGCCGATCGAGTGGGGGTCATGTACCTCGGCAAGCTGGTCGAGATCGGCCCCAGCCACGACCTCTACAGTTCGCCCGCCCACCCCTACACGGCGGGGCTGCTGGCCGCCATCCCGATCCCCGACCCGCAGCGGGAGCGCCACCGCGTCCGAGCTGCCATGCAGGGCGAACCCCCGACCGCGAGCAACCCGCCCAGCGGCTGCCGGTTCCGCACCCGCTGCCCGTTGGCCCAGCCGGTCTGCGCCGTGGTGGAACCGCCGCTCCAGGCGCCCGAAGCCGGCGGTCATCTAGTGGCGTGCCACTTCCCGCTTGTGCCCACCCCGGCCTCCACTGGGAATCACGGGGTGGCTGTCGACCCGTGACCAGCGCCTGGGGCGGCGGCGCGGAGACACCACCGGGCGTTTCTGGTAGCGGGGCGGGGACGCCCATGGAAGCCACTGGTACTGCCGGCGTCGCCCTGCGCTGTGAGTTGGTGGCTTGCCTTGAAAGGCGGGGCTTCATCCGCACGGCGGCTGTTCGCGACGCCTTCCTGGAGGTTCCCCGGGAGTTGTTCATCCCCGACATCGCCCGTCGCGACGGCCTGAAACGGGTCTACTCCGACCGGGCGCTGGTGACGTTGACCGATTCCAATGGCCGGCCCATCAGTTCCTCGTCGCAGCCCGCGATCATGGCCGAAATGCTCGAGCAGCTGGACCTGGCGCCCGGCTCTCGAGTGCTCGAGATCGGGACCGGGACCGGCTACAACGCCGCCCTGCTGGCCTGCCTGGTGGGACCGTCGGGCACGGTGACATCGGTCGAACTGGAACCGACCCTGGCGACCGCGGCGTCGGCCGCCCTCCGGGCAGGGGGGTATGGGGCAACCGTCATCGCCGGTGACGCCTTCGAGGACCTCGGGCCCGGGGCGCCCTACGACCGCATCATCGTGACCGCCAGCGGGGACCACGTGCCGCCGCGCTGGCGGGATGCCGTGGTCGAGGGTGGCCTTCTCGAGTTGCCGCTCCGGCTACCCGGCTCCCGGACCCAGCAGGTGGTGACCTTCCGACGTCGGGGTGACCAGTTCATGTCGACCGCCATCGTCTCCGGGGGCTTCATGACCCTTCGGCGCACCAGCGGGGATCCGGGCCCGCCGCTGGTAGCTGGGCTGTCATGCACCGAGTACGGCCAGGGGGGCTCACGCGTGCTGGTCCAGGTCGAGGGCCCCGGGTATGAGGCGCTCGGGCCCGCGGGTCGGCGGCGGCTGGCGGCGGTCCTGCTTTCCCGGCCCCGGATCCGCACCATGGCGACGCCCGCGCCGGCCGCGAGCTCTCTTATCGCCTACCTGGAGACGGCGGGTCGGGGGGCGCCGACGATGCGCTTGGTTCGGCGGGCCTCGGGGGGTGGCGTCCGCGTGGGTACCGGTGTCGTCGAGGGGCAAGGCACAGCGATGGCGGCGGCCTTCGAACGTCGGGGGCGCCCGGGGTGCCTGCTCGCGGTCTTCGGGTCGGGTGCCGCGGCCGAGTGGTCCTGGCAGACGCTCGAAGGTTTGGTCGGCAGATGGCAGGCGGCCGGTTGCCCGACCTTGTCTGACTGTGAGATCACGGTGAGCTACGGCGCCGCTGTCGGGAGCGGGGAGCCATCCTCGGGCGCCACCGAGACGGCGGCGGGCGAGGATGGCGTGGTCACCCTGCGGTGGCCTTCCTCGTCCCAGCGGGAGGCGGGCGGCTAGAAGCGCCGAGCCGCGGCCGCCTTCCGGTCGGTCTCCCCGGTTCCTGCGGCGCGGTAGAGGTACACCCACACGATGCCCAAGGCGCCCACGGCCACCGCCGTCGAGGAGTGATACAGGGCCTGCGCAAAGGTGGTGTTGGCCGTGTGGTTGACAGCGTCCAAGACCAACGCGTAGTGGGTGGCGGCCATCCAGAACCCGGCCAGCAGCACGACCACCCCGGCGGCCAGCATCATCGTGGCGGGCTTGGCTGCCTTCGTAAGCGCCAGCATTACCAGGGCGAGGACGATCACGCCGGGAATGATGTGGTCGACCACCTCCGTCGATTTCTTCAGGTGGACGCCGAGTGGGAAGAAGCCCGGCATCATGGCGTACAACCCGATTAAGAGCCCGGCGCCGAGCAGAACCCGGGGGAAGGGCTCGGCGGCAGCAGTGGCGATGGGTTTACGGTCGGGGCGCCCGTTCAGTCCGGTGCGCCCGTTCGGTCCGGGGCGCTTGGCCGAGGGGGCGCCGCCTTTTCCCCCGATGGTTTTCGTGGCTCTCCCGATCGGCGTCTTTCCCGCAGTGTTCTTCCCGACGGGGGCTTTCGTCGACCCGGACCGCTGCTTCGACCTCGCCTTACTGCTCGCCATCGGTACTCCTTCCGTTGTGGCTCAGTCTTTCACCGGGCCGGTCTTCTCGTGGCCGGCGGCGGACGACGAGCACCACGGCCGCGGCCACGAGAAGCAACCCCGCGGCGACCAAGAGCACGGTCCGCCCCGACCCCGCCTTGGTCATCTCGACGCGCGCCGCCACGATGTCCTGGCGCCCGGTGGTGTCGGTGCCTAGCCTGCTGTCCGCCCAGGCGGCCATGACGCTGCCGGATTCGCTGTCCACGCCGAGGTGGGCGCCGAGGTCGGCCGGCAGGCCGCCACCGAAGCTGGGACCGATCTGGGTGTTGAAGGCAGCCGAGGACACCAGCATGTTGTGGAACGACTGGCCGCGGTTGGTGGACGACGCCAGGTAGATCTCCGCGAACAGGCCGGTGTGGTCGTTGCGTTGGTCAATCATCACCACGTCCACTCGCCCGTCAGGGGCGACGGACACGGTCGGCAGCTGCCGGGCGGTGCCGTCACCGGCTGGGTTGTCGTTGGCTCGCACTGGTGCCGACCAGCTGGTCCCGTCGTTCTGGGACCGGGCCACCAGCACGTCTTGGCCATGAGTCAGATTCTTGTCCCACGCCAGGTACAGCGATCTGTCCGGTCCCGCCGCCAGAGACGGGAACTGGGGAAAAAATAAGGAGAAACGCTGTGCCGTCGTCACGCCCGACGCCACCACCACGGGGGCTGAGAACGTCGTGGATCCCGGCTGGGTCCGGGTGACGACGATGTCGTACGCCTGGGGCTGGGTGGCCGTGGCGCCGGTGATAAGGGTGCTCTCAGAGGAGCCGAAGCGCTCGTAGGTCACGATCTGGGAACCGTCGTTTACGACGGTGCTGGCCCCGCTGACCAGGTTCCCGTCGGCCGGGTTGACCTGAACCGGCGACGACCAGGTCCGGCCGCTGTCTGAGGAGCGAGTCGTCATGAGCTGGACCAGATTGCCGGTGAGGGGGGCGCCGGCGGTGCGCCGGCCCTCCAGGACCCAGCTGAGATCCACGTCGCCTACTGTGCCGGCAGCAATTCGAGGCTGGAAGGTCATCCCGGTGGCGATCATGGTCGGCGCCGCCAGCGTCCGGCCGCCGTCGGCTGATGTCGTCACCCACAACGCGCCGGGGACGTTGCCGGCGCCCACCAAGTTGGCGTAGGTGACATACAACGTCCCGTCCGGCCCGAACGTGGCGTCGGGGAAGAACGGGTGGTCCGATCCCGGCGGGAGCGGCAGGGTGGTGGGGTGGAAGGTGACGCCGCCGTCGCTGCTCCACACCATGCCGGCTGACAGGGTGGGGCGGTCCTGGCGGTACACCACGACGACATCCTTGGGCGCCCGCGGGTCGATGGCGAGCGACGGGGTGCTGTAGGCGTTGATCAGGCCCGCGGGGTTCACGAAGACGTTCCGCTCGACCTTGGTGCCGCCCTGGAAGCCCACCAGCGCGAGCGCGGCGAGGACGACCGCGGCCACCGCGGCCACGCTGGCAGCCACCACGCGGTACATGGCGGGGAACTGTAGTTGCGATCCGTTGCCAAGGCCCCTCCGGAAGCCGCTTACTGGGCCGAGGCGGTATTGTTCGCCAATCACCTCTCGACTCCTCCTCCGTTCATGTCCACCCGCGGCGAAGTGACCTCCCCGCCGCTGGCGTGCGAGGCGCACGGCCAGCCGACGCGCATCAGCTGCGTCGAGTGCGGAACCCCTGTTTGTCCCAAGTGCATGGTGCGCACAGAGGTGGGCACCAAGTGCGAGAAATGTGCCAAGCCGGTCGAAGCCAAGATCACCCACGTTCCCCGCTCGCGCATGCCCTGGCTCCTCGGCTTGGGGGGTGTCGTGCTGGTTGTGGGGGCCATCATCGCTATCTCCCTCAGTAGCGGCGGTAGTGGCAGCTCCAACGCAACGCCGCCCGCGCCGATAGTCGGCTCGTGGGCGACCCAGCCGGGACTGAGCTCGATACGGGGCACATCAGCCGTAGTCGAGCTGTCCAACGGAGACGCGCTGGCGGCCGGCGGTGGCGTGGGCACCATTCCTATCGGCACCTCCGAGCTGTACGACCCCGCCACCAAGACATGGAAGCCAAGCGGGTCGTTGGTCCAGGCGCGCCGCGGCGCGACCGCAGTGGTGTTGAACAACGGCCAGGTGCTGATCGCCGGTGGCGTCGCCGGCCCCACATTGTTGAACAGTGCCGAGTTGTACAACCCGGCCACGGGCACGTGGTCGATGACCGGATCGATGTCGGTGCCCCGGGTGGGGTCGACGATGACGCTGTTGCCGTCCGGCGCCGTGCTGGTCACAGGCGGCACCAGCAGCGGCGGCCAGGCAGGGACAGCGGGTGGCCAGACCATCAGCCCCACCAATACCGCTGAGGTGTACAACCCTTCCACCGGGAAGTGGACAGCGACGCAGCCGATGGCCCAGGCCCGCTTCGAGGCCTCTGCCACCGCTCTGAGCGACGGGCGAGTGCTGATCGCTGGCGGGCTGGGCGGGACGCCGGTGCCGTCGTCGACCGGCTTGATGTACAACCCCTTGACCAGCGCCGAGATTTTCGACCCGGCAGTGGGCGCCTTCACCGGAGCGGGCAACATGATGCAGGCGCGGGCCCTCCAGAGCGCGGCCCGGCTCGCCACCGGGGACGTTCTCGTCGCCGGCGGGCTCGGCGGCACCAATGGAACGATGTCGCTCGCCACCGTCGAGGAGTTCAAACCGACCACGGGGGCGTGGACGGAGGTATCGCCCCTCGTGATGA
The DNA here is from genome assembly GCA_050744165.1 of Acidimicrobiales bacterium. Classification (GTDB taxonomy): domain Bacteria; phylum Actinomycetota; class Acidimicrobiia; order Acidimicrobiales; family Palsa-688; genus JBOGGN01. The sequence continues at coordinate 13,452 of JBOGGN010000105.1, read as the reverse complement.
GCCGGGACGGGGCTGCCATTGCCGTCCTAAAGAACGGGATGATCGCGGTCATGGGCGGCGAGACGGTCAACCAGGGCGAGCGGCGCTCGCTGGCCACGGCCGAGGTGTTTGACCCGGCCAAGGACGTCTGGAACCCGGCCGGCTCGATGGCGTGCCCCCGCAGCGAAGCCGGTGCGGTGGTGCTGTCTGACGGGAGCGTGCTGGCAGTGGCAGGTGACACCGCCTTTCCCGGTCAGCCTCCGGTCGCCCAAGGATGCGTCGACCGTTACACCCCGTGATGCCGCGCTATCCGAAATGTCAGTCAGTGGCTGGGTGACCTTGAACTAAAGAGGTTTTCAACCGGAGGAGCCGTAGTTCGTGCGCGTGGCAATCGTCGGCAGTGGAGGGGCAGGGAAGTCGGTGATCTCGGCGACGCTGGCACGCGTCCTCGCCCGCCGCGGACACACGGTGCTCGCCGTCGACCTCGATCCCAACCCCGGGATGGCATTCAGCCTCGGGCTGCCGCCGGACACCGCCGGCCTCCCCGCTGAGGCGATCGCTCCGAACGAGGGCGGCCTCTACGGCTGGGGTTTGGCCGAGGGTATCGACCTGGCGACGGCGGCCGAGCGCTTTGCCGCGGAGGGGCCCGATGGGGTCCGGTTCCTGGCGTCGGGCAAGATCGACCGAGGCAACCACGAGGTCACTCGGCACCTGGGCGCGGTGCGCCAGATCGCCGACGCAGCACCAACCTCCTGGGACGTCGTGGGCGACCTGGAGGCCGGCACTACCACCCCCTACGAGGGCTACGCCTCCTTCGCCGAGCAGTTGGTCGCCGTGGTAACCCCGTCGTGGCGCTCCGGCCTTGCCGCCCGGCGGTTGTGTGGGCTGTTCCCGGACCGGCGCCTCATCGTGGTGGGCAGCCAATATCGCGACGAGTCGCCCCATCCTGGTTTGCCGCTCAGCCTGCGCGTGCCCTTTGACTCCGCCCTCCGTGCCGCCGAGCAGCAGGGGAGGGCGCCGATAGACGCCTGTCCGGGCTCGCCGGTCATCGAGGCCGTCACCCAGCTAGCTGACCTATTGGTCTCTGAGGAGGTTGCGGTATGAAGATCGTGGTGACCGGCAAGGGTGGGGTCGGCAAGACGACCATCGCCGGATCCCTGGCTCGTCAGTTGGCGCGTCAGGGCAGTGACGTGGTGGCCGTCGATTGCGACCCCAGCCCCAACCTGGGGATCACCTTGGCCATGACCCCCGACGAGGTCGAGGCGCTCGAGCCGGTCCTCAACGGGTTGATCGCCAGCGGGTACACCCATCACGACCCCAAGCCTGCCGCCGAGGAGCTCCTGGATCGCTTTGGCATCGACGCCGGCGACGGGGTGCGGCTGGTGGCCACCGCCCGCATCGAGCGGATACCCAAGGCCTGCATGTGCTGCGGCTCGCACAACACGACCCGGGAGCTGTTCAGCGACCTGTCGACCGATGGCCGGGTGGTCATTGCCGACCTGGAAGCCGGGCTCAACGACCTGCTATGGACACGCCCGACGGCCGACGACGTTGTGGTGGCCGTGGCCGACACCAGCGCCAAGGCAGTGGAGATCGCGCGCCGGGCGTGCGTCATCGCCGAGTCCATGGGGGTGGGCCGGGTGGTGGCGGTCGCCAACCGGTGCAACGATCGCCTGGATGCCGAAAAGCTCTTTGAGGCGACGGGCGTTCCCGTGTTCGCGTTGCCCGAGGACGCCATCGTCCGCCAAGCCGACCACGAGGGAATCGCCCCGCTGGACGTCGGCGCCACGTCGGCGGCCATGGACGCCGTCGGGGAGCTCGCGGCATTGCTCGTGCCCAGTCCCCTCTCCCGACAGCGCGCTTAGGATTGCCGTATGAAGGCGGGTGACCTTCACCGCGTGTTTCCCCTTCTCGCAACCCGCCGGCCTCGGACCGTCGGGTCATGATCGACCTCGCCCTTGCCCCCTTCGAGGTGCTTGGCGTGTCTCCGAACGCCTCCCACGAGGAGGTCTCGGCCGCCTACAAGGTCTTGGCCCAGATCTACCACCCGGACCGCTATCTGGACGCCTCCCTGGAGGTGCAACGGGAGAGCGAGGAGCGGATGCGGGCGTTGAACCACGCCTACAAGGAGGCACAGGCTGGCAACCTCGCCGTCCGCCCGCTGCTGTCGGCCGGCAACTCGGGTCACCACGCGACCCACGTACGTCCCAACGGCTCGTCGTGGTTCCCGGCGGGCACGAGGGGCCAGGACACGCCGGGCTATGCTCCCCCTGGTGTTCCCTGGGACGTCGCGGTCGAGGCCCGAGCAGCGGCCGCGGTCAAGGCGGAGCAGGACCGCCAAGCTCGAGAGGCGTCCAAGCCCCAGGGTCACGCCATCGCCCGGCCCCGGCCGACCAACCATGGTCCGGTGCTCAAAGGCCTGGGCATGGCCCGATTCACCGGGAACGTCAACTGTACCGGCTGCGGGAGCGTGCAGTGGCTGCCGGGCAATTGGCGTGACCGTCTCGATACCACCGCGTTCTACTGTTCACGGTGCGGTCGCCTGATTTTCACCCGATGATGCTGGTCGTCGACCAGCCCCACCCATGGAGCGCTCAATGTCCGATGTGACCAAGTTCCTCAAAGACGATCACGCTCGTCTCCGCCGGGCCATTGCCGAGTACCAGCGGACGCCCAACAACCTGATGGCCGCCATGAACGTGTGCGACATCTTGGCGATCCACCTGAAGATCGAGCGGGACCTGATTTATCCCGCGATGTGGGAGAGCCTGAGCGACCAGCAGGAGTCGGTCGTCGGTGGCGCCGACGACACGCTTTACCAACGGATGGAAGCGGTCGAGAACCTGCAGCCAGACGACCCCACGGTGTCGCAGAAGATGACCGCCCTGTCTCGAGCCGTCAGCGACCATGTTTCGGCTTCCTTGAACTACGTCGAGCCGAAGCTGCTGGGTCGTCCCGACGGGATGGAGATGGGTGCCGAGGCATTCCGCCGCTGGCAGGAGGCTTTCGAGCAGCAGATGCCTCGGGCGTGGCAGCCGATGAACCGCCTGGCCAACACGGGCTGGGGCGGCGGCGGCGGCGGCTCGGTCGGCAACACCGGCTGGTAACTCACTCGGCGGCCGCCCGCCCGGCGGCGGCCCAAGTTGCTTCGAAGCAGGCCCTTAGGGTTAGCGCCGGTTGACAGAGTCGAAGACCAGGGTCCGGCGACCCAGCAACAGCTGGGTGCGCGGCGCCAGCATGACGGTCTGGCCCGGCTCGAGCCGGGCCCAGCTGGGCGACCCCGGAACCCAGATGTGGGTGCCGAAGCGGGAGCGGGCGTCGGTCAGGAGGACATCCCAGTTGTCGAGTCGCACCGTCGCGTGCACAGGTGACACCGCATTCTCGGGGTCCGACAAGCGCAGCGCCCGGGCGTCGCCGGCTATGACCCGAGGGTCGCTCTCGGGATCCCGGCCGAGGACGTAGTCGGCGTCCAACTTGTAGGTCGACCCGTCGTCGGTGACCAGGAAGCCGAGGACCGGCCGGCGGTCAAGCACCGGGTCACGCCGCTGGTGGACCATGTGGGTGCCGCACATCCGGCAGTAGCGGGCGTCAGGGTGGTTGAAGTGTCCGCGCTTGCAGTGGATGCCCCAGACCATCGTGGGGGGACCATCGATGGCCGCCGCCGCGGGTGACACGAGGGTCGCCGGGTCGGGTGCGATGGCGCCGACCGCGGGTTGCGGAGAGGTGGGCAGCGGGTACGTCACCGGAGCAACGGCGGGGGCAGCCACAGGCGGCGTGGCGCCGCCAAGGGCTGCGGCGGGCGGCGGGGCTGTGGGCGCCAGCGGCATGGGCGCGGGTTCTGCTATCGGAATGGGAGCCGGAGCCGGGGCGGGGGCCATGGCGACCGGTGCGGCAGGCGGCGCAGGTGCCGGGGCTGGGGCCATGGCGACCGGTGCGGCCGGCGGCGCAGGTGGGGGGGCGGGGGCAGGAGCCATGGCGACCGGTACCACTGCGGGCTCCGATGCCAGACCCGTTGTCGGGGCGGCTGGCGGCGGCGTCGGGGTGGCGGTGGGGTCCAGCCACGGAGGCATGGCGACGGTGGCTTTGGCTGGGGGTGCCAGCGGTGGGGAGGCGGTGGCAGCGGAATGGTCAGCCGGTGCTGATGACCGCGGCGACGGTGGATGTTCGCGCGAGGTCAGGTAGACGGCGTTGCCCGGCACCACGCCCTCGCGAAGGTCGATCCGGGCGTCGTCCAGCACACCGTCGGGCTTTCCGTCGGCCGGGCCGATGAACAGCGAGCTGACTCGGTCGTGGACATTCCCCTGCCACCCGGCACTGCCGCCGCCCGAGAGCCGCATGCTCGGCTCGGCCCCGGTGATCACGACTTGGGTTTCCCCGTGGACGAACAGCGCCAGACCTTCGTCGTCGTCGGCGAGAGCGCAGAAAGCCGGCACCTGATCGGGACCGTACTCGGCGATGATCCCCGATAGCCGCTCTGACAGCGGCAGGGAAGAGGCCGGTCGCCGGCACTCATCGAGGAGGCGATCCACGATCGGTAAGACAGGCCATTGCGGCTCAGTAACGATCAGCACCGCGTCCATCGCGCGGGCCACCAGCCCGGAGCCGGGGCGGACGCTCAGGCGTAGGTCGGCGAGCTTCATGGCGCCTGGTTCCTCATCCATCGAATCCACTGCCCGGTCGAACGCACCACCCCAATATGGCGGCAAAATCCAACTCTCGCCAGATCATCGCAAATTTCGAGGGCCGCAATCTGGAGGCCCAAAAAGGTGTCCACCCCGGCAAGGTAGCCACCGAGGGTGGCAGCCCCGGACGCGTAGGCGCGGCCCGGGTCGCTGCGGCAGCCGCGGAGCTCGAAGGTCCGGTCGACGTCGAGGCGTCCGAGGAGGTTGCGGCTGGCGCCGAGGTGGCGCAGCAGGTCGGCCAGGACCGGGTTCTCGGTGATGTCGGCTTCCAGGCCGGTAGCGTCGATGACGAAGTTGGCCGGCAGCTCGATCGGGGGACGACCGCCCGTCGACTTCACGTAGGTGACGATGGTGCCCACCGGGCCGGGTCGCACGGTGTCCACTTCGCCCGCGTACACCTGGTAGAAGCCTTCGGCGCGTCCCCGCCGGAGTTGGCGCTGCCACCGAGCCCGATGGGCTGTTGTGGTGCCGCCCATGACCCGCAGGTAGGCCGCTCGTCGTTCGCCTTCGAGCCGGCTCAAGTGGGACTTGGCGACGCCGCCCCAAGTGGATTTGGGCCAGTTGAACCCCTGGTATGCCCACCCATAACCGCCTGGCCGGCGCATGAAGATCGAGGGACCATGCGGGCCGCCGACATAGCTCCGGACCAGATGGATGATCCGCAGATCGGTCCCCGATCGGTCCCGGTCGGTGATCAGCCGGTCGAGGACCCGGGAGGCCACGATGCCGGCCCCGCGGACCATTACCGTACCGCCGCGCCGTCGGAGTTCGTCGTAGACGTGCTCGTGCGCCTCATAGGCGTTGACCACTCGGTGATGGTCCCCGGTTGCGGATCGGTACTCCTGGAGGTCGTCGAGGTAGCGCAAACCCGGGTACCCCACGGCAAAGTGCACGTAGCGGCTCCGGTAGGCCAGGTAGCGATCCGGCCCCTGGCGAGGCATCACGAGGCTGAAATAGCCCCCGCCCTCTCGGTGGTGGGTCATCTTGACCTGGCCATTGACGACGCTGTCCCAGTACAGGATGCGGTCCGCTTCACGCCGCATGGCCCGGAACAGGTCTCCCGAGCGAGGCGTGAAGTAGTCGCACAGGATGGGCTCGCTGAATACGTTCCACAGCGGCGCCAAAAACTCGCTCGGGCTCTTGGCACGGATGGCCTCCCGGACCGCATAACTGGGAAAGCCCCAGATGTTGTCGGGGCAGCTGCTGGAGTCAGAGCGCAGGCGTTCCCAGCGCGGGATCTGCGACGCCGTCGCCAGGTACTCGTAGTTTTGCCATGGATGGTCGAGGATCGTGAGGACCCGTATGTCCGACGGGGGGACGCCCGCGATTCGCAGGTAGTCGGCCATGGCGAAGGAGCCCATGCCGCCGCCGACCGTGACGAACGGGACGTCGATACTGCGGATGCCGACGGCCGCGACCTGCCGGTCGGTCCAGGTTCGCTTTCGCGCCAAGTCGGTGATGGCGTCGTCGGCGACCGCTGCCGGCGGCGACTTCTCCGGCGCCGTCGCCACCAGCGTGGTCACACCTGGCCGGGACTGGGCACCAGCGGCGGCAGGGGCGGCGGACTGTCAATGGTCGGCGGCAGGGAAGCAGGCGTCGCATCAGGCGACTTGCGACGCCGCGACAGCAGGAAGAGGGCGACACCTATGATTCCAAGGAGGATGCCGACGACGGCAACTGCCTTTTGCAGCGAGGACAGCCCCGACGCCGGGAAGCCCACAATGCCGGAGTAGATGTCCTGGCGGCCGGTGTCGGGTGAGCCGGACCGGGTGTCGGTCCACACGGCGATCGTCTGGTGCGCCTGGGAGAGCAGGGCGATCCTGGTTCCGAAGTCGGCGTTGTTGTCGTAGGGGGTTCCTTGGGGACCGATCGAAAGCGCTGACGACTGAGAGCTCACCCGCTTCAGCGTGGTGTACGACGCGCCCCCGTTGCCCGAGGACGAGAGGAACACGTCGGCAGTCGTGCCCCGATGGTCGAAGATGTCGTCGTAGTAGAGGATGTCGATCCGGCCGCTCGGAGCCACGCTCACGGTTGGGCGCGACTTGTTGACCCCGTCTCCCGATGCATCGCGGTTGACCTTGACGGGTGCATTCCATTGCGCCCCTCCGTCATTGGAGGTTCGGGCCAGGATGTCGGCCTCTCCGAAGCGGGCGTCGGCCCAGGTCGCGACCAGCCGGCCGTCGGCGCCGATGGCGAAACCCGGACTATCCGGGAGGTACACGAGGAAGCGGCCCGGCGGGACGATGTCGGCGTCGACTACCACCCCCGGCGAGAAGGTCGCCCCGCGGTCGGTCGAGCGCGCCAGCACGAGGGTGAACTTGCCACCGTAGGTGCCGGGCAGGTTGTTCCAGTCCACCGCGTCGGATCCGTAGTCGTAGTACAGGACGTCGGGGTTCCCGTGAGGGTCGATCGCCACGGTGGGGGCGCCGATCATGGCCCGGCCGGTGTCGCTTACCTGGGCTGGCTGGGACCAGCTCCGGCCCTGGTCGTCGGAGTAGCTGAGGACGACGGGAAGGCCCGTCTGGGCGAAGCACAAGTTGCAATGGGTGGCAGTGGCGTTGGACTGCAACCAGACGGAAAACAACCGGCCGGTCTTGCGGTCGACCTCCAAGGACGTCTGGAAGGCGTTGGCTCCGGTGATGTGCGATGGTTGATCGAAGCTGATCCCTCCGTCGGTGGACCGCTCGATCCAGACGCTGTCCGGCGAGTTGCCGGGGCCGCTCAGCGTCACGAACTGGACATACAAGATCCCCTTTGCGTCGAACACTGCGGTGGCGGCGAACAACTTGCTCATCGACCCGGCGGGTAGGACGATCGTGGAGTCCTGCCAGGTCTTGCCGTCGTCGTTGGAGATGTGGATGGTGGCGTCGTAGTCCGGCCGGTCGACGCGGTCGACGACGACCAGCTCATTGGGCTTGGCCGGGTTCTGCGCCAGCGACGGCGAATTGTGGGCGGTGATCACCGAGTTGTCCTGGTTGACAAGGACGTTGTTGGCAGCCGGCGACGTCGAGGGCACCCCGGCAGAGGCCCCCGCGAGGCCGGCGGTGGCGGCGAGTACCAAGACCACGGCCGCCACGGCCGAGAGCAGGCGGAGCGAGTACCGCGGTGGGAGTGATCGACGCAAGTTCATGGTTGACCTCGATGGGGGGGTTCCCGCTGTCGCTAGCACCCCGCTGGGGCTGCGGCGCAGGTACGTGCGATGCTAACGATGTTCTAAGGGTATTGTCCTACTGAGGCGCCGTAGGATCGCCCGCCGTGACCGCACGACGGCTTACCGAATACAGCCACGGCGCCGGCTGAGCGTGCAAGCTCGCCCCGGGCGAGTTGGAGCACGTGCTGCGCCACCTGACACCGCAACGCCACCCCGACCTTCTCGTCGGCATCGACACCGGCGACGACGCCGCAGTGTGGCGTCTCAGCCCGGATCGGGCCCTGGTGGTGACGGCAGACTTCATCACTCCGATCGTCGACGACGCTGCCACCTGGGGGGCGATTGCGGCTGTCAACTCGGCGAGCGACGTGTATGCCATGGGTGGCCTGCCGTTGCTGGCGCTGAACCTGGTGTCGTGGAACACCGAGGTGGGCGACGACGCCTTGGCTGCGGTACTCCAGGGTGCGGCCGAGGTCGCGTCCGAGGGTGGATGGGTCACCGTCGGCGGTCATAGCGTCGAGGATCCGGAGCCGAAGTTCGGGCTGGTGGTGGTCGGCGAGGTCCATCCAGAGCGGATTCTGACCAATGCAGGCTTGCGTCCAGGGGACGCCTTGGTGCTTACCAAGGCGCTGGGGACCGGGATCATCACTACCGCGATAAAACGAGGCCAGGCCTCCGACGCCGTCGCCGAGGCGGCAGTGGCATCGATGCGCCGGCTGAACGCCGAAGCGTCGGAACTGGCCGGCCGAGGCGGAGCCACCGGCGCGACCGACGTGACCGGATTCGGTCTCCTCGGGCACCTGGCAAAGATGGCCGAGTTCTCGTCGGTTGACGTCGATCTTGACGCCGACCAAGTGCCGCTCATGGTGGGAACCCTGGAGCTGGCCCGGGCCGGTTTGATTCCGGGCGGGACGCAAAAAAACTTGGCCTGGGTAAAGCCACGCGTGGACGCAGATAGTGCCGACCCGCTGACGTTGTTGGTGCTGGCTGACGCCCAGACCTCGGGCGGCCTTCTGTTCGGGATGGCGCCAGATGCGGCCCCGGGAACCGTCACCAGCCTGCGGGCGTCGGGCCACCCGGCCGCCATCATCGGCCGGGCCCGGTCAGGGCAGGGACACATCCAGGTGCACGGAATCGTGCACGATTGACCCTGCCCCGACCGGTCATGCGCGTGGCGTGGCGGCAACCGTCGGTGGCCACCAAGCTCGTCACGCGGCCGGAGTGTGAATCAGCCGTCTAGGCGACGCCGACCGGCTCTCGCTCCCTCGCAACCGGCGGCGGGGCTCCGGGGCTCCCCTTGCGCCGACGGCTGAGGGCGATGATGAGGACGATCAAGCCAGCCACGACCAGGCCGATGGCGCCAGCCGTGAAGTACTTCACCGTGTTGCTGCCGCCCGTCGTGATGGGCTTGAACTGAACAACCGAGGCAAACACGTCCTGGGTTTGGGTGGTCTGATTCCCTAGTCGGGTATCCGCCCAGCCAAACACGGCGGCGTTGTTCGCAGAGCCGATGCCAGGCGGCTGGCGGACATCGGAGTTGTTGCTGATACCGATGTTGAGGTTGATCACCTGATCGGAGGCCCGGATGTTATGGGCCCAGGTCATACCGTCGTCGGTCGAGTAGGTGTAGTAGATGTCGTCCGCGAACGACTGGGCATTGCGGAAGTCATCCCATGCGACATCGATACGTCCGTTGGGAGCCACGTTGATGTTCGGCAGCCCGTGAGTGATGCTGAGGCTGGGGTCGTCATCATTGAGCTTGGCGGGAGCGCTCCACGTCTTGCCCCCGTCGGTCGAACGCTGGAAGTAGATGTCAGTGTTGCCCTGGGTCACGTTCGGCTCGTAGGAATAGACGAGCAGCGCCGTGCCCTGCGGGCCGCCCAACGGCGACCAGGACAGGACCTGCCCGCCGGCGCCGGCTGGTGTGACCGGAACCATGGTGAAGGATTGGCCGTGGTTGGTGGAGTATCCGACGTAATACGGCTGCGAGGGTGCCTTGGCCGCCGTCGGGTAGGACACCGAAGTCCCTGCATAGATGACGCCATCGCCGGCTGCCACGTGCGGCGTACTGAAGGTGCCCTTGTAGCTGGTACCCGCGTTGGTCAAGGTGAGGGTGGAAAAATTGTTCAGGTTGACCTGGCTGTAGTTGGCGCCGCCATCGGTCGAGATGCCAATGAGCGAGTTGCTCACCGCGGTCGGCTGCTGCGGGTGACCCTGGCGCCAGCCGGTGACGACGACGTCCTGGGGGCCGGACGTATCGACCGCGACCGACGCCACGGGATAGTTGGACTCAGTCGCGGTTCCCGTCTTGCCCCGAGCGTTTTCCACCAGGACCGTCGTCCAGGTGTTGCCTAAGTCGGTGGACTTGGCCACCTCGACGCTGATATCGGCCTTGCTGTCGGCGCCGCCGTCCTGGTTGCTGTAGCCCACCAGGGCGTAGTAGAGGGCGTGATTACGTCCAAAGGCAATCGGGGACTGCGTCACGCCACCGCTGGTGTTGAAGCAGAACGGATAGGAAGACAGAGTCGGAAGGTTGGCCAACGTTGACCACGTCGAGCCACCATCCGTCGAGCGCAGGAGGTAGCAGACTCTGGTGCGAGCCTCGACCGTGGCGGCAAACATGACCTTGGGATTGCTGGGATCGATGAGCATGGCTGGGCCCAAGAACCCCCGGGACGGGACCGGGTCGTCGGCGGTCACCCGGTGGGCAGCGGTGACCCGCAAAGGCGCATACGCCTGAGCTGCGAAGGTCGCTGATGCAGGCGTCGCTTGCGACCCCAAACCCGAGGCCATCGCGGGGCCGCCGGCGCCAAGTACCGCCAAGCCTCCGGCCGCCGCTAAGGCCGCCATCCGCCATTTATGTTTCATGAACCCCTCCCTGGGAAATTGGGCACCTAGCCCGCACTGCGCCGACTACAAGACTCCTGCCGGTTGCGGCTCGCGCAACCTGCGTCGTGGGCGGGCTCGGCGCTTCAACCCGTCTGCGTAGTTGGAAGCCGACCAAACCGACGAAGGCTCCCGTCACCACCCCGGCAGCGTCGGCGGCCACGAACTTCAGCGCCTTGCTGGTCTGAGTGGAAATGAATGTGCGTGACGCTGATGCCGGACGCCCGGGATGGGCCGTCCTCGACCGAGTGGGCGCACCGGCGGCCGCAACTCTGGTCTCGTGCAAAAAGTCGTTGCTACCAAAGCCCTTGCTACCAAAGCCCTGGGCGCGATAGTGAGCGATGGAGGCACTGGGGGGCGTTGTCTCGCCGGCCACCAGCAGAAAAGGCGCAGGGAAAGCCCAGCGTCGCGGTACATGCACTCGCGCTATCCCCCAGTTCGATCAACGCCCCAACGAACCTTCGACGTCGAGGTCCCGGCTCGACGAAAAAGCTGCGGAGGAGCCAAATCAGCTGTAGACCCCTACCGAGTTGGCCGGATCGGCGCTGCCCCGAGGGGGGCAGCGCCGATGTCAGCCATTGCTATTGCTACTGCACGTTCAGGAGCGAACCGTTTCCGTGGTCGCTTCGCGGCGCCGGCCGCTCGTCATGAGAGCCACACCACCGGCGATGAACAGGGCAACGCCAAGCACGCCGAGCGCCACCAGGGCCAAGGCCCCAGTGCTGACCGCCGAACTCTGCGTCACGACACCCGACAGCCGGGCAGCGCCTGACGACGGCGACGCGGCGACCGGGGAACCTCCTGGACCGACCACGTTGACAAGCGTGCGGGTCGGAACGCCCGTCGACGAGCCGCCGGTCGGGCTGGTCGCAGTGGCGGCCGGCTCAGTGGCGACAAGGACCGCTGCCCCGACCGGAGCATCGGCCGGGATGGTCACAGCACCGACGAAGGTGCCGCCGGTGGGCGTGAAGGTACCCAGGACGGGACCATTCAAGCCGTTGAAATGGATCGCGACCGGGTTGCTGCCGAACTCGTTCCCGGTCACGGTGACTTGCTGACCTGCTTGGACCGACCCGGGTGTCGAGTTGAGGTTCGCCAACGAAAGGCAAGCCCACGCCATCGACGCCGGTATCAGGAGCATGCCGAAGCACACCGCTGCAGCCAGGCCAAGTCTCTTTACTGATCTACCGCCCATACACATCCCTCCCAAGGGTTACCGCGGAAAATCGGCCGATTTGATCCCACCCGATCGGGGATGCTAGCGCCCCCCGGCGCCGGGGTCAACACATAGGTCGTGGCCCAACCTATATTCAGATCGCGCCTAGTGCTCCAGGTGCGTTTGCCCGGCGTTTTACCCGGGGCCTACCCGGCCGGTGCAGTTGTCGTGGTCGTGTCGCCGGCGGCGACGGTGTCCCCGAGTACCCACTGCGCCACGGCCCCCAACGCCTGATCGTCCCGGCTGACGGTAACGATGATGTTGTTCCCGAGCCTTCCGGCTGTCGTCGTGGCGCCGAGAATCGTCGTCGTGGTCGTGGCCGATGGCGTGGCCACGACGGTGCGCGTGGTGATCGTGAGGGTCGCGCTGGCGTCGTTCGCGACGTAGACCTGGCTGGTGGCGCCTAGGGCGGCCGTCAAGAGCTGGCCGTCCTCCGCCGTCAGGCTGGGGTCGCCGCCGCCTCGCACGATCAGGGTCGGGACGTGCACTTGGCGGGCTACAGCCGGCGGGTCGAAACCGAACAAGGAACGGAGATACGTGGCCTGGCTGCTCTCGAGGAACGGTCGCAATGGCGTCTCCAGGGTGGCCGGGTCGGGGAGGGCACCACCGCTCAGAAGGGTCGAGACGGCCTGCTGCAACTGGCTGACTTCCAACTGCCCGTCCGCCGGGGAGATGGCCGTGGCTTGCAGCTCGCCGGCGAGGCTGTCGACGACGGGCCGACCCGGCGTGGACACCAAGACGAGGCGGTTAAGGCGGTTGTCCTGGGCCGCAAGCTGCAGCGCCAGCAGGCCGCCCCACCCGTCTCCGACCACGGTGATCCGATGCGGATCGACCCCAAATCGTTGCGCCAGGATTCCCAGGGCGGCGCCGGCATCGCCAACCAGATCCGAGAACTTCAAGGTGGTGGCGCCCTGAGGGATTGTGCTCTGGCCCTGCCCGGCCGGGTCGTAACGCAGGCTGGCAATCCCGTGGCTTGCCAGTACGTTGGCCAGATCGGCGTAGAGACGATCAGGGAGGGCGTCGGTCGGCGCCATCCCATTGCGGTCGACCGCCCCCCAATCAGGGACGATGACCACGCCGGGCACGGGATGGGTCTCGTGGGCCGGCGTGACCAGGTCTCCGCTGAGCTCGTGTCCGGCGGCACCGGCGAACTGGAGCCCAATGTCGATGGAGTTAGATCCGGTTGAGGCCGTCGTCGGCGTTACCGTCTGGACGGTGCTCGAGCCCGAGCGGCTGAGGAGGTAAGCGACCAGCGCCACCGCGGCCACGACCGACACCACGCCAATGGCGAGCGCTGCACGGCGATGAGGTCGCGGTTGGTCTTCAGCGTTCGGGTCTGTGGCGTGGGTTCTTCTGATTCTTGCGAGTCGACCCGGCTTGCCGTCCTTGTCGGCGCCCGCCGACAGTTCGGGTGAGCCTGCCGTGCACGCGGCACATTTGAACCCGACCGGTGTCCGGACGATGCACTGGGCACACAACTCCTGGCCACAGCTGACGCAGCGCGACAGGACCGGCATCCCACGGTGGCGAGCGCAGAC
>JBOGGN010000104.1:0-4312 GCA_050744165.1 Acidimicrobiales bacterium | reverse complement strand
AGACCACGGTGGTGGCGACCAGCCGGTCTGCGCCGGTCGTCGCCGATATGAGGTGGTCTGCCAGCAGTACCCCGAGCTCGTCACCTGACAGGGCCCGGAAGGTGCCCCCGGGCGGGCCCGTCACGGTGGGGCACGGTACGGCGATAGCGAGACGGTCGGCGTCGGGGTCGTTTGCAAGGACGAGGTCGGCTCCGACGCGCTCGCCCTCGGCCAGGGCCAGGTCGAGCACCCCCGGCTCCTCGGGGTTCGGGAACGGCGCGGTGGGGAAGTCGGGGTCGGGTTGAGCTTGGCTGGCGACCAGCGCCGGCGGGTCGAAGCCCGCCTCCTCGAACAGACGGGGGAGCACGGCCCCGCCCACTCCATGCACAGGGGTGTAAACGGCCCGTAGCCGGCGGGGGCCGTCGGGACGGACGGCCTTTAGGACCGCGCACCGGTAGGCGGCAAGGAGGGCCTTGTCGTCGACGTCGAGGAGGCGCCCGCCTGTGCCGCGCGAGAGCTCCTGGTCGGTCGGGACGGCGCTCTCCTCCGCCGCCGCGGCGATCAGGGCATCGTGCGGCGGGAAGACCTGGGCGCCGTCGCCCAGGTACACCTTGTAGCCGTTGTACTGGGCTGGGTTGTGGCTGGCCGTGACCATGACGCCGGCGTCGGCGTTCAAGTGGCGGGTGGCGTAAGCCAGCAGGGGGGTGGGCAGAGGGCGGGGAAGGACGTAGGCGTGGAGGCCGGCACCCGCGACGACCGCTGCGGTGTCCAGGGCGAACTCCCGGGACTGGTGGCGGGCATCGAAGCCGATGACCACGCCAGCCCGATCCGTATGGACGGCGTGCAGCCAGCGGGCCAGTCCTGCCGCGGCCCGGCGTATCAGGGCCCGGTTCATGCGGTTGGGACCGGCGCCCAGTTTTCCCCGCAGGCCTGCGGTACCGAACTGGAGCCGCTCCGCGAACCGTTCCGCGAGGCCGGCGGCGTCGTCGGCGTCGAGCAGTGCCTGGATCTCGGCCCGGGTGGCGGGGTCGGGGTCGTCGGCCATCCAGGCGGCGGCGGCCTTCACCAGTTCGTCGGTGTCCATCGGGCTCAGATCCGGGCAGCCACCGCGGCCAGCAGCGCGCCGAGGCGAGGCGCAGACTCTCGAGCAACGTCGAGCACCGCCCGATGGTCGATCGTTTCCTTGGCCAGGCCGGCGGCGGGGTTGGTGACGAGCGAGCAGGCCAGGACCTCGGCGCCGAGGTGTCGGGCGGCGATGGTTTCCAGCACGGTGGACATCCCTACCAGGTCGGCGCCGAGGCGGGCGAGCAGGCGGATTTCGGCAGGCGTTTCGAACTGGGGACCGGGCAGCGCCGCGTACACCCCCTCGGCCAGGGTGGGGTCGACCTGGCGGGCGGCGAGGCGCAAACGGGACGCGTAGGCCTCGGTCATGTCGACGAAGCGGCCTTCGAAGGGGTCCGGGGGCAGGGCGCCGGTCAGGGGCGATCGGCCCGTCAGATTCAGGTGGTCGGCGACCAGGACCGGCTGGCCGACGTGGTAGGCGGGGTTGACGGCACCTGCGGCATTGGTGAGGATCACCGCCCGGCAGCCGGCCAGCACCGCGGCCCGGACCCCGTGGACGACGGTGGCGGGGGAGCGGCCCTCGTAGAGGTGGACCCGGCCGAGAAAGACCAGGACCCGGCGGTCGGGGGCGTCGGGCGGGACCACTGAGCGGACGGTGCCCGCGTGGCCCGGGACCGACGGCGGCGGGAAGCCGGCCAGTTCGGTGACAGGGATTTCGGTCTGCGTGGCGCCGATGCGGTCCGCCGCCGCCTGCCACCCCGAGCCGAGCACCACGGCGACGTCGTGGCGGTCGATCCCGGTGCGCGCCACCAGCTGGGCGGCCGCCTGTTGCGCCCGCCCGAAGGGGTCATCGTCGAGGTTGGAGCTCGCCATTTGCCGCGACCTTAGGGCTCGGTGTCAGTCACGGCCGACGCTCCCACGAGGCCGACGACCACCAAGCGGATTACCCCGATACTGCGCGCCTGACAGCGCCGTCTCGGTGACCCGGGGGCGGCGGGAAAGACTTGGGTACAGCGGGCAAAGACTTGGGTAAATCTGGTGCTCTTGGTGCCAGTTTCGACGGAAATCCGATATCAGCGGTGCCAAGAGTCACGGATTGACCCAAGACTGATTCCGACGCGACCACCGCGAACCGTATGGGGCCACTCACGCTATGGAAGGTGTAGCTCGCCTCGACCGCGTAGCCGGGCATGGCGACCGGCCGGAGGCGCCGCCCGAAGAGCCGACTGGTCAAAGGCCGCCAGGGCCGGGCCATCGGTTGCCAGGATCTCGAGGTGGACGACCGGGTTCTCCATGGTTGCCTCCTCGGGTGTGGTTCTCCGAACGCGACATTTAAGGCGGTATACCGCCTTACTTGTCGCGCTGCGCCACGCTGGACACGGTTCGAACGATCCGGTGAACATTCGGTGGACTGGCGCTGCGGCCCGGGCGGGCGGCGGTACCGTCGCCGATGTAGGTGTCGAAGGAGGGACGGACCATGAACGGCGTATCGGCTCCCGGTGACGTGGTGACGCTTGGCGAGGTCGAGATGGGCGGAGAGCTGAGTGATGAGGCGCTGGCTGCGCTGGCCCTGGCGGCCGACCCGGACGCGGTGCTCGACCCCGACGCGGTGAGCGTGTGGGAGGTCCTCGACGGCCCCGGATGCGACGGGGTGGGACTCCTGCCGGGGTGGTACATGCCGGCCGCCGCCGCCAACGCCGAGGAGCGGCGCCGGTGGTGGAAGCGCCCGGTGGCGCTGGTGCTGATCGCCTCGTTCCTGATGGTCGACGCCCTCGGTCTGTGCATCACCTACGGTCAGCTAGTGATCGCCTAAGGACTTAGCGGCCCGCAGCCTTCATCAACCCGGGCCTCTAGGGGCCGGGATCACAGGCGGGGTTTCCTCCTCCGGCATCGTTGTCTCGGTTCTCTCAGGAGTAGAGCTGCCAGGCCCGGTTGATGAAGTCGTTCAGGACGGCGGTGCACAGTTCGTGCTCGGCGGAGGGCAAGGTACAGGTCTGTACTGACGCTTGGCCTTCATTGATGGATTTGAAACGGTAAAGGAGGACGCCGTTGGCTGGGTTGACCCCACCCGAGGGTGTTCCGGTTCCCTTCACGCTTGCAGGGTCCTCAAAGGAGATGACGTCGTTGATAGGCGGAGACGACAACACCCAGCCCTTGTCCCACTGGACGGCCTCGCCCTTGACGACAGAGGCGTTACACGGCATATCGGTGTAGCCGAGTTGCGGACGGGCTGTTGGGATCAAGGCGCAGACCAACCCGTAGACGCAGTCCTGGCAGGCACCGTCGTTGCTCGTCGTGACGGCTTCGGCTGCCGAGGTCGCCGTTGTTCCTGACGGGTACACGTTGATGGCGGAGGAACCGTCCTCGCCGAGCTGTGCCTGGCATGACCAGCCTTTGGGTGCCAGTACCGGGGTCAGCGTGCGGTAGGTATCGGTGTAGAAGCTCAACTGGGACGCCGCCGACTGGGGCAGGTTGGCCATCAGGGTGGCTGCAATGGAGGTGGTCGCGCCCGTTGCGTCGTGCGGCCCCGTTGTTGCGCACGCCACCACCGGTATGGCCACCTTTACCGAACCGGACACCGTCGTGGCGACCGTGGTGCTGCTCGCACTGGTCGCCGCTGTCTGACCAGGCGGCAACGTCGCGGGGGCAACTGTTGTCGTGGTCGAAAATGCTCGTGTCGTTGTGGGTGACGATGTCGAGGGCGACGATTTCGAAGGCAGCGATGTCGAATGCCGCGAGGAACACCCCGCTGCGGCCGCCACCAGAACCAAAACCATTGGGACTAACCACCGTTGTTTCATCACCGTATAAGACAGCCGCCGAGCCCGGGTAGTTTCAGGAACGTTGCACGAGTCTCCAAACGAATAATTTTCGGAAGGAGCCCAAGATCGTGTAAACCTTTCGGTGCATTCAGGCGTTAGGGAGCCTTGCGTTCCAGCAGGTCGGCGCGCTCCCGGCCGCGACCTGGCTGGCAGGCCCGGTCCCCCAGCAGATGGGCCTGGACCTGACCTTTGGCTCGGCGAACGAGTTCGACCGCCAGCACCGCCAGCACCGCCAGCACCGGCGGGCGGTGGCGCTCGGCGCGGTGCTCCTTGTGGACCGGCCCAGGACCAAGACGAACCGCCGGGGTCTACGCCGTCCCAGCCGGGCACCCTTTTGCACTTTTGTGGTTTCCTGGTACGGGCTCGTCACATCTCCGGGCCGTGATCGGTCATGTGGGGCAGAACCACGAAGCGTCACACCTGAAGGAGAACCGAAAAATGACAGACAC
>JBOGGN010000103.1:0-35513 GCA_050744165.1 Acidimicrobiales bacterium | reverse complement strand
GGACGCACATCTTGCCCCGCACCTGGCCCATGACGTCGAGGGCCTGGACCTGGTTGATGGCGTCCTTGGGTCGGCGCTTGTACACGCTGGCCACGTCGACGTCGCCGGAAAGGTGGCGGGCCGCCTGCTCGGCAACCTTGGTGCGGCCGGTATCGGGCGCCACCATCACAAAGCCGGGCGGGGCATGCTGGCGCAGGTAGGACGTGAGGACGGGCACGGCCGTCAGGTGGTCGACGGGGCCGTCGAAGAACCCCTGGATCTGGCCGGAGTGGAGGTCGACGGACATGATGCGGTCGGCGCCCGCGGCGGTGAAGAAGTCCGCCACCAGCCGAGCCGAGATGGGCTCGCGGCCCTTGGACTTCCGGTCTTGGCGGGAATAGCCGTAGAACGGGCAGACGGCGGTGATGCGCTTGGCCGACGCCCGCTTGGCGGCATCGATCATGAGCCAGTGCTCCATCAGCGAGTCGTTGACCGAGCGCCCCGGGGTCCGGCAGTGGGACTGGACAATGAACACGTCGGCGCCGCGCACCGACTCGGCGAAGCGGGGCCGGATCTCCCCGCTGGCGAAGTCGGCCAGGTTGGGCTCGGATAGCTGTACCTGGAGTTCGGCGGCGATGTCCTCGGCCAGCTGCAGGTGGGACCGCCCGGCCAGCAGGTACAACCTCCGCTTGGGTACCACTTCGATCACGGACCTACTCCCTCATCATCGTCGCTGCGGCCGATGTAGCCGGGGCCGGTCACCTTGCCCGGGGTCACCCGGGCGCCGGGCAGGATGGTGGCGTAAGGCCCGACCACCGCCTCGGCGCCGATCTCGGCCGACGTGGCCACCGAGTTGGACACGGTGGCCCGTTCCCCGACCAGGCAGTCGACCAAGTGGGTGTTGGGCCCGATCTCGCAGCCGGTGGCGATCACCGTGGCCCCCTGCAACAAGGTGCCCGGGAACAAGGTGACATCGGGTGCCAGGCTCACCGAGGTGTCCACGTAGGTCCGCTCGGGGTCGAGCATGGTCACGCCCCGGCGCATCCACCGCTCGTTGATCCGGTCCCGCAACTCGGCCTCGGCCACCGCCAGCTGCGCCCGGTCGTTCACCCCGGCCACCTCCATGGAGTCCGGCACCACAAGGGACGTGACGGGGTAGCCAGCGTCGTGCAGCACCCCGATGATGTCGGTCAGGTAGTACTCCCCCTGCACGTTGTCCGGGCTCAGCCGGCGCAGGGCGGGGGCCAGCACGCTGCGCCGGAAGGCGTAGATGCCGGTGTTGACCTCCTTGATCTGGCGCTGCTCGGGAGTGGCGTCTGCCTGCTCGACGATTCGGGCCACCCGACCGTCCTTCGCCCGGACGATGCGGCCGTACCCGGTGGGATCGGCCAGCGACGCGGTCAGCACCGTCGCCGCTGCGTGCGCCTCCCGGTGGGCCCGAACGAGGGCGGCCAACGTCGGGGGACGCAACAAGGGGGTGTCGCCGGGCAGGACGACGATGTCACCACCGTCGAAGTCGTCGTCGTCGTCGGGGAAACCGGTGAGCGCCACGGCAACGGCGTCACCCGTCCCCCGCTGGACATGTTGCTCGACAAACTCCACCAGGTGGGGGGCGACGCTGTGCTGAAGCAGCGCCTTGGTGACCCGGTCGGCCCCGTGACCCACCACCACGACCACCCGCTGGAGGCGCAGTTCCGCGAGCGCGTCCACCACGTGCAGGACCATGGGTCGACCGCACAGGCGATGCAACGGCTTGGGCCGCGTCGACCGCATCCGGGTGCCCTCGCCCGCGGCCAGGACCACCGCCGACGGCGGCCGCTCGTTGACAGCCTGCCTCCCGGCCCCGCTGTGGTCGCTCACCACGCCCCTTTCTATCAAGGGCTCGTAGGACGCTCGACGAGCCGGTCTCCGCGTCATCTAGCGTAAAGCACCGGAGGACGATTCCGGGGGACGCGGGCAGCGGAGGCCGGATTGGGGGCGAAGGGACACATCTTCTTGCAAGAGGCTGAGCCGGTCTGTCTGGGGGCGCTCCAGGGCGTGGCCGAACCCGAGACTCCCTCGTGGGCGGCCGAGCTGTCCCCTCGCGACGTCAACGTCCTGCGCCTGCTGTCGGAGGGCCGCAGCACGGCCGGTATCGCCGACGACCTGGCCTACTCAGAGAGCACGATCAAGAACATCATCCACGACCTGGTCAGCCAGCTCGGCGCCCGCAACCGGGCGCACGCCGTGGCCATGGCGATCCGGGCCGGCTTGATCTAAGTCCTGGCGTTGGCGGCGGCGCTGCCATCGGTCTCCCAAAAGACCTGGTCATACCCAGGGTCCGGCGGCTAATCTTATTGGCCGCGCTATGAGCGGAACCACCACAGCGAGCGTTGTCCGCTGGGCACGCGACTCGGAGCGGGTCCCGTTGGTAGCCGCCGTCGTCGCCGGAGGCCTTGCCGCCCTCACCTGGGCCAGCGGGTGGCACGGCGGCGACTTCCCGGCCGCCCTCCACCGCATCGACCTGTTCCGAAGCGCCGGCTTCACCCTGTGGGACAGCTCGTGGTTCGGCGGCCTCTACACCTTGGGCTACAGCGTGCTCCTGGCCCCCTTGGCGGATCTGGTCGGCGTCGGCGCCTTGGTGGCAGCCTGCGCCGCGGTCTCCGCGTGGGCCTTCGCCCGGCTGCTGCGCAGCCATTTCGGGGCGCCGAGCTGGGTCGGTGCGGTGTGGTTTGCCATCGGCTTGGCCGGCCCCATCGCCATCGGCCAGCTGGCCTTCGTCCTCGGTGCCACCTTGGCCCTGTTGGCGGTGCTCGCCATCGCCGGGCGCCGCCGCGTGCTGGCCGCGGTGCTCGGTGTCCTGTGCCCGCTGGCCAGCCCGGTGGCGGCGGTGCTCCTGCTGCTCGTCCTGGCGGCGTGGATGGTGACGATCAAAGGGCCCGGCCGCCGGTCGCTGATCATGCTCGGGGTGGCCGTGGCCGTCCCCGGTCTGGCCATCGAAGTGCTGTTCCCCCAATCGGGCACCATGCCCTTCGCGGCCACCACCCTCGGCGGCGTGCTTCTGGCCAGCATCCTCGGTCTGTGGCTGCTCCCCCGGGGGGAGCGCAGCCTGCGCATCGGCGCCGGGATGTACGGGCTGGCGGGCCTGGCTCTCTTCCTGGTGCCCCAGGCCATGGGCGCCAACTGGGCACGACTGGGCACCGCCATCGCCGGTCCCATCGTGGCCACCGTGTTGTGGCCTCGTCGTCGCCTCCTGCTGGCGGCGGTCGCCGTCCCCCTGCTCTTGTACCAGTGGATCCCGGCCATCGGCAGCGTGGTCAAGGACCACCCCGATCCCTCGCAGGACGCGACGTATTTCTCCCCGTTAGCGAGCTATTTGGGAAGCCAGCAGGCGTTGCTCACCCGCATCGAGATCTTGCCGACCTATGACCACTGGGAATCGCTGTGGGCGTCCGCCGACAACCTGCAGATGGCCCGGGGCTGGGAGCGCCAGCTCGACATCGCCAACAACTCGTTGTTCTACACCCCAGGCACCCTCGACGCCGCCACCTACCAGGCGTGGCTCGACGCCAACGGGGTGAGCTGGGTGGCGCTGCCCAACGTCAGCCTCGACTACTCCGCCCAACAAGAATCGGCGCTGGTGAAAAGCGGCCTCCCGTACCTCACGCCCGTGTGGCAGACGAGCCAGTGGCGTCTGTGGAAGGTCGTCGGCTCTCCGGGCTTGGTCACCGGCCCGGCGCAGGTGGTCTCGATCGGCACCAGCAGTTTCGAGCTCGACGTGCACCAGGCTGGCCCGGTGGTGGTGCGGCTCCGGTACAGCCGCTACTGGACCCCCGAGAGCGGGCGGGCCTGCATCTCGAGCACCCTCGACGGGTGGACGTCGCTGGAGGTGGCCCAGCCGGGGCGCCTGCTCGTCGGGACCAAGCTGATCGGCGGCGGCGACGGCTGCGTCCCGGGGACGACCCAGCCGGCCGTCTGAGGCTGACCACGAAACAACTCCGTCTCCGATGCGGGAGTCGGGTGCGGCTGGCGGGGGAGGAATCGAACCTCCAACCTACGGATCCAAAGTCCGGCGTTCTGCCAATTGAACTACCCGCCAGGGCTGGTTGGGCCAGCGTATCGGCGGACCCGGTTGGCCGCAGCGCCCGCGACCAGGTAGCGTGCCAACCCGCCATGGGTTCGCTGATCAAGAAACGCCGCAAGCGGATGCGGAAGAAGAAGCACAAGAAGATGCTGAAGGCGACCCGCTGGCAGCGCCGAGCCGGCAAGTAGTTCTCCTTCCGCGGCGGTCGCTTCCGTCACACCGGTAAAGCCGGCCTTGGCGCCAGCCTCGCAAGACGCCCGCGGTTCAACTTCGGAGGCGGCACGCGGCCAGGCGGCCCCAGGCGACGACGTCCAACTCCTCGGCCCGGGCCGTGGGCTCGACGCCGGCGCACGAGAAGTCGTCGGCGGTCACCAACCCCTCTAGGGAGCGCCGGAGCATCTTGCGGCGATGCCCGAAACCCGCCTCCACCAGCGGGAAGAGCCGCTCCGCGGGGAGATCGACGGCAGGCCGGTCCCGGCGCCGTAGCGACACCAGTACCGACTCGACCTCGGGTTGGGGCACGAACACCGTCGACGGCACCTTGGCCTCCACCCGGGCGAGCGCCCGGTAGGCGACCTTCACCGACACGGCGCCGTACCCCGCCGACCCTGGAGTGGCCGCCAGCCGCTCCCCCGCCTCGCGCTGGACCATGACCAGCATCCGGCCGATGGCGGGCACGCCGGCCAGCAAGTCGAGCACCAGCGGGGTGGCGATGTTGTACGGGAGGTTGGCGACCAGCACCCACCGGCCGGGCTCGGTCCCGAGCAGGGCCGGCCAGTCGAGGGTCAGAGCGTCGCCCTCGACGACGGTGACGGGCTCGGGGACGGTGCCCTGCAGGATGGCGACCAGCCGGTGGTCGACCTCCACCGTCACGACCCGGGCCCCGGTCTCGGCCAGGGCGAGAGTCAAGGCCCCGAGACCAGCGCCGATCTCGACGACCTGGTCCCCCGGTCCCACCGAGGCCAGCCGGGCGATGCGGCGCACCGTGTTCGGGTCGGCGACGAAGTTCTGACCCCGCGACTTGGCGGGGTGGAAATCGTGCTCCGCGAGCAGGTCCCGCGTCTGGCGGCGGGTGAGGGTCACCGGGCGGAGGGGGCGACGCTCAGGCCGGGAGGCGGAACACCCGCGCCGCGTTGTCCCACGTCGCCTGCTCGACCTCGGAGACCGGGCGCCCCCGGGCGGCGGCCACGGCGGCGCCCACGAAGGGCACGTAGGCGGGGACGTTGGGCTTCCCCCGGTGAGGCACCGGCGCCAGGAACGGCGAGTCGGTCTCGACCAGCAGCCGCTCGAGCGGGCACAGCCGGGCCGCCTCCCGCAGGTCCTCGGCCTTGGGGAAGGTGATGATCCCGCTGAAGGACAGGTACGCCCCGAGCTCGAGCGCCTGGCGGGCCTCGGCGGGACCGCCGGTGAAGCAGTGGAACACCGTACGGGCGGGCACCCCCGCGGCCCGCAGCACCGCCCACGTGTTGTCCCACGCCTCCCGGGTGTGGATGACCAGCGCCAAGTCGTACTCATGGGCCAGCGCCACTTGGGCCGCGAACGCCTCCCGTTGCGCCGGCCGGGGCGAGTAGTCGTAGTGGTAGTCGAGGCCGCACTCCCCGACCGCCACCACCTTGGCCCCGTGGCCGGCCAGCAGCGGCTCGATGGTCGCCGTGCCCTTGTCGGCGTCATGGGGATGCAGACCCACCGTCGCCCACACCCCGTCGTGGGCCTCGGCCACCTCGATGGACACCGCCGACCAGGCGGCGTCGGTGCCCACCACGACCAGGCGGGTAACGCCCGCGTCATGGGCGGCTTCGATGGCGCCACCGTCTATGTGGCAGTGGCTGTCGGTCCACACGCCGGCTACGCCTTGGTCGCCTTGAGGCGAGGGAAAAGGGCCTCGCCCTTCTCGACTTCCACCCCGCCGGGGTAGCCACCCCAGGCCGCGGCTTGCGGGAGCCGTTGGTCGGCGAGCGGGCCCACCGAGTCGGCCAGCCCGATGCGGCGCCAGATCTCCTCCGACGCCCGGGGAATGGCGGGCGAGGCAAGGAGGGCAACGATCCGGAGCACTTCGAGCGCGTCGCCCATGACGGCATCGACCTCGGGGCCGGGCCCCAGCTTCCACGGCTGGACCGCCTCAAGGGCGGCGTTGGTCTCCCGCACCAAGCGCCAGGTGGCCTCCAGGGCCTCGTTGGGCGCCACTCGGGCCCACGCCGCGGTGGCGTCGGAGACCACGGTGGCGGCCACCGCCGCCAGCTTGGAAGAGGGCGAGGGGGCCGGGCCGATGCCGCCGCACTGCTTGGCGACCACGGTGGCCACCCGGGACAAAAGGTTCCCCAGGTTGTTGGCCAGGTCGGCGTTGTAGCGGGCGATCATGCCTTCGTAGGAGAACTCGCCGTCGGGCCCGAAGGCCTGATCCCGAAGGAAGTGGTAGCGGTAGCCGTCGACGCCGAACTCGGGCACCAGGTCCTTCGGCGCGATCTGGTTGAACGCCGTCTTGGACATCTTCTCGCCGCCCACCAGCAGGTACCCGTGGATGGACTCGTGGGCGGGTGGTGCCTCCCCGGCTGCCATGAGCAGCGCGGGCCAGTACACGGCGTGGAAGCGCAGGATGTCCTTGCCCATCAGGTGGTGCACCGCCGGCCACCAGGCGTCGAAACGACCCCGGTCGGTGCCGTAGCCGACCGCGGTGGCGTAGTTGATCAGGGCGTCGTACCAGACGTAGAAGACATGCTTGGGATCCCACGGCACGGGGACGCCCCAGGTGATGGAGGTCCGGCTGACGGAGATGTCCTCCAGCCCTTGGCGCACCAGGCCGATGGCCTCGTTGCGCCGCGTGGTCGGGTGGATCATGTCCGGGTGGCTCTCGAACCAGTCGAGCAGCGGCTTCTCGAACGCGGAGAGCTTGAAGAAGTAGTTGTCCTCCTTGAACCACTCCACGGCGCGTTTGTGGATCGGGCACCGGTTGCCGTCGAGCAGGTCGGCTTCTGCGTAGTAAGCCTCGCAGGAGACGCAGTACCAGCCTTCGTAGTCGCCTTTCTCGATCCAGCCGTTGTCGTAGGCGGCCTGCATCAGGGCCTGGACCGAGGCGGTGTGCCGCCCCTCGGTGGTGCGGATGAAGTCGTCGTTGGAGATGTCGAGCAGCCGCCAGGCCTCACGGAAGCGGGCGCTTAAGAGGTCGGCGTGCTCCTGCGGGGAGAGCCCGGCAGCCTCGGCGGCGCGCTGTACCTTCAAGCCGTGCTCGTCGGTCCCGGTGAGAAAGAACACCTCGTCGCCGATCAGCCGGTGCCAGCGGGCGAGGGCGTCGGCGGTGATGGTCGTGTAGGCGTGGCCGATGTGGGGGACGTCGTTGACGTAGTAGATCGGGGTGGTGACGTAGAAGCGGGCCACGGCCGGGCCAGCCTACCGAGGTGTAGTTCGCTGCCCGTCCGACTTTCGCAGCGCCACCGCCAGGTCGTACACCCGCCGCCGGGGCACTCCGAGCGCCGCCGTCACCGCCGCTACCGCCGCCTTGGAGCCGCCCTTTTCGCGCAGGGCGGCGGTGATGGCATCGTCGTCCACATCGACGGCGTCGGCCTGGGGCGCCGGGCCGACCACCACCACGTACTCGCCGCGAGGTTCCACCACCTCGATCCATGCCACGGCGTCACTCAAGGCGCCCCGCCAGACCTCCTCGTGCAGCTTGGTCAGTTCCCGGGCCACCGCCACCGGCCGGTCCGGGCCGCAGGCGGCGGCCAGATCGGAAAGGAGTGCTCGCACTCGAGGCGGCGCCTCCATCAGCACCGACGTGCGGGGCTCGGCGGCGATTGAGGCGAGTTGGGCCGCCCTTTTCCCACCCTTTCTGGCCAGAAACCCCTCAAAGCAGAAGCGGTCCGCCGCGAGGCCCGAGAGCACCAGCGCCGCCAGCACCGACGACGGGCCCGGGACCACCGTCACCTCGACGCCGGCGGCGGCCGCTGCCTGTACGAGGCGGGCGCCGGGGTCGGAGACGGCGGGCATGCCGGCGTCGGTGACCACCGCCACCACCTCGCCCGCGCCCGCCCGGGCCACCAGGGCGGGGGCCGCCGCCGCCTCGGTGTGGGCGTTCATGGTGACCAGCCGCTTGCCGGTGATCCGGGCGTGGCTCAGCAACCTGCGGGCGACCCGGGTGTCCTCGCACGCGATCGTGTCGGCGCCGGCCAGGGCGGCGACCGCCCGGGGGGAAAGGTCGCCCAAGTTGCCGATCGGCGTGCCAACGAGGACGATCTGGCCACCTTGTGCGGCCCCGGCCGGCTCGCGGTCAGGGCTGTGAACTGCCGTTGTCACCGCCCCGGATCTCAAGCTCGTCGCCGACCGCCAGGTGCCAGCGCTCGAAGGCGCCCTGAACCGCGACCACGAGCATCTTTGTCCCCGGGCGGGGGCGGGCTACCCGGAGGGGCGCCAGCCGGACGGTCTCGGTCACGTTCATGCGGCCGTCGCTGCCGTCCTCGCAGAACGCCACGTCGACGGCGTAGGGCAGGCCCAGGGTGTGCAGCAGGAGCGGAGGGCGCAGTAGGAAGGCGCCCGCGGGGGGAGGACGGTGACGCAGGGCCCGGAGGTGGTCGGACGCGGAAACGGCCTCGTCCACCGAGGCCAGCACGGCGCCGTCCCGCAGCAGCCACATCGCTCCGCACCCCTAGCTACACATTGAAGCGGATCTCGAGGACGTCGCCATCTTGAACCTCGTAGTCCTTGCCTTCGACGCGAAGCTTGCCGACGTCCTTGGCCGCGTTCCAGGAACCGAGGCGAAGCAGCTCGTCCCACCGGATGACCTCGGCCCGGATGAAGCCGCGCTGCAGGTCGGAGTGGATGACCCCGGCGCACTCGGGCGCCTTGGCCCCGGCCCGAAACGTCCACGCCCGACTCTCCTTGTCCCCCGTGGTCAGGAACGTCCGCCTTCCGAGCAGGTGGTAGGCAGCGCGCGCCACGCGAGGCAGGGCGCCCTCCCCGAGGCCCAGGCCCTCCAACAACTCGGCTCGCTCCTCAGGGTCGAGGGCGGCCGCCTCGGCCTCAAGCTTCACGCTCACCGTGAGCACCTCGCCGGCGCCGGCCAGCTCGGTGGCCACCGGTTTGGCGATGGTGTCGTCGCCGGCGTCGTCCTCGCCGATGTTGACGACAGCCAGGATGGGCTTGTTCGTCAGGAGGAAGAACGGGCGCAGCGCCGCCCGCTGGGCGGCCGGCAGCGACGAACGGTAGACCGGCGTCCCGCCTTGGAGGGCGTTGCCGGCTGCCTCGAGCGCCTCGACCTCGGCGGCCAGGGACTTGTCGGCCTTGGCGGCCTTGCGGCGCTTGTCGATCTGGCTCTCGACAGTCGCCAGGTCGGCCAGCACCAGTTCCAGTTCCAGCACCTCCAGGTCTGCCAGCGGGTCGCTGTCACCGGCCACGTTGTCGTCGGCGAAGGCCCGCAGCACCAAGCAGATGGCGTCAACCTCCCGGATGCCGCCGAGGAACCGGTTGCCGAGCCCCTCGCCGCCTGCCGCCCCGGCCACCAATCCCGCGATGTCCACGCACTCGACGGTGGCGTGGACAACCTTGCGGCTTTTGCTCATGGCGGCCAACCGCAGCAGACGGTCGTCGGGCACCTGGGCCACGCCGACGGAGGTTTCGAGGGTGGAGAAGGGGTGGGACGCGACCGGGGCGGCGCCGCCCGTGAGGGCATTGAACAAGCTCGACTTGCCGGCGTTCGGAAGGCCGACCAGGCCCAGGCGCTCCATCGACGCCGAGGGTACTTCGCGGGTCACGCCAAGAAGCCCGGTAGGTTTGCAGGCCATGTCCAAGCGCACCAAGAAGGCCAAGGTCCGAGCCCACCGCAAGAAGGCCAACCACGGGCGCAAGCCCAACCGGGGCCGCTAGCCCACCCCGGGCAGGCCCGCCCAGGCCACCCGTGAGGCGCGCAACACATCGGCGAGGACGCTGGGGCGGTCCGTCATGATCCCGTCTACCCCCAGGTCGACCAGCCGCCGCATCTCGTCGGCCTCGTCGATGGTCCACACGTGTACCGCAAGCCCGCAGCGGTGGGCGGCGGCCACGAACGACTCGTCGACCACCGTGATCCCCTGGAAAGCGGTCGGCACCTGGAGTGCGACCTGTCCTGGCCGGGGCGCCGGTGGGTCCTCGCCGTTGTGCACCGCCTGCCAGAACAGGGCCGTGGCTGCGGTGCCGAAGGAGGTCGCGATCTCCGGCGCCGCCGCCGAGAACGCCTCGGTGGAGTGGTCCAGGAACGACGCCACGATCACGTCGTCGCGCCGGCCGAACTCCCGCAAGAGCGCCGCCAGCCGGGCCTCGTATGGCGCCACGTCGGGAGCAGTCTGCTTGATGTCCAGGTTGAGAAAAACCCCGCCGAACTCTTCCAACACCAACCGGAGGGGAGCCACCCCGAAGGTGGCTTCAGCCGGGGCTCGGCCACGGTAGGGGTAGTCCGCATCGGGCCGGCCCGGAGCCACGACCTCGCCGGGCACCCACCAGTAGGCGTTGTCCAACTCCAGTAGTTCGGCCAGGGTCAGATCGGCAATGGCGCCATGAGCGGCGGTGGTGCGGTCGACGGTGGCGTCATGGCAGACCACCAGCTCGCCGTCGGCCGTCGCATGCACATCGAGCTCAAGGGCGTCGGCGCCCACCGCCACCGCCTGATGAAGGGCGAAAAGGGTGCTCGACGGGCCTTCCCGGGCCCCGCCCTGGTGGGCGTAGTTGAGCACCCGGCGCTGAAGCCAGGGGTTGTCCACCGTTCAGCGCGAGTTGGGCCGCCTCCGGCGCCACGAGAACAGGGGATTCTCGGCGGTCTGCTGGGCGTCGTCGGCGGGGGATTCCTCCTCGAAGAGCGGCCAGTGGCAACTCCCGCATTTGGCGACACCCGTCCGTTCGAGCGGCACCCTGTTCTTCTTGCGGCAGACCGGGCAGACGACGACCTCGCTCTCCATGACGGGCGTTACGTTAGGTCCTTCGGAGACTCCGCGTCAGTCCCGCTGCAGGGCCAGGCGGGTCAGTTCCACCCGAGACCCGACGTTGAGTTTGCGGAACACGTGCCGGAGGTGGAAGTCGACGGTGTGACGGGACAGGAACAGTTTCTTGGCCGCCTCGGGATTGCTCAGGCCGGCGGCCACCAGATCGGCCACGCGACGTTCGGCGTCGGTGAGACTGCCCCACCCCGAGACCGGCCGGCGTTCGGCCCGACGGCAACGGGACCGTTTGCCCAGTTCGTCGAGGCGCCGCTGAAGGCGGACTTGATCGGCAGCGGCACCCATGCACTCGAAGATGGCCAGGGCCCTCTCGAGTTGGAGCCGGGCCCGGGCGCGATCCCCCGCCCCAACCAGCTGGCTACCGGCGTCCTCGCAGGCTGCGGCCCTACCACCGGGAAGTGGGTGCTCGCTGCCCACCCGCTCGAGGGCGTCGACATCATGCGCCAGCAGGGCCCGGGCGTGGGCGGCCGCGCAAGTGACGGAGAGAAACGGCCGGTTCACGGCGGCCAAATGCTCGGCCCACCTCGCTACCGCCTCGGCGGCGCCCGGTTGGCTCGCCGCCAGCGCAACCTGAACCAGCCAGGGGGCGGACTGCGGGTACTCGACGAAAAGGCGGCTGTGGGCCGCGGGGTCGGCGCACACGCCGGCGACGACGTCGTACCCCGCGAGGGGGCCGTGGCGCGCCTCGGCCAGGTGTGCGTGGACCCATCCGATCCACGCCTGGCTGCACCGCACCTGACGCTCGGCTGGTTCGCAGGCCCGTTGGGCCAGCCATTCCTCGGCTTGGTCGCTGCTGCCGCGGGCCAGCCATCCCTCTGCGGCGTCGACGTCGCGTTGCCTGAGGGCCAACAGGGCGAGCACCACCAGCGCCGCCGCCCCGAATGGGCTTCCCGGATCCTGGTCCGCCGCCGCCCACGCCTCGTGCGCCGCGACGCGGGCCTCGTCGGTTCGTCCGAGGACCAGAAACAGGCGCGACCGGCACAAGGCGGGCCCGGGCGCCCACTGGAGATGTTCAACGCGCGTCACCCCTGCGGCCAGCGCCCGGATCGCGCTGGCGGCCACCCCGACGTCGGCCAGGGCGGTGAATACCACCGCCATCCCGAGTTGGGCGAGAAGCGCGCCAGCCACGTCTGCGGCCTGCTCCGCCCGGCGGGCTGCGGCCCGCAGGAGGCTGATGGTATCGGCGACGCGGCCTTCGTTCCAGGCCATCGAGGCGAGCGTCGAAAGGGCCTCGGCAAGCTCGGCATCGCTGTCCCCTGGTCCGGCGCCGCCGAGGATCCTCTCGGCGCGGAGACGAGCTGTGTGGAGGTCCTCCTCTCCCACCCATCTGGCCCCGGCTCTGGGCCCGTCGATTGGGGCGGTTCCCTTGAGCGGAGCCGGCGGCGCGCTTGCTTCGACTCCGGTCGGCCGCTCGGGGCTGCGCCCGCGGTCGGCTTCGAAGGGGTGAGCTCGGCCGCGCCGTCGTGCCGCTTCAACGACTTCGATCCGCCGGTGCAACGACATGCGCTTGGGAAGAGGCGTTTCGAAGTAGATGGCCTGGCGCACGAGGTCGTCGCGGAAGCGCAACTCAGCACCGGAGTGCAAGAAGACGCCGGCGGCAAGGGCGTCGGACAGCGCCGGCTGTAGCCGGCCGAGGGTCTGACCGACCACCGGCGCCAGGACGTCAAGCGAGAACGGCTGGCTCATCGCCGCCGCCACCTCCGCCAACCGCCAAGTCTCGGGAGCCAGCCGATTGAGGCCCGGCGCCTGCTGGGAGCGCATCCGGGCCGGAAGGCGAGCGATTACCGGCCGAGCCCGGGTATCCGAGCGGCGACGGGTATCCCGGGACTCAGACCGGGGGGATTGGAAAATGTTTTCCATGGCGTGATCCTGCGCCGCTTTGGCGGGCGACCCACGTCCTCTAGGGGACCAGGTTTGCCCGGCCCGACATGGTGGAACCTACCCGTCAGAGGGGATACTCAACCGATG
The DNA here is from genome assembly GCA_050744165.1 of Acidimicrobiales bacterium. Taxonomy (GTDB): domain Bacteria; phylum Actinomycetota; class Acidimicrobiia; order Acidimicrobiales; family Palsa-688; genus JBOGGN01. Next base: position 22,547 of record JBOGGN010000103.1, on the reverse strand, counting down.
TGGGAGCAGACATCCCGCGGGCTGCCGCCGACGCCGCGGTAGTCGGCATGGCCTGATCAGCTCAGCATCCCCGCCTCCAGGCCCAGCGCCCGGAGCGAAGTCTGCGGACGCGCCCCAAGATGGGTGATCACCTCGCCCGCGGCCAGTGACCCCAGCTCCGCGCACGCCACGGGCTCGAACCCATGCGTCAACCCGTACAAGAACCCGGCGGCGAACAAATCCCCCGCCCCGGTGGTGTCCACCACGTTGTCAACCGGGTGGGCGGGGACCTCGATCACGGAATCGCCAGCGACGACCAGCGAGCCCTTGGCGCCTCGGGTGACGGCGACGATCTGGCACCGCTTGGCCAGTTCGGAGATGGCGCCCTCGAGATCGGCGCCCGTCATGGCCGTCACCTCGTCCTCATTGCCGAAAAGGATGTCGACCTCGTCGAGGACGGCCCCGAGCGCCCCCGCCTGCAGATCTACCCAATACGGATCGGAAAGCGACAGCGCGAAACGACCGCCTTCTGAATGGCAGGCGGCGGCCGCCTTGCTGACGGTCTTTTCCACCTCCTTCCGACCGACCAGGTACCCCTCGAGGTAGGTGATCTGGGCGTCGCGGCAGGCCTCGGCGTCGATGTCCTCGGCGAGCAACCACCCGCCCGCGCCCAGATGCGTCGCCATCGTCCGCTGAGCGTCGTGGTGGACCATAACCACACACAAACCGGTCGCCGGGCCGTCGGGCGCCGGAGCCACCTCGAAGGACACCCCGGCCGCCCGGATGTCGTGGATGAAGATCTCGCCCAGCGCGTCGTCGCGGACCTTCCCCATGAACGACGCCGAGCCCCCGAGGGATGCGATGCCGACCGCGGTGTTGGCCGCCGATCCTCCCGAGCTCTCCACCGCGGGGCCGATGACCTGGTACAGGTCGTGGGCCTGGGCCTCGTCGATGAGGGTCATCGTCCCCTTTTCCATGCCGTATTTCGCGGGGAGGTCATCGGGTGAGGGAGCCAGCACGTCCACAATTGCGTGGCCGATGGTGACCACGTCGAAGGGGCGTTCCATGCGGCTCGACCGTAGTCGGCCCGCCGATAGGATAAAACGGGTGTGAACCCGAACCCACGGGAGGCCCCGCGTTGCCTGATCCGGTCCCCTATCGACTGCCCCGGACCGTCGTCCCAGTCCGCTATGACCTGACCCTCACGCCCAACTTGATCGACGCCCGCTTTGCCGGCGAGGCCCGGATCAACGTTGACGTGACCGAGACCGTGACCCAGATCGTCCTGAACGCGGTCGAACTCGACATTCTCACCGCGTCGCTGGTGACTGAAGCGGGCGACATCATCGACGGCACCGTCAGCTACGACGAGGCCGAGGAACGCGCCACCATCACCACCGACATCCCCGTCGCCCCCGGGCCGTGGGAGCTGGACCTCACCTTCACCGGCATTCTCAACGACAAGCTGCACGGCTTCTACCGCAGCACCTTCCGTGACGCGTTCGGCGCCGAGCAGGTGATTGCCACCACCCAGTTCGAGGCGACCGACGCCCGGCGCGCCTTTCCCTGCTGGGACGAGCCGGATTTCAAGGCGACCTTCGCCATCACCTTGATCATCGACAACACCCTGACGGCGCTGTCCAACGGCGCCGTGCTGGAGGACAAGGATCTGGGCAACGGCAAGCGCCAGGTGACCTTCACCGAGACCATGCCAATGTCTACGTACATCGTGGCCTTCGTCGTGGGCCCCTTCGAGCAGACCGACGCCTCGATCGTCGACGGTGTGCCGATCCGCATCGCCTCCACCAAGGGCAAGGGCCACCTAGCCGAGTTCGCGGTGGAGGCCGCCGGCCACGCCCTGCATTTCCTGGCCGACTATTTTTCGATTCCTTACCCCGCCGACAAACTGGACCACGTCGCCATACCCGATTTCGCATTTGGCGCCATGGAAAACCTTGGCTGCGTCACCTACCGGGAAACCGCCCTCCTAGTGGACAAGGCCCTGGCCTCCCGACTGGAGTTGTGCCGGGTGGCCGAAGTGGTGGCCCACGAAACGGCCCACATGTGGTTCGGCGACCTGGTGACCATGAAATGGTGGAACGGGATCTGGCTGAACGAGGCCTTCGCCACCTTCATGGAGTTGCTGGCGGTCGACTCCTTCCGGCCGGAGTGGGCGGTGTGGACCACGGCCGGCATAGGGCGCGCCGGAGCCTTGTCCACCGACGGCCTGCTCAGCACCCGCCCCGTCGAGTTCCCGGTGGGCCGGCCCGAGGAGGCCGAAGCCATGTTCGACGTGCTCACCTACCAGAAGGGGGCGGCCGTCCTGCGGATGCTGGAGCAGTATCTCGGCCCCGAGCCCTTCCGCCAGGGCATCTCCCGCTACCTGACCGAGCATGGCCACTCGAACACCGAGACCACCGACCTCTGGGACGCCATCGAGGCGGCCTCCGGCGAACCGGCCCGGGCGGTGATGGACAGCTGGATCTTCCAGGGCGGCTACCCGCTGGTTTCGGTCGGGCTGTCGGCCGACGGGCAATACCTGACCCTCAGCCAGCGGCGGTTCCTGTATGGGGGCGACGGCGACGGCAGTGATGGAAAAATGGGCGGCCGGTGGCAGGTGCCAATCAACCTGCGCCTTTCGGCCGGAGGCCAGATCAAGACGGCGCGGGTACTGCTGACCGACGAGAAGACCGAGATCGCCGTTCCTGCGCCTCTCGACTGGGTGGTCGCCAACTCCGGCGCCTGGGGTTACTACCGGGTCCGCTACGACGACGCCCTGCTGCGCCCGCTCCGGGCGATCATGCACCAGGAGCTGTCACCGCTGGAGCGCATCACGTTGGTGTCCGACACCGCCGCCTCGATGCTGGCGGGGCGCTCGCCGGTGGCCGACTTCCTTGCCCTGGTAGGTGGGCTGCAGGCCGAGCGGGACCCCGACGTCTGGGGCGCCGCCCTCGGGCCGCTGGGCCTCATCGACCGTGTCCTCGCCGACGACGACCGGCCGCTGTTGCAGGCCGCGCTGCGCCGGGTCGCGGAACCGGTGGCCGCCGAGTTGGGTTGGGAGCCGGCAGCCGGGGAGGCCGAGCGCACCGGAACCCTGCGGGCTCGCATCATCTCCCTGCTCGGCACCCTCGGCGCCGACGAGACCGTTCGGGCCCAGGCCCGGGTCCGTCTGGAGCGCTTCTGCGACGACTCCTCGACCTTGGCCCCGGACCTGATCACCGCCGTTGTCACCGTGGTCGCCTATTCCGGTGGCGAGGACGACTACCGGCTCATGTACCGGCGCTTCCAGGACGCGGCGACGCCCCAGGACCGGATCCGGTACCTGTATGCCCTGGCGGCGCCCCAGGACCCCTCGTTACTGCAACGGACCCTCGAACTGTGCCTGAGCGGGGAGGTAAAGACCCAGGACGCGCCGTACGTCGTCGGCAGCATCCTCGGGTCTCGGGCCGGGTCACAGCTGGCATGGCGGTTCGTGGAGGCCCACTGGGACGAGATGCTCACCCGTTTCCCGGACAACAGCATCCCCCGCATGATCGATGCCATCGCCAACGTCGTCGACGCCGAGTTGGCGGTCCGCATCCTTGCTTGGTTGGATCACCATCCGGCGCCGCAGCCGAAGATCATCGCCCAGGCGCGCGAGAAGATGGGCAACAACCTGGCGTTCGCCCGGCGGGAGGCGGCGGGGCTACCGGGGGCGTTGCGGGCCGGCTGAAGAGCCGGGTGATTAACCGGCTGAAGAGCCCGCGATGTCGTAGCCGGCTTCCTCGATCGCCGCTCGGATCGCCCCGTCGCTCGCCGCGCCTTGGACCCGGACCGTCTTGGTGGCCACGTCGACGCTGACCATGTCGACGCCGACGACGTTTCCGACCTCGGCTTCGATCGCCTTCTTGCAGTGGTCGCAGGTGATGTCGGGCACCGAGTAGGTGGTGGCGGGCATGGCGGGTCTCCTCGTTCTCAGTGGGTCAGGGAGGTTGAGGGCACCGGTTGCCGCGCCGGGCCGGCGGCGGCCGGATGGAGGGGCTGAAACCGTCGTAGCCGCAGGCTGTTGGTCACCACGAACACCGAAGACAAGGCCATGGTGCCCGCGGCCACCATGGGGTTGAGCAGCCCCACCGCGGCGATCGGGATGGCGACCACGTTGTAGGCGAAGGCCCAGAACAAGTTGCCTTTGATGATCCGCAGGCTTTGGCGGGACAACCGAATGGCATCGGCGGCGAAGCGCAGGTCACCGGTGATGATCGTGATGTCGCTGGCTTCGAGGGCGACGTCGGTGCCGGTCCCGACCGCGATGCCAAGGTCTGCTTGCGCCAGGGCCGGCGCGTCGTTCACCCCGTCGCCGACCATGGCCACGACGTGACCGTCTCGCTGAAGGTCACGAACGACGGCCGCCTTCCCAGCCGGCAATACCTGTGCGACCACCGCCTCGATCCCGACGGCGTCACCGACGGCGGCTGCCGTCGCCCGGTTGTCACCGGTCAGAAGAATCGGGTGGAGCCCCAGCGCCTTGAGCTCGGCCACGGCCTCGACGCTGGTGGGCTTCAGTGTGTCGGCGACGGAAAACATCGCTCGGGCGCCCCCGTCCCATGCCGCCAGCACCACCGTGGACCCTTGCGATTGCGCCTCGGCGGCGGCGGCTTGCAGCTCGCGATCCACCGGGATTCGCCGAATCTGCAGGAATCCGGCTTGGCCGGCCACGATTTCCCTGCCCTCGACGACACCGGAGACGCCCAATCCCTCGTGGTTGGCGAAGTCGGTGGCGAGCGCCAGAGGCCCTGCGGCGGCGGCCGCCGACGCCAGCGCTCGGCCGACCGGGTGCTCGCTGGCGTCCTCCAGGGAACCGACCAACCGCAGCGCCTCGCCTCGGGTGGTGCCGGAGATGGTCGTGATGTCGCGGAGGCCCATCGTCCCGGTCGTGATTGTCCCCGTCTTGTCCAGCAAGACCGTGTCGATCCGCCGCGTCTGTTCGAGGACTTCGGGACCCTTGATCAACATCCCAAGCTGCGCCCCGCGACCGGAGGCCACGAGAATCGCGGTCGGCGTCGCCAGCCCCAGGGCGCAGGGGCAAGCGACAATCAAGACGGCCACGGCGGCGGTGAAGGCCTTGTTGGCGCTGTTGCCCCCCAGCAGCCAGACGGCCAGGGTAAGCAGGGAGGCGGCGATCACGACGGGGACAAACACCGACGAGATCCGGTCGGCGAGGCGCTGCACGGGCGCCTTCCCGGTCTGGGCGTCGACCACCAGACGACCGATCTGCGCCAGCGCGGTGTCCGCGCCGACCCGCGTGGCCTCGACCAGGAGGCGGCCGCCGACGTTGATCGTCGCTCCGACCACCGCGTCCCCGGGACCGACCTCGCGAGGGTTGCTCTCGCCGGTCACCAGCGACGTGTCGACCGCCGAGCGGCCCTCGACTACCACCCCATCGGTCGCGATTTTCTCCCCCGGCCGGACGACGAAGCGCATCCCGACGCTCAGCTGCTCGATCGGAATCCGGAGCTCCAAGCCGCGGCCACCATCGGTCCCGGCTCCGTCGTGGGCCGGGCTGGCTGCGCCGGCTGCGGTGTCCGCGGCGCGGCCCGTGTTGTCCGTCAGGATGGCAACGTCCTTGGCGCCAAGGGCGAGGAGCGCCCGGAGGGCGGCACCCGCTCGGCGCTTGGCCCGGGCCTCCAAGAACCGGCCCAGCAGGATCAGGGTCACGACCGTCGCCGCAACCTCGAAATAGACCGGCCGGCTTGATCCCATGCCCGCCATGCCCGCCATGTTCAGACGCATGTGCATCTTCGGCGAGCCTGCGCCGAGGAACAGCAACGCCACGACCGACCACGTGAAGGCGGCCAATGAACCCAGCGAGATCAACGTGTCCATGGTCGCCGTGCGGTGCTTCAGCGTCGTCCAAGCGGCCCGGTGAAACGGCATCCCACCCCACAGCACAACAGGAACGCTGAGCGCTCCGGCAACCCACGCCCAGCCGTCGAACTGCAGCGCCGGAACCATCGCCAAGAGCACGACGGGCAGGCTGACCACCGCACACACGACGAGTCGCCGGCGCAGCGCCGTCTGGGCGCGTTGGGCGGCTCCATCGTCGTCATCAAGGTCCGAAGTACCCGGGAGGTCCGCCTCGTACCCGGCCGACCGCACCGCAGTGACGAGCTCCTCCGAGCTCACCATGTCGGGGTCGTAATCGACGGTGGCCCGCTCGGTGGCGTAGTTGACGACCGCCGTTACGCCGTCGACGGCGTTCAATTTGCGCTCGATGCGAGCCGCGCAACTGGCACAGGTCATACCCCGGACCGGCAACTCGATATGACTCGCGCTCACCGCGCCAGGATACCCCCTATGGGTATGTCCGGCAAGTGGCCCTACGAGCGCACCAACCGGGCTACGGCCGCCGTCGCCTCCCTGATCTTGGCCTCGGCCTCGTCACCACCTGTCTCCATGGCGTGGGCGACACAGTGACTCAGGTGGTCCTTCAGCAGCTCCAAAGCCACCGCTTGGAGCGCCCGCGTGGCCGCCGTCACCTGGGTCAGGACGTCGATGCAGTAGCGGTCGTCGTCGACCATCTGGTGAATGCCCCGAACCTGGCCCTCGATGCGGCGCAACCGGGTCAAAACCTCGTCCTTTTGCTCCGTGTAACCCTGCATCGGCGCCCTCCGGCAGAAGGTGAGAGATCAACGATACCGGCGCCTCGCACCTTGGCCGGCTTGGTGCCGGCCCTTGAGGAACAACGGAACGAAAAGTCACGCTAAGGACCGGTCGGCGTTCCCGGCGTGATCGGTCCTACCGTGTCGAGCGGTGCCCGTTGAGTTCCTGACCGACGAGGAAGCGGCCTCATACGGCTGCTTCAACGGGGTCCCCCAACGGGAGGAGCTTGAGAGGGCGTTCTTCCTCGACGACGCCGACAAGGCTTTGATCGGGCGGCGCCGGGGCGACCACAACCGCCTGGGCTTCGCGTTGCAGCTGACCACGGTGCGCTTCTTGGGCTTGTTCCTGGCCGACCCGCTGGATGTGCCAACGGCGGTACTGGTGTACCTGGCCGACCAGCTGGCGGTTGCTGACCCGTCGTGTGTTAAGCGCTACACGGAGCGGCGGGCGACGCGCTTCGAGCACGCCGAGGAGATCAAGGCCGCCCACGGGCTCAGGGATTTCGCCGCGGTCGAGGCGGAGTTCACGGCCTGGGTCGAGGCGCGGGCGTGGACGACCGGCGACGGCCCCAAGGCCATATTCGACGACGCGGTGGCATGGCTGGTGGAACGGGCCGTGCTCCTACCGGGGGTCACGACACTGGCCCGGCCGGTGGCCCAGGTCCGCGACGAGGCGACGAAGCGGCTGTGGGACACCTTGTACCGGCTATTGACGGCCAGGCAGCACACCGCGCTTGAACGTCTCCTGGAGGTTGCCGACGGCGGCCGTGTCTCGGATCTTGAGCGCTGGCGCAAGGGGCCGGCCAACCCGTCAGGCAAGAACCTGGAGAAGGCTCTGGCCCGAGTCGGCGAGATCAAAGCCTTGGGGCTGGGGGCGCTGGACCTCGATGCCGTCGTTCCCCGCCGGCGGCTGGTCGACCTGGCCCGCTATGGGATGGCGGCCAAGGCGCCCCAGCTGCGGCGCCACCCCACCTCCCGACGGCTGGCCACCCTGGCGGCGACGGTGGTGTACCTGGAAGCCAAGTCGATCGACGATTGCCTGGAGCTGTTCGACTTGTTGATGGTCACCGAGCTGGTCGGCAAGGCGGAACGCGAGTCGAAGAAGGAGAAGGTCCGCCAGCACCCGCGCCTGGCCCGGGCGTCGGCCAAGCTGGCCGCCGCGGTCGAGGTTCTCCTGGAGGCCACCGGCAGCGGCGAGGCGGTAGCGATCGCCGACGTGTGGGAGCTGATCGAGGCGGTCGTGACCCGGGCCGAGCTGCAGGCAACGGTGGCGGCGGTCGCCGAGATGGTCCCGGCGGCCGACCCCGACAACGACGGGGAGATGCGGGCGGGTCTGGCGGGGCGCATCGTGATGGTCAGCGGGTTCCTCAAAAGCCTGACCGAGGTGATCGCCTTCGGGGCCACCGTGGAGGCGGCCCCGGTGCTGGCCGCCATGGAGAGCATGCCCGACCTGCTGCGCAGCCGTCGCAAACCGACTTTCGCCGACATCGACGAAACCCTGGTGCAGGGAACCTGGAAACGCCTGGTGTTCGCCGCCGCAGCGGCCGGCGACGGGCAGATCGACAAGAACGCCTATGTGTTCTGCGTGCTGACCCAGTTCCACCGCCACCTCCGCCGCCGTGACATCTACGCCGAGGCGTCGGCCCGGTGGCGAGACCCCCGGGCCCAGCTCCTCGACGGGCAGGCGTGGGCCAACGCCAAAGGGGCGGTGCTGACCGCGTTGTCGCTCCCGGAGGACCCCGACGATCTCCTCGCGGAGCACGCCCGCGTGCTCGACGGCGCCTACCGGGAGGTGGCCGGCCGGCTCGACAACGAGGCCCTGCGCGTCGACGACGACGGCCGCATCCACGTGGAGCGCCTCCAGGCGGTCCCCGAGCCGGCCAGCCTGGTCGAGTTGCGCCGCCAGGTAAACGCCATGCTGCCCCGCGTCGACCTGCCCGAGGTCATCTTGGAGGTCATGGCCTGGGAGCCGAGGTTCGTGGCCTCGTTCACCGCGGCGTCGGGCGGCCAGAGCCGCCTGGGCGATCTGCACGTGAGCATCGCCGCCTGCCTGACCGCCCATGCCCTCAACATCGGCTACGGCCCCATCGTCAAAAAGGGTGTCGAGGCCCTCGAGCGCGACCGGATCGGCCACGTCAACCAGACCTACCTGGGGGCCGAGACGTACTCGGCGGCCAACCGGTGGCTCATCGAAGCCCAGGCCCGCATCGGCTTCGCCCAAGCGCTCGGCGGCGGGCTGGTGGCAGCCATCGACGGGATGCGCTTCGTGGTCGCCGTGCCCAGCATCTACGCCCGCCCCAACCGCAAGTACTTCGGGCCCAAGCGGGGCGCGACGTGGCTCAACATGATCAACGACCAGGGGGCGGGACTGGGCGCCAGGGTGGTGTCAGGGACCCCCCGGGACTCCCTGCACATGATCGACGTCATCTTCAGCCAGGACGGCGGCCAGCGGCCCGACATCATCGTGTCCGACACCGGGTCGTACTCCGACCTGGTCTTCGGCCTGGTCCACCTGCTGGGCATGGAGTACCGCCCGGCGTTGGCCGACCTGCCCGACCAGCGGGCGTGGCGCGTCGACGCCCGCGCCGACTACGGGCCCCTCGACACACTCGCCCGGGGCCGGGTCGACCTGGAGCGGATCACCAGGCACTGGGACGATATCGTCCGGGTGGTCGGCTCCATCTATACCGGGGCGGTGCGGGCCTATGACGTGGTGCGGATGTTGCAGCGCGACGGCCACCCCACCCCCCTCGGCGAGGCGATCGCCGCCTACGGGCGGATCTTCAAGTCCCTGCACATCTTGGCCTACGTCGACGACGAGACCTACCGCCGCGACATCAAAGGCGTCCGCAACCTGCAAGAGGGCCGCCACTCCCTGGCCGCCGCCATCTTCCACGGCAAGAGAGGCGAGTTGTACCAGCGGTACCACAAGGGTATGGAGAACCAACTCGGCGCCCTCGGCCTGGTCCTCAACTGTGTCGTGCTGTGGAACACCTTCTACATCGACGCCGCCCTGGACCAGCTCCGCGCCCACGGCCACCCGGCGGCCGACGACGACGTCGCCCGACTGTCCCCGTTCGTCCGTCACCACCTCAACGTGCATGGCAAGTACTCGTTCCTGCTGCCCGAGCTGCCCGGCGGCCTGCGGGCGTTGCGGGATCCCGGCGCCGACGATGACGAGGACCATTTCGCGTGACCTAGCGATCACGGCGGGAAACGGCCTGCTCGAGGACTCTCCGTCAGGAACTCGGACCCCTGGGTTGGCGTCACCGGCCGCAGCGCTGGAGTCCCGGCTCGGCGGGCAGCCCAAGGTAAACGAAGAAAGTTCTGATAAGTCGTCTTAGGCGTTGGGTCGGCCCTCTTCGGGCGGTACCGTGAGGAGAGCCTCGTGTGCCGAGAATGTGGGCACAACAGCTCTGGGCGGAAGAAGACGACATGATGTCGGTCCGACGCTGGAGCACCCGCAGGTCCTTGTTCGTGGTGTTGGTGGCAGCCACCACGGTCGCGTTGTCGGTTTCTGCCGCGCCGGCCCAGCCGTCGCCGACGGCCACAGCTCAGTCCTCGACGCCGCCCGCCCCTGGGACGGGGGCGACGGTTCAGCCGCCCACTGTGGCGATGCCGGCGTTGCCGACGCCGGCGGCGGTGTCTCCCACGGCCGCCCAGTTGGCGGTGTCGGCCAAGACAGTTCCCGGTGTCGCCCCCGATCCCGCTGCCCCCAGCCCCGTCGCCGCCCAAGGCGCGCCGCGGCCTGAAGGTGCGGCGGCGCCGACCGGTGAACTGACCGGGTCGCGGACGACTACTTCGAGGACTTTCGCGACCGCCAAGGCGGGCCAGTTCGTGACCCAGGACTATGACGGGCCGGTCACCTACCACGCCGCCGACGGCGAACTCCACGACATCGACCCGACCCTCATTCCCGCCGGGATAGGCCGGTACCAAACCACGGCGACGGCCGCCGGCTTGAACCTGGCGGCCAACCCGACGGATCCGAGTTTGGCGGTGGTGTCGTTCGACGCCGACCACTCGGTGGCCTTCGGACTGGCCGGCGCCGCCGCCGGGCCGGCGGCCGCCCCGCAGACTGTGGCGGCGACGGCGATAGCGGCGTCGGGGCAGGCCATCGTGCATGCCGGTATCGAGCCCGGTGTCAACATGGTGTTGGCGGCGGGCGACGGGGGGCTGAAAGAAACCCTGGTCCTGGCGTCGGCGGCGGCACCGGAAAGCTTCGTGTTCCCGTTGCACCTCACCGGGCTGACCGCCACCGTCGACCCCGCCAGCGGCGACGTCGTCTACCGCGACAGCACCGCCAAGATATGGGGCGACACCCCGGCCGGTTCGATGTCCGACTCCAAGATCGACCCCCGAAGCGGCGACCCCGCCACCTCCCAAGGTGTCACCTACACCATCGTCGCGTACGGCACCGGCCAGGCCCTCCAAGTCACCCTGAACCACGCCTGGCTGACCGACCCGGCCCGCCTGTACCCCGTGTCGGTCGACCCCAGTGTGGCCCCCGACGCGAGCGACGACACCTACGCCTACTCTCTGTCCCCGCCCGGTCCCACCTACGACAACTCGTCCGACTACCAGCTCAAGGTCGGCACGTTCGACACGGGCACCAACGTGGCCCGCTCGTTCATGCATTTCAACAACCTCGGCTACCTCAACGGCAACCAGGTCACCGCCGCCGTGTTGTACCTCTACGAGTTCCACTCCTACACCTGCACCGCGGAAACGACGAACATCTACTCCGTCAGCCAAGCCTGGACCGGCTCCGCCGTCACCATGTTCCCCGGGCCCAGCCTGGGCGGCCTGGCCGCCTCGGCCTCCTCGGCGGCGGGTGACACCTGCGGCGGCGGCGCCTGGGTCGCGTTCGACGTCACCTCCACGGTGGCCAACTGGGCCGCCACCAACGGGGCGTCCAATCTCGGCCTCGCCGCGGTCGCGCCCAGCGAAACGAACAGCAACCTGTGGAAACTCTTCTACTCCTGGAACCAAACCTCCGGCGGTGCTTCCACCACCCCGTATCTGAACATCACCTGGAACACCCCTGCCACTGCCCCCTCGTCGCCTACCAACGCCTCCGCCACCCCGGCCAACAACTCCGCCGTCGTCACCTGGAACCTGTCGGCCTCCAACGGCGGGGCGGCCATCGACTCCTATTGGGTCAACGCGTTCGACGGCAACACCGGCGCCTTCGTCACCGGTAGCACCGTCGAGGTGTGTGCCACCTGCACCACCGCCACCGTGAGCGGGCTCACCAACCTCTACCCGTACTATTTCGGGGTGTACGCCCACAATGCCGTCAACTTCTCGGCCCCCGACTACACCGCCACCATCAAACCGACCCCACCACCGGGCGTACCCCAGGGCGCGGTCGCTACCCCCGGTAACGCCTCGGCGGCCATGGTGTGGGCGCCGCCGGTAGCCAACGGCGGCAGCGCCGTCACCCAATACGCCGTGTTGGCCTACTACACGAACGACACCTACAGCGGCCACGATATCGTGGTGTGCGCCACCTGCTACACCGCCACCGTCACCGGCCTAACCAACGGCACCGCCTACAACCTGTTCGTCTTCGCCGGCAACCCCGCCAACTACGGCCCCGGCGCCGAGTCCGGCCCTGTCACCGCCAACGCCAACGTCCCCAGCGCCCCCACCACCCCCACCGCGTTCGCCCCCGGCGTCGGCTCCATCGGCCTGTACTGGTACCCGGCCGCCTCAGCAGGCGCCGCCGCCATCAGCCAATACGCGGTCAACACCTACGACCTGGCCACCGGCTTCATCACCACCTCGGTGATCATCGTCTGCCCCTGCGGCGCCGCCATGTACACCTCCGTCACCGGCCTCACCACCGGGCACAACTACTTCTTCGCCGTCTACGCCTACAACAGCTACGGCTACGGCCCCGCCACCATCACCGCAGTCGCCAGCCCCAACCCCGCCACCCCGGCACCACCCACCAACGTCACCATCGTCGCCGGTAACACCACCCTGGCCGGCAGCTGGATACCGCCCACGGCCACCGGCACCTCGGCCATCACCTCCTACCTGCTCGGCGCCGTCGACCAGACCACCGGCGCCATCGTCACCCTCGTCGTCAACTGCCCCTGCACCAACCCCCAGACAGCCACCGTCACCGGCGTCACCAACGGCGACCCCTGGCAGCTCGTCGTCTACGCCGAAAACAACACCGGCTACGGCTCCCCCGGTACCTCCAACATCGCCACCCCACCAGGCCCCCCGCCCACCACCACGACGACGAGCACCACCGTGCCGTCGACCACCACGACAACGAGCACCACCGTGCCGTCGACCACCACCACCACGGTGCCCGCCAACAATGGGATTCCAACTGGTAATACCGCTTTCGACAAACAGGGAGACGACGACTCACCGGCGACTATCAGCTGCTTTGTGCAAGCGGGCCGCACGGTCAACTTCGTCGATATCGTGTCGTCAAACGATGCCACCGAAGTGAGCAACGCGCACGCTGGTGGACAATACGTAGTGGAGTGGGAGGGCTATGTGGCCGCTGACTGGGCTGATTCGGCCAATGGCACTTCACGCGGCCAGACTGCGGTCTCGGCTGCTCAACAGACGTCCTACCCGAAGGGCGCTACCCTCTATCTGGACTTAGAGGACACGGGTACCGCCTCAGAAGGCACGATAATGACCTGGGTCCAAAACTGGGCAACCGTGGTCAATGGGGCTGGCTTCCAGGCCGGTGTCTATCTAGGGGCACCCCAACCATTGACTGCCGCGGACTTCAACACTCTCGATAGCTCCGGGGCCGTTGTCCATGTCTGGTTGACATACTCGACGAGCGCAAAACTCAATACCAACCGTCGTTATCAGGTTCTACAGTCCGCCCCCAGCCCGATTTGCACGGTAAATGTCGATCATGACTTCGTACAACAGGACAATAGCGGAGGCGTTACGGTCGGCTTCCCGCCAGCATGAAGAGCAACCAAGTTTCGAAACGCAATGTGACTGGAGTGTCGTTGTGAATATCACGAGCGCCGTCCGAGATGGGGCCGTCGCCATCATGATCGGCGCCATCGCTCTTGTTGGCTGTAGAGGAGGTCATCCGTCCGCTAAGAACAAGCCCAGCCTTCCATCGACAACGGGGATAACGTCAACGCCAGAGACGTCCACATCCTCCTCCCTGATCGCACCCACGACAGTGACTTCGCCAGCATTGACCGCGCCGGCTACCACTGCTCCGACCACGAGCGTCCCGAGAGTCACCTCAGCTACATGCACCCCCAGCGATTTGAGCGCCACGGTAGTTGACGCTACCGGAGGGGCGGGGCATGGTGAGCAGACAGTCGAACTCAAGAACGTCACATCCACGCAGTGCGTAATGTACGGCTATCCCGGTATCGGGCTCCTGGATCCCTCAGGGAAGATGCAACCGCTCAACGTTCTCAGGGCGACGGGCGCTGGATTCGCGGATCCCGCCGTTCCAGTCACTCCTGTGTCATTGGCGCCGGGTGCTCTCGGTTCCTTCTGGATGGAGTGGCTGAACGTCAACGGGAGCGTTGGCGGAACCCTTGAGATTACTCCGCCGAACCAGACGACCCAGTTGCGGGTCCCGAACGCGGACATTCAACTGAATGTTGGGACATTGACCGTGTCAGCCGTGGCGGCCGGCGTGGCGAGTTCAACCCAACATTGAATCATTTGGCGGCCCCTGGGGCCGCCACGTTTCGGACTTGCGGACATCGCCAGCGAGAAGCGACAAGATACTCTGCGCCTAGGATATTCTGCGTCTAAGAGTGCTTAGTGGAAGCGATTCCGGCCCCTGGGTTCCACTAACGTGGGGCGCGGCCGGGTGCTAGGGGCCGGCGAGCGCTTCCATTAAAAGGGGATCAGGGGTATTGGTTGGCAGGTCGGGGCAAGAAGACCGTCGTACCCGTCGTCGTCGACGTCGAGGCAGTGGTCGCCACCTACCGTCAGTGGCTGGCCCGCCAACCGTTGGCGCCGCGGTCCCGCGAGACCTATCTGGGTCAGGTGACAGCGTTCGTAACCTGGCTGGCCGGGTCCGAGCACAGCGCCCAGGCCCTCGCCGAGGTGCATGTCCGGGACTGGGCGGTGCGCGACTACAAACGCTACGTCAAAGTAGAGAAGCATTGGGCGCCCAACTCCGTGAACCAGGCCTTGGCCGCGATCGACAACTTCTACCGCTCCCGTTCTCTCGGCCGCCCCGAGGTGGCCCGCGAGGAACTGGCGCAGCTGGCGCCGAGGGCGCTGGAACCCGACGAGCAACGCCGCTTCCTGCGAGCCGTCGAGCGCCGCCCCTCGGTCCGGGACCGGGCCATGGCCACCATGTTGTTCTACACCGGGCTGCGGCTCTCCGAGCTGGCGGCACTGGATGTGGCCGATGTGTCGGTATCAGCCCGCAAAGGCTGGGTACGGGTCCGCTCGGGCAAGGGCGACGCCTACCGGGAAGTCCCGCTCAACAGCGCCTGCCGGGCAGCGCTGACCGAATGGACGACCGAACGGGCGCGCCGCCTCAGCGAGCTCGAGGCGTCCGAGCTGATGTCCGACGACACGGGGCCGCTGTGGCTGTCCACCACCGGTCGCAGGATCAGCGGCCGGGCCATCGACCTGGTAGTGCGCCACCTGGCCACCGACGCCGGCCTGGAACTTTCCGCCCACGTGCTGCGCCACACCTGCGTCACCAACCTGATCCGCTCGGGAGCCGACGTGGTACTGGTGGCCGAGATCGCCGGCCACCGCCGCTTGGACACAACCCGCCGCTACAGCCTGCCCTCCGCAGCAGACCGCGACGCCGCCCTCGAAGCGGTCGTCGTCGAGATCTGACGTCGTAGCGGCACGCTGCTTCGCCAGCCGAAGTTCGGTCGCGTCGCCTTAGCGTGACTTTTCGTTCTGTTGTTCCTCAAGGGCCGTGCCCATGACCGCGCCCTCTCTCAGCGAGCGGCCCCCAACGCCTCGATGAAGGGAACGACAACGTCCGGCGCGGGCATGTCCTCGATCTCGCGGCCGACGGATCGGGCCGCCCAGCTGAACGAGGGCTCAGTGAGTAGCCGATCGACGTCGAGACGCACTCGATCACCAGCCGTCTCCTCACGGGAGAGCATCAGCCCGGCTCCCAGCGTGACGCAGCGCTCGGCGTTCCAGAACTGGTTGGCGCCTTGTGGAAGGAGCAGCAGGGGGACCCCGTGGGCCAATGCCGTCAACGTGGTGCCCGAGCCTCCGTGGCAGACAACGGCGTCGCACGCGCCGAAGACAAGCGACTGAGGGATCCACCGTTCCACATGCACATTGGGCGGCAGCGACCCCAGATCCTGCGGATCGCGGTCGAGACCGACGGTCGTGATCACGTTGAGGTCGGTGTCGCCGAGCCCCGCGAGTACCGCCTCGAAGACGCCTGGAGCGTCGTTGTTGACGGTGCCCATGGTCACGTAGACCGTCGGCTGCTCGGGTAGCGAATCGAACCACTCCGGAACCGACGCGGCACCAATGGTGTCGAACGGGATTGGCCGCATCGGCCGGCGGGCGGTGATCCGGCCCGCTTCTGCAGCCTGGAAACTGGATGGGCAGATGTCCAGGTACAAATGTCGGAAGACGCCTCCCGCAGGATCGGGCTCCAGTCCCAAACCCCGCCACAGCGGGGCAACAAGCGCGCCCGACAAGTCCCAGAACTCAACGGGTTGAAGCGCCCCCGAGCTGTGGCTCACCCAACGCAGACCCCGTGCCGAGGCCGCCGCGGGACCGGCGAAGTCGACGCTGCCGTGAACGATCACGTCAGGCTCCCAGCGGTCGATGATCCCAAGCAGATCGTCGACCTTGAGTGGGGCCGCGATGTGGGCGAACATGTAGGCCCCGTACCGCCACGGGTCGGGTGCGGCCATCGCCGCGACCTCCGGCAGCTTCCCTGTGAGTTCGTCGTACACCCGAGGGCTCGGACCAGCCGCGAACGCCGGGAAACCGGCCGGCTCGATGACCCGATGGCAGAAGCGTTCCGCGGTGGCGAAGGCCAGTTCGTGCCCGGCGCCTTTCCACGCCTCCGCCAGGGCCACCATGGGGTGGAAGTGGCCGAAGCCAGGCATGCAGCTGAAGAGGGCCCGCATCGTTCGTCCTCCGGTCCTCATGGCGGTCCTGACGGCATCGGCCGTCGGCGGCCGTAGGTCACACGGCAGCCGTAGGTCACACAGTCGGCGTTTCCGCCTACATGCCGTTCATGCCCGGGCTGCCGCCGGGCGTGGTGGTGGTGGTGGTCGATGCCGCCGCCGGGATTGTTACGTGGAAGGTCGATGACTGGCCGCCGAGCGCCACGACCACGGTGTACGCGGCCCCCGGTGCGAGCAGCACGTTGTTGCCGTAGTGATAATCGGAGACACCGGAAGTGACGCCCTGCATCACCGCGATCGGGACTTTCTGAGGAGTGCTGGGCGCCGCCACAGGCGTCACCGTGATGGCTGGGTTGGCACCCTGGATCGGCCCCCCGGACGCCTTGGAGCAGATGTGGGCCTCCAAGTGATGGGCAGAGGTATTGGTGCCCTCAGATCCGCTCATACCGCTCATACCTGCCATACCGGACATGTCGTCGGTGGTTGAAGAGCCGGCGGCGCCAGAGGTGGCACCCGAATCGCCGACCGGCGACATAGTGCCCGAAATCATGACCTCGCCATCGGTCGGGTGCTGCGACGCCACCTGGGCCGGCGTGTACATGGCCTCGACAGGACCGATGTCGAGGCGCATGACGTAGGACTGGGTCGTGGCGGACGCGGTAATCCCGCTGCCCTCAGCGCATCCGGAGGCGAG
Organism: Acidimicrobiales bacterium; assembly: GCA_050744165.1. Classification (GTDB taxonomy): domain Bacteria; phylum Actinomycetota; class Acidimicrobiia; order Acidimicrobiales; family Palsa-688; genus JBOGGN01. Next base: position 5,142 of record JBOGGN010000103.1, on the reverse strand, counting down.
AACCGTCGTCCCCGACGTCGACGTCGAGCTACTGCCACAGCCCGAAATAACGATGGCGCCGAGAAATGCCCCTGCCACCACCACCCGGAAACCTCGCATTTTCCCTCCTTATCGTGGCTGGGGACGTCCGACGGAATTCGAAGGCCCCGCGGGGCCGAGCGGGCCACAGCCAACGTCCTCCTTAGTATGCCCTGTCAATGGAGTCGGGTCGACGCAACACACAACGGCATTCTGAGGCGCGCTCCTCGATTCACGCTCGCCTCCCGACCTCAGCTTTCTCGGTTTTCGCGGTGGAAGACACCGCCGTCCAGGTGGTGTGGCCCCACCTGCCGGGCCCATCGGTGGAACTCGAGATCGGCGATCAGCTGTTGAATCTGAAACCGTCCCCGCCTGCCACCCGCCAACGCAAGGGGCATCGCAAGGCGTCGGTCCCACTGCCTCCGGGCGCGATCGGTGGTCCCGGCGCGGTGACCATCGGCGGGCTCCGGCCGGCGACCAGCTACGACCTGGTCATGAGCGGCCCCGGGGTGCCGCGAACCCTGGTCGAGCGGGTGACGACCCTGCGCCCGCCGCCGGGTCGCCTGCTCGACACCTTCGCAACCATCAACGACCTGCACCTCGGCGAGCCCGGGTTCGACGTGACCCATACGCTGGAGGATTCCTGGCCCTTGGAGTCCGGGCGGCCCTACGCCTGGCGCTGCGTAGAGGCGGCGGCTGAGGAGGCGATCGCCTGGGGCGCCGACGCCCTGATTGTCAAAGGCGACATGACGGCGCACGGCGCGCCAGCCGAGTTCCACGAAGTCGGGCGGGTGTTGGGCCGCCTTCGGGTCCCGGTCATGGCCACGCTCGGCAACCACGAGTACCACGACCCGGCCACCGACGGCCGGCCGATCCTGGCGACCTACGGCATCAACGTGCCCCGCCAGCCATGGGTCGAGGACCGGCCGGGGTTGCGGCTGATCTTTGGGCTGACTTCCCGCCCATTCCATCGCTCTGGACAGGTCGATGATGACCAGCGTTCCCAACTGGTCTCGTTGGCGGCGGGGTCTCCGAACCCCGTGTTCTTGGTGCTCCACCACCAACTCCAACGGTTTCACCTGCCGACCGAATACCCGCCCGGGGTAGAGGGACGCCAGGCCCGAGCGCTGCTCGACGAGTTGGCGGCGGCAAACCCCGCGGCATTCGTGACCAGCGGGCACACCCATCGCCACCGGCGCCGGCGCTATGGGCCGGTCGAGATTGTGGAGGTCGGGTCGACCAAGGACTATCCCGGGACCTGGGCCGGCTACGCGGTGTACGAGGGCGGTATCCGCCAGGTGGTCCGCAGGATCGCGGCACCCGACGTCATCGCCTGGACGGAAGGCACCGCCTCCGCAGTCGGCGGTGTCTGGCGGCGGTGGTCGCCGGGGCAGCGGGACGACCGGTGTTTCAGCCATCGGTGGCCGCCCCGGCCTTCGGCTCTCTCGCGGGACCCGGCACCGGCCCCGGTACCGTGAATGCGTGGGCAGGCCGACGGTGGAGCAAGCCGGCACCCTCGCCCCCGACGCCAACTCCCTGCGGGCGGGCCGCAAACTGGCCGTCCCCTCTCCGTGGTCCGGCACCGGCTGCAACGACCGGGCCGTGTGGGGCGCCTGCCGAGGCAGCGCCAATCTGGCGTACACGGTGGCGGTGGACACGGTTGGGCCGGCCTACAAATGCAGCTGCCCGAGCCGGAAGTCTCCCTGCAAGCACGCGCTGGCGCTGCTCCTGTTGTGGGCACAGGGAGCCGCGATCGTGGCCGAGGGTCAGCCGCCACCGGACGTGGCGGCGTGGTTGGCGTCCCGCTCGGCCACGCAGGTGGAGGGAGATCTGGCCGATGCCGTAGCCGGCATGACCCCCCCGCCCACCGACTCGGAGGCTGCGGAGATCCCGGCCGACGTCCCGGCGCCGCGGGCTCGCGATCCCGAGGCCGCCAAGGCCAGGGCCGAGCAGCGAAGCGAGCACATCGCGGCCGGGATGGAAGAACTCGCCCGCTGGCTCGGTGACCTGCTCCGCCACGGGCTGGGCCACGCCCAGACCCAGCCGTATGGGTTCTGGGACGCCATGGCGGCGCGCCTGGTCGACGCCCAAGCTCCGGCCGCGGCCAACCGGGTGCGCAATCTGGCCGGCGTCGTCCGCAGTGGCACCGGCTGGCCGGGGCGGCTCTTGGCCCAGGTCTGCCGGCTTCACCTGCTGGCGGCGGGCTGGGCCCGCTATCGCCGCCTGCCAGAGAACTCACCGTGCGTGTGGTCGCCCCGCAGGATGATGATCGGTTGTCGTCGGGAGAAACAGTCCAGGCCGACCTGCGCACTGCCGCCGGGTGGCCGTGGCCGAGCGAGCTGGTACTGGCGGGCGCCAGGGAGCCGGACCGGTGGTATGTCCTGGCCCGCAGCGTCACTGACGACGAGCAGGTGCGGGCCCAGCGAACCTGGCTGTGGGGCCTGGAGTCGGGCCGGCTGGCCGTCCTCGTCGACTTCGCCCGGCCCGGCCAGGCCTTTACGTGGGATCAAGTACGTCGGCCCCCGCCGGCTGGTCGAGGTCGCGGTCGCAACCTTGGCCACCGACCGGGCGCTCCGGCTGCTCGGCGTGCCCGGCACCGCCAAGACGTGGCTGAGCGAGAACCTGGCGGCGGCCATCAGCGGCAGCTCGACCTAGCTGGTGCAGGGCACCGCGGGCACCGCCGAGGAGGCCATCCGCTACGGCTGGAACTACGCCCGACTGCTGGCCGAGGGCCCGAGCGCGGCGGCCCTGGTGCCCAGCCCCGTCATGCGGGCATGCAGGAGGGCACCATCGCCCGGGTCGAGGAGCGTACCCGCATCCCCTCCGACGTCCAGGACGCCCTGATCACAATCCTGCCCGAGAAGACCCTGCCTATCCCCGAGTTGGACTCGGAGGTGCAGGCGGTCAAGGGGTGCAAACTGCTCGGACGAATGAACAGTTCTGTCCCGTCGGGGCACGACTGTCACACCCCCTGGTCATGATGGGAGCGATGAAGCTTGCTGCGTGGGCCAGCACTAATGGCGTGAGCCGCCAGACGGCGACCCGCTGGTTCCACGCTGGGGTGCTGCCGGTGCCCGCTCACCAGCTCGCCACCGGCACGATCCTGGTCGACGAGCCTGCTTCAACTTCGGGCGGTGTTGCTCTCTATGCCCGTGTGTCGTCCTCGGACCAACGCGGCTTGGAGCGCCAGTTGGCCCGACTCGTGCAGGCGGCCACTGCCGCAGGTCTTGCCACGACCAGAGCATGCGCAAGGAGGGCGGGTTACGGCCGCCCTGAGGCACCAGCCTCCTCCGGCCCGCACTCAGCGTTCGATAAAGAACGACCCTGGCGTGCCCGCGCCGAGGGGATAACCCTCTCGGCAAATGCGTGCGCACAGGACCGGTTCCATGAGTTTCAGGGAACACCACACACCGCCGAGGCGCAACAGGATTTCGTTGAGCTCCGTTACGAGGAGCTCGAGCCGCCCGTCACCGAATCGATGCGGGCCTGCACCCGCTCCAATCGCTGCCGGGCTAGGCCGTGGAGGTGCTCGGCCCGCTCATACAGGTCGGCCGCCTCCTCGATCCCGATCTGGCCCGACGCCAGACGATCGGTCAACGCCTCCAGCGCGCCAACCAGTTCTTCGAAGTTCATTTTGTCGGGGTCGCCTTGCACACCGTTGGCAATGCCATCGTGGTCAGACACCGTGCACCTCTTCCACTCGGGCGGACAACCGGCCCTCAGCCAACTGGACGTCGATCCGGACAGCGGGCGCCACGCTGCTGGCCCGGCGGACGACGGCACCGGCCTGGTCGCGGACCACCGCGAACCCCCGCTCAAGCACCCGATCCGGCGACAAGGCCTCCAAGTGTCGAGCGTCGGCAGCCAGCCGCCCGTCTGCCCGCGCCACCTGGTCGCAAACCCGTCGGCGCCAGTCGAGGGCTTGGAGACGAGAGCCCCCGCTCGATACCGCCCGCAGAGCGGGTGCCCGGGGATCGATCGCTGCCAGTCGCCGGGACGCCTCCGCCAAGTGCCGCCTGGGGTGAGCCCAGACCAGGCGTTCCCGGCAGCGCTCCAACCGGGCCGTCGCCTTGGCCGCGCCCTCCCGGGCAGCCCCGCCGACATCGATGGCCGCCACCCTGCGGTCGGCATCGGTGACGCGGCGGGCGAAGCGGTCGGAGTACGCCTGACGCCGGACCCTGAGGTCGGCCTCGAGAGCCCGGCGGTCGGGAACGACAGCGGCGGCGGCGCCCAGTGGCGTGGCGCAGCGCAGATCCGCGACCTCGTCGCACAGCGGCCGGTCACCTTCGTGACCGATGGCGGAGACCACCGGGACCCGGCTGTCGCACATCGCCCGGCACAACTCCTCGTCGCTGAAGGGCAACATCTGGGTGGCGTCACCGCCGCCACGAGCCAGCACGACAACCTCAACACGCCAGTCGGCGAGTAGCCGGCCCAGGGCGTCCATGATCGACACCGGTGCCGACGCACCCGTGAGAAACGCCTCCTCGAACCGCACTGGATACCCGGGGAACCGCGAGGCCACCACCGACTCGATGTCCTTGCGCACTGCGGCCTCCGTGCCACACACCACGCCGATCGCTCGGGGCAGCACGGGGATGGGCCGCTTCGGCCGGTCCAGCAACCCGTCGGCACGCAGCCGATCTCGCGACTCGGCGATCATGGCGGCCACCGCCCCCTCGCCAACCGGAGTGACGGCCTCGGCGACGAGTTGCAGGTACCCCCAGTCGCTGGCCCAGGTGAGGGTCCCGACGACACGGACGCGCTCCCCAGCCACTGCTCGGCATCGGGAGGCCCGACCCTGAGGGCAGGCGACCTTGACCTGGGCTCGACGGTCTCGCAGGGTGAAGTACAGCCGCCCGCCACCGGTGCGATTGGGCTGGTAGACCTCGCCCTCGACGGAGATGCGGCCCACGGGGGCCAACTGCCGGGCGATTTCGGCCGACAGCTTGACCAGGGTCACCGTCCTCGGCGTCGAGGCGGCAGCCGGGAACATTGAGAGCGTCATCGCCGGCCGAGACTATCCCGGGGGTGTGACGGGATTGGCCGCCGCCCGGCTTGCGGCCCCGCCCGGACGCGACGGCGAACGCAATGCCGAACTGGTGGCGCTAGAACGCGTGATCA
>JBOGGN010000102.1:0-14655 GCA_050744165.1 Acidimicrobiales bacterium | reverse complement strand
GCCAGCGCCCGGGTGATGAGTTCCCGCTCCTCCGCCCGGCCGACAAAGCTGGTCAGTTGCTCCGGCAGGTTGTTCGGCCGCACCTGTTGGCCCACGGGGCGGAGTGTATGGGGTAGGCGGGCGGCAGCTGACGTCTGACCCCCGCGGTGCGGCTATTGTCATGTCCGTCCGTGATCGACCGAGGGAGGTGAGACCCGTTTCTGCTGCAACGACACTGGGTGCTCCCGTCGGCACGGCTGTGCGACTCGCCTGACAGCGGTGACGCCGGGACGCCCCTTGCGCATCCCAAAGGCATCCCGAAAGGCAGTCACCCCAATGCAATTCCCTTCCAAGTCGGTTTCCGACGGCATTAACGTTGCTCTGGTTCTCGGTGGTGGTGGCGCTGCCGGAAATGCGTGGGAGATCGGCATCATCGCTGGCCTGGCCGAAGCTGGTCTCGATATGACAGAGGCCGCCGATTTGGTGATCGGCACCTCGGCCGGAGCCACTGCGGCCGCGCAGGTGCGCAGCGGGATTCCGCCGGAGGAACTGTTGGCCTCGGTGCTGTCTCCCCCGGTTCAACCGGTCGGACCGAACCGGGAACGGCAGCCGTCCCTGCCGATGACCACCGTGTTCGAGCGGATGAGGGCCATCTCCGCGGCCGCCACCTCGGCAGCCGAGTTACAACGTGCGATGGGCGCATTCGGCTTGGAGAGCGACTCTATTCTCGAACCTGCGGCGCGACAGCGGCGGGCAACGGTGGCCGCCCGGCTGCCTCGCCGTGAATGGCCGGACAAGCCGATGATCATCGTGGCCCTCGACGCGCATACCGGCGAACTCGTTACGTTCGACCGCGATTCCGGCGTCGACCTGGTGGACGCGGTCACCGCGAGCACCGCGCTGCCCGGTCTGGTCCCCACCGTCAGCATCAACGGCTGCCGGTACATCGATGGCGGCGTGCGCTCCACCGACAACGCCGACCTCGCCTCGGGCTATGCGAACGTCGTGGTGCTCTCGCCGTTGGGCGGACGGAGCCAGACGCCACCAAACGCGACCCAGTTCGAGGGCCTGCGCAGACCGCCAGAATGGGGCACAGACCTACCAAGCCAGGTCCAGGGCCTGCGCAAGCAGGGCAGCCGCGTCGAGGTGATCACACCGGACGCCGATTCCCGGGCCGCAATGGGCACGAACCAGCTGGACCCGGCAACCCGCATTCCCACCGCCCGTGCCGGTTTCGCCCAAGGCAGGCAGGAAGCGACCCGCATGACGTTCCTCTAAGGACCGCACGCCGATTAGTTGGTTGCGATGGCGTCCAGCACGTCCAGCCGGGCCGCCCGGCGGGCCGGCCACGTCGCCGCCAGCAAGCCCAGCAGCGCCGCCAGGACCAGGAACAACACCAAGCTGGGGCTCGGCACCGCCGTCGCGTTGATGCCCGAGGAGCTCAGCGACTTGACCAGGGCGATACCGAGGCCGGTGCCGATGACGATGCCGATGAGGGCGCCGAAGATGGCCAGAATGACGGCTTCGGAGCGTATCATGGTGCGGATCTGGCGTCGTTTCATGCCCACTGCTCGCAGCAGCCCGATCTCGTGGGTGCGTTCGAACACTGAGAGCATCAAGGTGTTGACGATCCCGATCAGGGCGATGATGACCGCCAGCCCCAGCAGGGCGTAGACGACCCCGAGCAACTGGTTGACCTGCTTCGCTTGGGCCTTCTCGAAGGCCGCCTTGGTCTGCACCTGAACCGTCGGGAACCCAGCCAGGGTCTGTTTGACCTGCCTCTCGACTGCGGCGCTGCCGTCGGTCTTCAGCAGGACGCCGAGCAACTCCGGCGTGCTGTAGTGCGACAGGTAGAACGACTCGCCGACCAGGTAGCTGCCGATCAGGGCGTTGGCCTTGTAGATGCCCCCGACGGTCATGGTGCCGGCGCCGGTGAGGGCGAACTTCACGGGGACCGTGTCGCCCACCTTGAGGTTGTCGTTGCTGGCGGTGGTGGCGTCGAGGAGGAGCTGGCCGGTTCCGAGGGTAGCGGCGCTGCCCGAGGTCATGTCCACGATGAGCGTCTGGGACAGGCCGTGGGTGGACACCGCGGTAAGTGTCTGCACCGACTGGCGGATCTCGAAGTCGCCCTGGTACGCCGTCAGCGCGGCCGTGACCCCGGGAACCGCCGCCAGCATCGCAGGCAGGGTGGTGCTGAACGACCCCGCCTGGGCCTGGCCCGTCCCGGTCACGATGAGGTTGGCCCGAAAGGCGTTGTCGACGGCGCTGGTGGCTGACTTGGACACCGATGCCCCGAACACCGAGATGGCCGAGACCAGGGCCAGGCCGATCATGAGCGCCGATGCCGTCTGGGCCGTTCGCCGGGGGCTGCGCATAGAGTTCTCGCGCCCCAGCCGGCCCGCGACCCCGAGGCCGGCGGCCAGGGGCCGTCCGATCACGCTGGCGACGGGCCGGGCCACCGCCGGCGACAGCATGGCGACCCCGACGAACAGCAGCAGCGCCCCGAGGCCCACCAAGACGATCGTGCCCCCCGCGAGGCCGATCCCGAGCAACACCGCCCCCAACACGGCGATGGAGCCGCCGATGGTGAACCGCCGGGTGAAGCTGACGTCGCTGCCCCCCTGTTGCTCGCTGATGGCCGCCACTGGCGGGATGCGCACCGCCCGGCGTGCGGGGCTGATGGCCGCGAACACGGTGACCCCGACGCCGACGATGAGCCCCACCACGACGGTGCGCACGCGGAAGACGAGTGGTCCCGGCGGCAGGTCGAGTCCGAAGCCCTTGAGGAGGGCTTTCAGGCCCAGTGCCGCCACAGCACCAAGGCCGATGCCGATGGCCGACGACACCAGCCCCACGATGGCCGCCTCGCCCAACACCGACCGGAACACCTGTTTACGGCTCGCACCCACGATGCGCAGCAGGGCCAGCTCCTTGGTCCGTTGGCCCACGAGGATGGAGAAGGTGTTGAGGATGGTGAAGGCGCCCACGAACAAGGAAATAAAGGCGAACACCAAGAGGGCGGTGTTGAAGAACCCGAGCGCCTTGTCGATGGAGCCGGTCTGCTCGTTGACCACCGTCTGGCCGGTCACCACTTCGACGCCCGGCGGCAGCACCGCCGCGATGGCCCTCTTGATGGTCGCCTTGTCGGCACCTGGTTGGGCGACCACGCTGATCGAGTCGACCTGGCCCGGCGTGTCGAGCACGGTCTGTGCGGTGGGCACGGTGAAGGCCGCCAGCGTGGCCCCGGCCAGGTTGTTGGCGGTGCCGAAGCGGGCGATGCCGGTAATGGTGAAGGTCTGCGGGGCCCCGAGCAAGAGCACCCGGACCTGCTGGCCGATGTGGAAGTGGTAGGAACCGGCCGTTCCCGCGTCCATCACCACGTCGTGGGGGCCCGACGGTGGCTGGCCTTGCACGATGTGCAACTGGGAGACCCGTTGGTCGGAATCAAAGGACACGCCGAGCGTGGGAGCGCCGCCGTTGGAGATGGCCTTGCCGGCAGGGGAGACGAACTGGGCGTAGCCCCCGATGGTGCCCGCCGCCGTCTCCACGCCGGGCACGGCGCGCACCTCCGGCAGGATGGAGTCGGGGATGGGGTTGCGCACCGCCCCGCTGACCGGGCCGCTGCCGGTGAACTGGGCCACCCCCCGCACCTGGAAGTCGACGTTGCGGTAGACGTTGGCAAACAGGTTGGAAATGGTGTTGTGCAGCGTGTCGGTGAGCACGTAGGTGCCCGAAATGAACGTGACCCCGAGAACGATGGCGATCGCCGTCAGCGCCAGCCGGAGCTTGTGCGCCAGCAGGCCCTTGATGGTGACCTTCCACATCTCAGCTGCCCAGCGTCCGCATGCGTTCCAGGACCGCATCGGCGGTGGGGTCGGACAGCTCGCCCACCACGTTGCCGTCGGCCAGGAACAGGACCCGGTCGCTGTAGGAGGCGCCGTGGGGGTCGTGGGTCACCATCACCACCGACTGGCCCAGATCCTTGACCGAGCTGCGCAGGAACGACAGCACCTCGGCGGTCGAGTTGGAGTCCAGGTTGCCGGTCGGCTCGTCGGCGAACACCAAGTCGGGCTTGCCGATAAGGGCCCGGGCACACGCCACCCGTTGCTGCTGGCCTCCCGACAGCTCCCGGGGGCGGTGGGTCAGCCGGTTGCCGATCCCAAGGTGGCCGACCAGGTAGTCGTACCACTGCTGGTCGAGCTTCTTGCCCGCCAGATCGAGGGGCAGCGAGATGTTTTCGGCCGCCGTCAGGGTCGGCACCAGGTTGAAGGACTGGAACACGAAGCCCACATGGTCACGCCGAAGCTCGGTCAGCCCGGCGTCGTCGAGGCTGGCGATCTCGACGCCGCCCACGTAGGAGTGCCCCGACGTCGGGCGGTCGAGGCCCGCCATGCAATGCATCAAGGTCGACTTGCCCGAGCCCGACGGACCCATCACGGCGGTGAAGCGGCCTCGCTCAAAGGCCACGTTGATGCCCGCCAGGGCGTGCACCTCCGCCTGGCCGGTGCCGTAGATCTTGCGCAGATCGACAGCCTGCGCCGCCGGCGGCCGGTCACCGTTCTGGGCCGAGGTGTACGAGCTGGTCGACATGGTTCGTCGGGGACGGTGCCTCCGCCCCGCCCTCCTTGCCGGGCAGCATATGGCGACCAACTCTCGGCCCCGCCCATTTTCTGCCTCTGTGCCCGTTGCCGGGCACGCGCGGTGCCGCCCGGCGCACGACCACCCGGCCCTGCGCCATTCTGTTGTCGACCGAAGCGACGGGAGGCCACACGATGACGACGACCAACGATCGGGGGGCCCAGATCGGCGTGACCGGCCTGGCCGTGATGGGCCGCAACCTGGCCCGCAACCTGGCCCGACACGGTTACCGGGTGGCGGTCCATAACCGGACCACCGAGCGCACCAGGACCTTGGTCGCCGCTCACGGCGGCGAGGGCGACTTCGTGCCCAGCGAGACGATGGCCGCCTTTGTCGCCTCCCTCGAGCGCCCCCGGGCGGTCATCGTCATGGTCAAGGCGGGACCCGGCACCGACGCCGTCATCGACGAGCTGGTGGCGCTCATGGAGCCCGGCGACATCGTCATCGACTGCGGCAACGCCCATTTCACCGACACCCTGCGCCGTGAGAAGAACCTTCTGGAAAAAGGCCTCCACTTTGTCGGCACCGGCGTCTCGGGGGGCGAGGAGGGTGCCCTGCTCGGGCCGAGCATTATGCCCGGAGGGTCGGACGAGGCATACCGGAAACTCGGTCCCATGTTCGAAGCCATCGCCGCCCAGGTCGATGGGGTCCCGTGCTGTGTTCACGTCGGCCCCGACGCCGCCGGCCACTTCGTGAAGATGGTCCACAACGGGATCGAGTACGCCGACATGCAGCTCATTGCCGAGGCCTATGACCTGCTTCGCTCCGGGCTCGCCGCCGCCCCCTCGGAGCTATCCACCATATTTGGCGAGTGGAACACGGGGGACCTCGAGTCGTTTCTCATCGAGATCACCGCCGACGTGCTGGCCCACTTCGATGCGGCCACCGGCCGGCCCTTCGTCGACGTGGTGGCCGACCGGGCCGAGCAGAAGGGGACCGGTCGCTGGACGGTGCAGAGCGCCCTCGACCTCGGCGTGCCCATCACCGGGATCGCCGAAGCCACCTTCGCCCGCTCCCTGTCGGGGCACGTGGCACAGCGGGCGGCGGCCGAGGTCACCTTCGCGGGCCGTGCCGGCCTGCCGGTCACGCCGCCCATGGTGGCCCCCGGTCTGCGGGATCGTTTCGTGGAGGACGTGCGTCGGGCCCTCTACGCCTCGAAGGTGGTGGCCTACGCCCAGGGTTTCGACCACATCTCGGCTGGCAGCGAGACCTACGGCTGGAACATCGACCGCGGTGCTATGGCCACCATCTGGCGGGGTGGCTGCATCATCCGGGCCCGGTTCCTCGACCGCATCCGGGAGGCCTACCAGGAGTCGCCCGATCTGCCGAGCCTTCTGGTGGCGCCGTACTTCGCCGACGCAGTCGCCAACGGGGCTGAAAGTTGGCGCCGGGTCATCGTGGCCGCCGCCGAGGCCGGTATTCCCACCCCCGCCTTCTCCTCGTCGCTCGCCTACTTCGACGGCCTCCGCCGGCCCCGTCTCCCCGCGGCACTCATCCAGGGCTTGCGCGACAACTTCGGGGCTCACACCTACCAGCGGGTCGACCGGGACGGCAGCTTCCACACACTCTGGGGAGGAGACAAGAGCGAAGTCCCTGCCTGAGCTCTCCGCATACCTGGGTGCTGGTGGTGCGACCTGTCCACACAAAAGCCGCCCAGGAATGACGCTCAGCGCTGGACGGCGCCGATGCGCACCGCCACCCCTTCGGAGAACTCGACCATCGGTTCGCCGGTGGGCGCTGGCAGGCCGGCGGCGGCCACCAGGTCGTCGTCCAGCGACACCAGGCGGGCCCGCCGCAGGGGCCATGGGTCGTGCCGGGCGAGGGCGAATCGCTGTCGGTCGCCCGAGACGCTGAACAGCGCCCACCGGGCAGTAAGGAAATTTTCCAGCGGTGTCGTCTCGTCGTCCTGGTAGGCGGCGCCGACATCGATCACGGCGTGGCTGGTGGCGCCTCGAGGGCCGGGCCAGCGCCGCCGGCAGCGGTACTCCACCCGGTCGCCCGCTTGGCGCAAGCTCATCTCCGACCAGAAATACGGCAGCCGGTAGGCACTGCGAGCCACGCTGACTGCGCCCAGCCGGGCCGCGTCGAGCGAGAAGAACCAGATGCCCGAGCGTCCCGCCTTATCGGCGACGTAGGTCCGCACGTTGGTCTCGCAGAACTGTCCGGCCCACGGCAGCCGCCGTACCCGAGGCAGCCCAACCTCCATTCGGAACGGGATCAGGCTGACCCACCCCGAGCCATCCGCCTCCTCGATTGTGAGCCCGGGTGGCAGCAGGCGTTGCACCTGCTCGGCGGGGTACCGCCAGTGGAGGAAGGTCAGGGTGCGCCAACCCTGGAGCATGGTCGGCTTGTCGATCTGGTACGGGCAGGCGGCCAGCGTTCGGGGGTCGACCGCGTCGCCGTGTTGGGGGTCGCATTGCGGGGTCGACAAATCCGCTCCCTCACCGTCGGAGTTTCGGGGTCCCGGACGACAATACGGGTGTGAGCGAGCAATCCTCAGTGGTTGACGACCCTGGGGCCGAGCTGCTCTCCCTGTACGACCAGGCCCTGCCCTACGTCTACGGCTACCTGCTACGGCGCTGCGGCCGGGTCTCGTGGGCCGAGGACCTTACCGCCGAGGTGTTTCTGGCGGCGGTGGACGCGGTGCGGCGGGAGCCGCCGACGCCGGTCTCCAACGCCTGGCTGGTCGGGGTGGCCCGCCACAAGCTGGCCGATCATTGGCGGCGCCAAGCTCGCGAAGACCGGCGGCTCGAAGCGGTGGCGGACGAGTCGTCGGGGGTGGTCGACCAATGGGACACCCACCTTGACGCCGTGCGGGCCCACGAGGCGTTGATGCAGCTGGCGCCCCACCACCGGGGGGCGCTAGTGCTTCGATACCTCGACGACCTTCCCGTTGCCGAGGTGGCCGCCCTGCTCGGCCGCTCGGTCCACAGCACCGAAGGGCTGCTGGTCCGGGCCCGGGCGGCGTTCCGCCGGGTCTACGGCCAAGACGGCGGGGAGGAGGCCGACCATGTCTGACCCCTTCGATGCCCATCTCGTGGAAGCACTGCGGGAGCCGGCCCGGGCGATCGCCCCCGACCCGTTGTTTGCCGCCCACCTGCGGGCCCGCCTCGCCCGAGCCCTGTCCCTGCCCAAAGGAGTCACCGTGTCCAACGTCACTGTCGACCTCGACGCCGACCTCATCGACGGCGACCTCGCTTCGGAGCCCGCGGTGGTTGCGGTCCCCGCGGCCAGGCCGACCGTCGTGCCCTACCTGATCGTCGCTGACGCCCCGAGCGCCCTCGACTGGTACGTCGAGCACTTTGGTGCCCGCCGGCGGGGCGACGCGTTCGTCATGGCCGACGGCCGCATCGGCCACGCCGAGCTCGATCTGGCGGGTAGCCCGGTGTACCTGGCCGACGAACCGCCGGCCGGTCCGGCCCCTGCCAGCCAGGTGGCGGCGCCCCGGCCCGGGGACCGGGTCCCGGTCAGCCTGGCGCTGGTGGTGCCCGACCTCGATCGGCTTATCGACGCCGCCACCGAGGGCGGTGCCACCGTCGAGCGCCCGGCGGCGACCCACCCATACGGCCGCAACGCGGTGATCCGAGACCCCTTCGGGCACCGGTGGATCGTTTCCGGCCCGGTGCCCGCGGTCGGGTCGGGAGCCGCCTCGCCGGCACCGGCCTCCTCGGCGTCTGCGTCGGCTGACCCACCCGCTGCCCCGTTGAGCACTATCGCCTACATGTCGCTGTGGGTGCCAGACAGCGATCGGGCGGCTCGGTTCTTCAGCGAGGTGCTGGGCTGGCAGGCCCGGGCGACGGGGCCCGGCAGCTGGCAGGTGTCCGGCCAGTCGCTGCCGCACGGCCTCCATGGCGGCTACCGGCAGGCCACCTTGTTCCTGTGCTTTGCGGTTGGCGACCTCGACGCCGCCGTCGAGGCCGTCCGGTCGGCGGGCGGCCAGGCCCATCCCCCGCAGGTCGAGCCGTTCGGACGGCTCAGCAACTGCATCGACGACCAGGGGGTGCCGTTCGCACTGCTCGAAGCCCGGCCGGCGACCCCGCCGGTGGACGAGCGCCAGGGCGACGTGGCCTACGTCACCATGGAGGTCGAGGACTCGGCCCGGGCCCGCGCCTTCTACGGGTCGGTGCTCGGGTGGCGGTTCCTGCCGGGCCGGGTTGAGGACGGCTGGGACATCGACAACCTGGCGCCCAAGACCGGGCTGCGGGGTGGCCAGGCTCGGGCCACCACCGTGCCCATGTACCGGGTCGACAACCTCACTGAGACCGTGGCCCGCGTTCGGGCTCAAGGCGGGCGGGCCACCGACCCCGAGCGGCAGCCCTACGGCCTGACCTCCGACTGCACCGACGACCAGGGAACCCGGTTTTACCTAGGCCAGTTCTGAGCCGCGGCGCCAACCATGGTTCGGTGAACGAACAACCCGCGCCGACGGAGCGGGACCGAGCCGAACCCCCGTTGTCCTGAGCGCCTGTTTTCATGGCGGGGACATGCGCCGACACCGAGTGCTGATCCTCGCCGCTCTCGCCGCCATCCTGGTCGCCGGGGCGTGCTCGTCGGGGACCGGGACGCAGGCCACGACGACCACGCCCTCGAGCAGGTCGGGATCGTCGTCGGTCACCTCGTCGCCCACCACCAGCCGCGGGTCGCCGGCGACGACCGCGGGCGGCACGAGCGCCGCCACCAGCGGCAGCTGGACGACCTACTTCCACGACGCCGGCCGCAGCGGCGTCGCCCCCGACGGACCGTCGACGCCGGCCGCAGTGCGCCGGGTGTGGGCGACCGCCCTGGATGGTGCCGTCTATGCCCAGCCACTGGTCGTCGACGACACCGTCATCGCGGCCACCGAGAACGACACGATGTACGCCGTCAACGCAGCGTCGGGCGCGCTCTTGTGGCAGAACCACCTGGGGACGCCGCTGCCCAACAGCACGCTGGCATGCGGTGACGTCGATCCAGTTGGGATCACCGGGACTCCCGTGGCCGACCCTGATGCCAACCGCGTTTTCGCGGTGGGACTGGTGGCGCCGGGAAAGGACATCCTCTACGAGCTGAACCTGGCCACGGGGGTTCTGGTGGCCTCTACCGACGTCGACCCGCCCGGCTCCAGCTACACCACCGACAACCAGCGGGCCGCACTCGCTCTCGACGGTAACGAGGTGTTGGTGCCCTTCGGCGGCCGCTATGGCGACTGCGGCAGCTACCACGGGCGGGTGACGGCGGTGCCCGTCGCCGCAGCCGGCCTCGGAACGCCGAGCTACTTCACCCTGCCCACGGAGAATGAGGGCGGTTTCTGGGCGCCGCCGGGCGCCGTGGTGGCCCCCGACGGCAGCTTCTACCTGGCCAGCGGCAACAGCTCCAGCACCGGGAGCTACGACTACGGCAACGCCGTGGTCCATCTCAGTGCCGGCCTGCAGCTGCTGGATTCGTTTGCCCCCACCGACTTCGCTCGGCTCAACGCCAGCGACACCGACCTCGGGTCCACCAACCCGGTGCTCGACGGGTCGGTGATCTTCCAGGTCGGCAAGTCCGGCATCGGCTACCTCCTGAACGCGGGCCACCTCGGCGGCGTCGGGGGCCAGCTGTCCTCGGCCCAGGTGTGCACCGACCTGGCCATGGGCGGAGTCAGCCACTCCGGGGCCACGCTGTTCGTGCCCTGCCCGAGCGGCTTGGTCGGGGTCTCGATTGCCGGCAACCAGATCCGGGTGTTGTGGACCGCACCCGCCGACACGGCTGGGCCGGCAATCGTGACCCCGAGCGCCGTGTGGACGGTGGCCACCGGTGCCGGCCAGCTCCTCGCGGTGGACCCCGCCGATGGCCACGTCGTCTTCCGGCAATCGATCGGCACCGTGCCCTCACGGTTCGTCTCACCGGCCGCCGGCTCGGGCCGGGTGGTGATCGCCGCCAGCGGGCAGGTGATGGCCTTCGGGGACTGACCCGGCCGTCGGTCCCACTCGACGAGGCGGGCGCAGTCTTGGGAACATCTTTGACTCTTGGCACCGGTGAGGCCGGATTCCGGTCGTAAGTGGCACCAAGAGCAACAGCTGTACTCAAGTCCTTTCCCGCGGCACCAAGTCTCTTCCTGCCGTGGCCCGATTGCCGGCGAGCTTGCGGTAACAACAGACAGGGACCCCAGCCCCACGCCCAGCCCCACGCCGAGCTCCAAGCTCAGCCCTACGCCCACCCCAGCTCGTGCAGCCGAGCGTCGGAGATGCCGAAGTGGTGCGCCACCTCGTGGATCACCACCCGCCGAACCAGGGCCACGAGCACCTCGGGGGTGGGGGATCGCTCGGAGATGGTCCCCTGGAAGATGTAGATGCGATCTGGCATGGCGCCCATGTAGCTGAGCGGCCCGCGATGGGTGAGTGCGACGCCCTGATACAGGCCGAGCAGGGTGCCTTTGACGCCGACGAGCTGCTCCGCGGTCGGCCAGTCCTCGACCATGACCACCACGTTGTCCATCAGACGGCCCAGGTCCTCGGGCAGCGAGTCCAGGGCGTCGGCGACCAGGTCCTCGAACTCCGCGCGGGTGACCTCCACGGCGGAGATCCTTTCAGGTCTTGCTTAGACCAATAAAGCAAGGTATAACTTGTATTACTGGTTGACGAACATCGAGGAGGTCGCCATGAGCGTCGCTCTCATCACCGGAGGGTCCCGGGGCCTGGGTCTGGCCACGGCCCGAGCCCTTGTCGAAAGGGACTGGCAGCTGGTCATCGACGGGCGGGATGCCACCGCCCTTGAGGCGGCGGCTCAGGAGTTGGGAGGCATGGTCCGCGCCATCCCGGGCGATGTCGCCGATCCCGCCCACCGGCGGGCGTTGGTGGCCGCGGTGGCGCAGCTGGGTCGCCTTGACCTGCTGGTCAACAACGCCAGCCTGCTCGGACCGAGCCCCCAGCCCGAGCTGGAGCACTACCCCCTCGACGTGCTCCGCCACGTCTACGAGGTCAACATCCTGGCCCCGTTGGCGCTGGTGCAGCTGGCGCTGCCGTGGTTGCGAGCCGGCAACGGCCGGGTGGTCAACATCACCTCCGACGCCGCCGTCGAGGCCTATGCCGGATGGGGCGGCTACGGGTCGTCGAAGGCGGCGCTGGAACAGCTCACCAACATCCTCATGCAGGAGATGGCGGAGCCCGGCCCCCGCGTCTACCTCGCCGACCCCGGCGACCTGCGCACCCAGATGCACCAGGAGGCGTTTCCGGGCGAGGACATCTCCGACCGGCCGCTGCCCGAGGTGGCGGTTCCGGGGCTGGTAGCGCTGGCCGAGGGCGACCTGCCCAACGGCCGCTACCGCCTCCAGGACTACCCGGCGTGGGCGACCCCATACCCCGCGGCGGCTGCGGGCACGGTGGCGTGATGCTGGCCGCCCCGGTTCGCCCCGGCGAACGCCACACCTTCGTGTTGCCGCCCTCGCTCGAGGCATCCGAGCCGCCCGAAGCGCGGGGCCTCGATCGCGACCAGGTGCGTCTACTCGTCGCATGGCGCCACACCACCGACCTGGCCCACACCACCTTCCGCCACCTGCACGACTACCTGCGGCCCGGCGACCTGCTGGTGGTCAACAATTCCGCCACTCTGCCCGCATCAGTCCCCGCCACCGTCGCCGGCGGCACCGTCGCCAACCGCACCGCCCCGCCGTTGGAACTGCACCTTTCGACCCACCAGGGTGGCGACCGGTGGGTGGTTGAACCCCGCCGGGCGGCTCGCCCCGCCAGCCTTCCGTTCCCAGCCGCCGAGGCGGGCCTTGTCTTGGAGCTGCCCGGCGGCGGCGAGGCCCGGCTGCTGGCGCCGTACGGGACCCCCGGCCGGCTGTGGGTCGCCTCACTCAATCTGCAGGGGCGGTTCGACGAGTGGCTGGCAGCCCACGGCAGCCCGATCCGGTACTCCTACGTCTGCAGGCCCTGGCCCATCGAGTACTACCAGACGGTCTTCGCCCAGCACGCCGGCAGCGCCGAGATGCCGAGCGCCGCCCGGCCGTTCAGCGCTGCTCTGGTGACCGACCTGGTCAGCCGGGGCATCGGTGTCGCCCCGATCACCCTGCACTGCGGGGTGTCCTCGCTGGAAGGCCACGAGGCGCCGATGGCGGAGTGGTTCGACGTGCCCGAGTCGACCGCCGACCTCGTCAACCAGACCCGCCGGCGCGGCGGCCGGGTCATCGCCGTGGGCACGACGGTGGTGCGGGCACTCGAAAGCAGTGCCACGGCCGGCACGGCTGGTCTGGCGCCCGCTGCAGCACCGGTCATTTCCGCCCAAGCCCGGGCGGCCCGCGGGTGGACGGACCTGGTGGTGACCCCCGAGCACCGAGTCCAGCTGGTCGACGGCATGATCACCGGCTGGCATGAGCCGGCAGCCAGCCACCTGGCCATGCTCGAGGCGGTCGGCGGGGCCGAGCTGCTCGACCGTTCCTACAGGGCTGCCCTGGCCGAAGGCTACCTATGGCACGAGTTTGGAGACAGCCACCTGATCCTGCCCTGACGACGGAATGCGAGAACCTGACGTTCAACTTCCGTTCATCTCATAGCCCGGTGCCGTATCCTGCACCGTGTGCCGGAGCCGAGCGTCAACCTTGAACGCGAGGTCAAACTTGACGTCGGGCTGCACTTCGAATGTCCTGAGCTGACCGGTGTCGTCCCCGGCGTGGTGGCTAACGCGGTGGCACCCGCCAGGCTGCAGGCGATCTACCTCGACACCGCCGATCTGCGGCTGATGCGCTGGGGTGTCACCCTGCGTCACCGCCGCGACACCCTCGGCGGTGCCGGCGCCGAGTCGGGCTGGACGTTGAAGCTGCCGAGCGACGCTGACGGGGTCGCCCTAGTGCGCACCGAGTTGAGTTGGCCGGGGTCGTTCGGGCCGGTCCCCACCGAGGCCGTCAACATGGTGCGGGCCCAGGCCCGCACGGCGCGCTTGGTGCCAGTGGCCAAGCTCCTGACCGACCGCCGCCGGGTGGAGCTGCGCGACGAGGCGGGCCGCAAGCTGGCCGAGGTCGACGACGACGTGGTGTCGGTCATGGACGGCCGGCGCCTGGCGGCCCGGTTCCGCCAGCTCGAGCTCGAGGTCACCGACGCCGCCCCGCCGAACCTCCTGGAGTCGGCCTTGGCCGCCCTCACCGCCGCCGGCGGCCTACCAGGTGACGACCGGCCAAAGGTGGTCCGCGCCATCGGCCCCCGGGCCGCGCTCGGACCCGACGTGGTCATCCCCGGCCTGGATCGGAACGCCACGGTGGCAGACGTGGTGGGCGCCGCCGTGGCCACCGCCGTGACCCGGGTGATCCGCCACGACCCAGGGGTGCGCCTGGGAGACGACCCCGAGCACGTGCACCAGGCTCGGGTCGGTACCCGCCGGCTGCGCAGCGACCTACGGACCTTCTGGCGGCTCCTGGATCCCGATTGGGCCGGTCCCGTGCGGGACGAGCTGGGCTGGCTGGCTGCCGCCCTGGGCGAGGTTCGGGACGCGGACGTCCTTATGGGTCGTTTCCAGACCCAGATCCGGGGCCTGGCGCCGACCGACGCCAAGCCGGCGGCGGCATTGCTACGCCGGCTGGCGGTGGAGCGGGAAGACGCCCGCGAACGCCTCCTCGACGCCATGAACAGCGACCGGTACCTTCTGCTGCTGGACAACCTGGCTGCCGCCGCGGCCCGACCACCCCTGGCCCGGACCGGCCCCGCGGAGGGATCCGCTCGCCCCGAGGCGACCACCACGATGGCAAATGGCCCGGTGGCAAATGGCCACGTAGCGCGGCCCGCGGCCACGGTGGCGGCCTCCGGCCTGGTCGGCGGCGTCGGCCCGCTCGGGGAGCTGCGCATACCCAAGTCTGGCCTGATCGGTGGCCTAGGCCCGCTCCAGGACGGGCGGAGGTCCCAGTCCGAGATCGCCGGCGGCAGTGGCCCGCTTGGGGACGGCCGCACATCCCAGTCCGAGATTGTCGCCGCCGCTGTGATATCCAAGGCTGCAGCGGCCGAAGATGCCGGGGCAACGGGGGGGGCCCCGGCCGACCTGCCGGGGACGCCGGCCGCCGAAAAGGCTGCCGGCGCCTCGGCGGGAGAGGCC
>JBOGGN010000101.1:0-2966 GCA_050744165.1 Acidimicrobiales bacterium | reverse complement strand
GCTGTGGCCACCCGCTTCGGCGATGCGGTGCTGCTCAGCAATGCGCTGGACGCGGCGTCATGCAGTGCCGGTGCCCAAGGACACTTCCGGGAGTCCCTCCGGCTGTCGACCGAACGGGTGGCGCTCTTGGAACGGCTTCCACGTCACGACCCCCGGGTTGGCGGCGAGGTTGCCGACATCTTTCACATGGCGTCGGAGACCGCGCTGGCGGCGGGCCAACTTCGGCTCGCCTTGGCGTCATCGCAGCGGTCCAAGCATGACGCCACCGCCCAAGGCCTGCCCCAAATCTCCGCCTCCCACATGGTGACGCCGCTCGTCCTCCTGGGTGAGTTCGACGCCGCCATCGAGCAGGCGGCGATCATGCGCGAGGGCTGGGATCGCGCCGGGCGCCAGGAGGCGGGCTGGATGGCACCGGCGTTCTATGCGGCCGCCATGGTGTACGGACTACGGGGCGATGACGACGCCTACCCGTGGTGGTGGGACCTTGCACGTCAGGTGAGCGGCGGTCTCGACGGGAAGGGTTTCAGCGTGTTCAGCCGCCTCCGGGTGGCCTTGCATCGCGGGTCGGACCCGGTTCCCCCGCCAACGGTGGCCAACCCCCCGGAGCATGGGATACTCCGCGCCTTCGCCTCGCTGATGCGCGTCGAGATGGCAGTGGTGACCCACGCCCCCGACGCCGACGCCGAGCTGGCAGGTGCCTGGCCCCTCGGGGAGGAGAACCAGTACGCCGCCGCCCACTTGCTACGGGCCGCCGGGCGCCTGCACGGCGACGAAGGCGAGTTGGAGCAGGCGGTGGACCGCTGGGAGGCCGTGGGGGCACGGTTCGAGCGAGCCTGCACGCTGGCGCTTATCCCGGCTCGCCGTGCCGAGGGCGAGGCCGAGTTGGCCGCGCTCGGCTGCCCGCCGCCCGCCGTCGTCTGACCATTCGCCATCAGGAGACCGACAGGGTGCGCCCTTTAGATGGCCACCACGTACCGGCCGATCAGCACGATCACCACCAAGAAGGCGATGGCCACCAAATAGCCCCGGCGATGGTCGCCCTCGGAGCGTTCCCGCTGCACGTCGTAGACCGTCGAGCGCCCGCTCAAGAGATAGGCGAGGCCGTTGGCCGCCGCCATCGGCACGGCCAGCGAGAAGTTGGCAGTCGCCTCGCACAGCAACAAGAGGCTGGCAAGAGGCACCTTGCCGGCCGCCGCGTAGGTCGCCCCCATGGCGATCACCACGTAGGCGGCGGTGTGGGGGAACTGCCCCGGCCACAGCGCGCTGGCGACGGCGGACGCAACGCCGCCCAGGGCAGCACCGGTGAACATGGTCGGGAACAACAGTCCGCCCACACCCCCCGAACCGACGGTGAAGGAGGAGGCGAGGATTTTTCCCAGCCCTAAGCCGACAAACAGAAGCGCCGTCGCCGCCATGGCGTGGCCGGCGTACAGGTGGCCGGCCGCGGTGTCCCGGATGGCCTGGTAGCCGATGCCGTACACCTGCGGGAAGGCCAGCATCACGAGCCCGGCCAGGAGGCCGCCGATCCCGGTCTGGACCCACTTGGGGAGCCGGCCGCCCTCCTCCCGGAAGAGGCGGCGAAACAGCCCGTGGAGGCCGTTGAAGACCCCGGCGAACAGCCGGCCCACCAGCGAGGCGGCGACGGCCAGCACCACGACAAGGGCCCATTCCCGGCCCGAGAGGGCGTGCAGCGACGGTACGTGCAGCAGGCGCTGGCGGCCCACCGCCAGGTAGCCGACGGCGTAACCGGTGAAGGAGGAGACCAGGGCGGGCCAGAAGAAGCCCATGTTGATGTCCCGGCGGTAGGGGACCTCGACTGCGAAGATGGCGCCGCCGAAGGGGGCGGAGAACACCGCCCCGAGCGCCCCTGCGGCCCCGCAAAGCGCAAGCATCCGGGTATCGGCCGGCGACAGGTCGAGGATCCGGGCCAGGGCGCAGCGCCAGGCGGCAACCCTCGGCTCGGTCCGCTCCGCCTCGTCGCCGGGCTGGTTGCCCCCGTCGCCGGGCTGGTTGCCCCGAAGGCGGCTCCGCAGCGCCTGCAGGGCGCCGCCCACAGTGGAACCGAGACCGGCACCGGTGTAGATCATGGGGCATTCCCGGCCGGAGCTGCCGCCGAAGCCGATGGTCAGCCACGCCCCGAGGATGCGCAGCAGCGGCACCTTGGGCGAGATGCGCCCGTTGGCCTCCCCGACGGCGTCGATGAAGCTGTCAGTGCCGCACGCGGAGACGAACGCCACCCGGTCGGTTCGCCACAACAGGTAGCCCACGGCGGTGGCCCCGATGGCCGGGAACACCACGATCAGGTACCACGGCAGGGCCGCTCGCGCGCTATTGACCGTCCCGGTCAGCCAGTTCAGTCCGGCAATGAACAGCGACGCCCCGAGACCCGCCGCCACTCCGGCGGCCCCCGCCAGTACCGCCCAGCGCGCCGCCGCCCCGAGGAAACGCCGCAGCCCGAGGTAGCCCCGGACGTCGAGGTGCTCCCGGGGCTCGACGATGTCGGGAAGCTGGTCGACCTCGACGGGCTGCTCGGCACCGATGGGCTCCGGCGGCTCCTCGACGACGATGGACTCGCCGGGCGGCTCCCGATCACGGGGCGGGCCTGCCGGTGGATCGGGAAGGGGCACAGCCGGTGGATCGGGAGCGGGCGCAGGCGGTGCCGGCTGTTCGGCCTCCACCTCAACTTCAGGGAACACGGGGTGTAGCACTCCTCTCGGCACGGACTCGTCTCGACGTTCCGCACCGTCCAAACAAACCGACTAGTCGGTATCGTTCGTGGTAGTCCAGAAATCAGGTGATCGTCGCCGGCCGAGAGCGAGGACTGAATCCGTCCCGGTCGGGGCGGCATTGGGCGCCGATCGTGGCGGTATCGCGCCGCTTGCGGGGGGACCCGGGCAAAATGGCGCCGTGCCAAAGATCGGGGTCGAAGCAAAGGAGGAGCGGCGCCAGGAACTGCTCGACGCCGC
>JBOGGN010000100.1:0-18136 GCA_050744165.1 Acidimicrobiales bacterium | reverse complement strand
GCGCACTGCCGCCGTCGGCGGCGGGCCAGTCGCCACCGGCCGCAGCGCCACCGGCGCCGGCCGCAGCGCCACCCGCGGGGCCGCCAGTCGCCACGCGCTCCTGCGCCAACTGGCCACCATCGAGGGCGTCTACGTCCCCTCGATGTACGAGGTTCGCTACGACGGCCCCCGCCTGGTCGAGGTCAGCCCCCGCTATCCCGACGTCCCGCCCCGCGTGCAGAAACGCACCATCGCCGACCTCGGAGCCTGGCCCTATCCCAAGCGCCAGCTGGTGCCCATGACCGAGGTGGTCCACGACCGCCTCAACGTGGAGATCTTCCGGGGTTGCACCCGCGGGTGCCGTTTCTGCCAGGCAGGGATGGTCACCCGTCCGGTCCGGGAACGCCCCGCCGAGCAGGTCAGCCGCCTGGTCACCGAGGGATTGCGTCGCACCGGCTACGACGAGGTCAGCCTGACCTCCCTGTCGAGCGCTGACTTCTCCGGCATCGCCGACACAGTGGGCGCCATCGTCGGCGACCCCATGTGCACCGGCCAAGGCCCCATTTCGGTGAGCCTCCCAAGTCTCCGCGTGGACGCCTTCACGGTGGGCATCGCCACCGAGTTGCAAAAGGCGCGGCGGACCGGCCTCACCTTCGCCCCCGAGGCCGGCACGTGGCGCCTCCGCCAGGTCATCAACAAGCTCATTTCCGAAGAAGACCTGTACGGCGCCGTGGACGGGGCATTTTCCCAGGGTTGGCGGCGAGTGAAGCTCTACTTCCTCATCGGCCTGCCCACCGAGACCGATGCCGACACCCTCGGCATCGCCGAGCTGGCCCGCAACTGCGTCGCCGTCGGCCGCCGCCACACCAAGTCGGCGTCGGTGACGGCGTCGGTGGGCGGGTTCGTACCCAAGCCGCAGACGCCGTTCCAGTGGTTCGGGCAGGTGGGGGCGGCGGAGCTGCAGCGCCGAGTGAATCTGCTGCGCGATGCCACCAAGGCCGATCGGGGAGTGCAGCTGAAGTGGCACGACCCCAAGGCCACGCTGGCGGAGGGCATCGCCAGCCGCGGGGACCGGCGCATCGGCGCCGTGATAGAGGATGTCTGGCGGGCCGGCGGGACCTTCCAGGAGTGGTCGGAGCACTTCGACCTGTCGTTGTGGGAATCGGCCATGGCCCGCCACGGGCTGTCGGTCGAGTGGTATGTGGAGCGCCACCGGGATGAGTCCGAGGTCCTGCCCTGGGATCACATCTCCGCCGGGCTCCACCGGGACTTCCTGTGGCAGGACTGGCGGGACGCCCTGGCCGAGCACGGTCTGCCGGATTGCCGGTGGACGCCGTGCTACGACTGCGGGGCCTGCACCGGCTACGGGATCGAACATGTCGTGGCATCGCCGGTTCCACCTGCTGGGGGCAGCCAGGGGACCGGGCAGGACCTGTCGGCCGGTGGTTCCACCCCGGTCGTGCTGCTCCGGAGCCGACCCCCGCGGCCGGCCCCGCGACTCAACGCCGCGCTCCTGCCCATCGGGGTGGCGTCGCCGTGACCCTGCTGCGTATCCGCTTCGCCAAGCTGGGCAAGATCCGCTGGACCAGCCATCGTGACACCGCCAGGATGTGGGAACGGGCGTTCCGCCGGGTGGGACTCCCGGTGGCGGTTTCCGGCGGTTTCTCGCCTCGTCCCAAGGTCAGCTTCGGTCTCGCTCTCTCGACGGGCTACGAATCGCTGGCCGAGTACCTCGACGTCGAACTCAACGACGCGTTCTTAATCAGCGACCCGCTGGAGGCCGCCGACCAAGAACAGAGCCCGCCGGCTGGCGGCGACGAACTGCCGCCAGGGGAGCCGGCGAGCCCCGATCTCCAACGTCTGTCCACCGGCTTGTCCGCCGCACTTCCCGACGGTGTCGATGTCGTCGCCATGTCGGCGAGCGCCAGCCGGTTGCCATCCCTGCAGGAACAGGTCACCGTTTGCACCTGGCGTTTCGCCGTGGCCGGGCTCGACACCGGGGCGGTTGTGCCCGATATCGAGGCCCGGATCGGCCGGCTGCTGGCAGCCGACGCCGTGTCCGTGTCCCGGACCCGTAAGGGCCGGTCCGCGATCGAGGATATCCGGCCCTCCATTCTCGCCATCCGGCCGTTCGACGAAGACGCCGACGGCACCTGGCTGGAATGTGACCTGGCCACCCAACCCCGCAGCCTGCGACCGACCGAGTTAGTCGCCGCCCTAGGAGCCGACCTCGAGGAACGGTCCGTCTGCAGGCTTCACCAATGGATCGAGCGCGACGGCGCGCGGCGCGAGCCCCTAGAGGCTCCGCTGGCCGCTCCCGGCGCGCGGCACGCACTGGTGCGTGCATCATGAGAAGGGATCTCCGCCATGTCCGACGCGCTGCCCGATCACCCGGGCCCGGACGATTTCCGCCCGCCTACCCCGCCACGCCCGCGTCCTGCCGCCGAGCGGCCGGCCGGGACTGAGGCCCCCCCCAGTTCCGACCCGCAGGCCGCACCGGGCGAGACCGAGGACGACACCGCCGCGACGGGCGCCGCGCACCGCCGGCGCCGAGGTTCGCGCGGCGGGCGCAATCGGAACCGCTCCGCTGGAACCCGGGACACCTCCGCGGGAGGAGACGAGGATGGCGATGAGAGCGGTGGGGAAAATGCCTCGCCCCTCGCCATTCAATCTCCCGACGGAACATCCTCCCGCGCGCTGAGCGCCGTCGACCATGAGCCACCGGTCGGCAACGGGCGTCCCACGCCGCGGCCGGCGGCGCCCAAACCGAAGATCGGCGACAGCCGCCCCGCTCCCACATCGGCGCCCCCGCCGTCGGCGCAGTCCGTTGGCGGTGCCGGGTCGCCGGGCGGGGGACAAGCCTCGGGTGGTGGCGATGCCCGTCCCGGTGCCGGCGCCGGATCAGCCGGGAATGGCGGGTCAGGGGGCAGGAGCGCACGTGGGAGAGCCGGTACCGGGCCCGCCGGTCGCGGCCGGGGGACGCCCGCCCGGCGGCGCCAGGATCCCGCCGCCTCTTCGGGGGCCGCCAGCGCGTCTTCGGGGGCCGCCGGCGAGGACCGAGCGGTCGATTTCGACAGCTACGAGGATGGCGCGCCGATCGAGACGGCGACCGAGGGCCGGCGGCGGCGCCGGCGTGGTGGCCGAGGAGGTCGGGGCGGCGCCGAGCGGGCGACGGACGAGGCGGTCGAGGTCGACGCCGAGACCCTGGAGCGCCGCCGGGGCCGGGAGCGCAAGGGCCGGCCGGTTGGCCGGTACATGATGCTGGTCCACGTCCAGCCAGGAGCCACCCAGATAGCGGTGCTCGAAGGCCGGTCTCTGATCGAGCACTACGTGTCGCGCCCCGCAGACGACGCCACCCAGATCGACGGCAACGTCTACCTGGGCCGGGTGCAAAACGTGCTGCCCGGCATGGAGGCGGCCTTCGTCGACATCGGGACGCCCAAGAACGCGGTGCTCTACCGGGGCGACGTGCACTACGACCGGGAGGACCTGGACTCCGACGGCGGTTCGGGGGCCAAGTCATCGCGCCACCGGGGCGGCCCTCGCGAAGCCCGCATCGAGCAACTCCTGAAGGTCGGCCAGACCATCGTGTGCCAGGTCACCAAGAACCCCATCGGGACCAAGGGGGCGCGCCTCAGCCAGGAGGTCTCCCTGCCCGGGCGCTTCGTGGTCCTCATCCCCTCGAGTGACACCTACGGGATCTCGAAGCGCCTGGCTGACGACGAGCGCAAGCGCCTGCGGCGCATCCTCGACGACATCCGGCCGGCCGGCCACGGCCTGATCGTGCGAACCGCAGCCGAGGGGGCCAGCGCCGACGAGCTGCGCCGTGACGTGGCCCTCCTCCTGCACCAGTGGGACCAGATCGAGGCCAAGGCCCGCCGGTCGCGGGCACCCGCGCTCTTGTATCGGGAGCCGGACATGGCGGTGCGGGTCATCCGCGAGGAGTTCAACAACGACTACCGCGGCGTGGTCATCGACGACAAGGAGCTGTTCGCCGAGGTCCGCGACTACGTGGCCAGTATCAGCCCCGAGCTCGCCGACCGGGTCGAGTACGCCGGCGACAGCGATAGCCCACTCCCCATTTTCGAGCGGTACCGCGTCCACGAGCAGGTCCACAAGGCCCTCGATCGCAAGGTGTGGCTGCCGTCGGGAGGCTCGCTCATCATCGAGCGGACCGAGGCCCTCACCGTCATCGACGTCAACACGGGCAAGAACGTGGGTACCTCCAACCTTGAGGAGACGGTCTTCCGCAACAACCTGGAGGCGGCCGAGGAGATCGCACGCCAGCTTCGGTTGCGGGATATCGGCGGGATCATCGTGATCGACTTCATCGACATGGAGATTGCCGCCAACCGGGCCGAGGTGGCCCGGGCCTTCCGGGAGGCCCTGTCCCGGGACAAGACGCGGACCCAGGTGTTCGACATCTCCGAGCTGGGCTTGGTCGAGATGACCCGCAAGCGGGTCTCGGAAGGCTTGGTGGAGTCATTCTCCGAGACCTGCCCGACCTGCGGTGGCCGCGGCATCCTGCTTGACCAGGAGTTGCTGTAGTCCCGAGCTGGGCGGCGCCCGGCCCTGGGCGAATCGATACGATCGACTTTTGCTGGGCGGCCCAGACGATCCTCGGCCTGCCACCGAGGGCGGTTGTCACCAGCCTCCTTGGCGGGGCTGCCCCCGACCAAGCCGCCCCAGCCATCGCCGGGTCCGGCGGTGGCGCCCGAACCTGCTCCGGGTGGGGCGACTTTGCGGGGTGGCATTGATAACCCGTCCATACCGCGGGTAATTCCTGCCACCCCGGAAATCCGCGCCACCCCCACGCCAGCTATACCTAGGTGCCAGAAGTAGGGGGGGTACCCCACCAAACCGCCCCACGTAGAGCCAGCCCTCGGCGGGCAGCCCCGGACGGCCCGGCTCCAACCCGGATCACGACGCGGGGGAGGCGCGCCACCCTGATAGAGTGGCCTACTTGTGTATGCGGTGATCAAGACGGGTGGCAAGCAGGAACGGGTCGAAGAGGGCCAGATTGTGGCCGTCGAGCGGCTGGGCGCGGATGACGGAGCTGAGGTCTCCTTCGAACCGGTGCTCGTCGTCGACGGCGACACCGTGCTCGCCGGCTCCCGGACGAGTGGCAGCCTGGTCAAGGCCCGGGTGCTGGGCCAGGCGAAAGGTCCCAAAATTCGCGGCTTCACGTACAAGCACAAGACCCGGGGCCGCAAGGCCTGGGGCCACCGCCAGCACTACACGACCATCGAGATCACCGGCATCAGCACAGGCGAGGCGTAACTCATGTCCAAGACCAAAGGTGGTGGGTCCACCCGCAACGGCCGTGACTCGGCGGCTCAGCGGCTTGGGGTGAAGGTGTTCGCCGGCACTGAGGTGCTGGCCGGCGCCATCATCGTGCGCCAGCGGGGCACCCATTTCCACCCGGGGGACAACGTCGGGCGCGGTGGCGACGACACGCTGTTCGCGCTGACCCCGGGGACGGTGCGTTTCGGTAGCCGCAAGGGCCGCCGCATGGTGGACGTGGTCATCGGCGCCGCGGAGTCCGCGCAAGGCTGACCCCGGCGGGTGCCCGGGGGCCGCTGATCCGCCCGCGTTCAGAGTCTCCCGCACTTTAAGAAAGCGACGAACCCGCCGCGCTATTCTTAGCGGGCATGTCGACGGCCGTCGTCGTGGCCGAAGCAGCCGAGGGCCACCAGGCTCCGCCGGTTGCTCGCCACCAGCTAAGGCGACGAGTGCGGGAGGCGTTGCCGCACTTGCCCGTGGTGGCCTTCATGACCCTGTACGCGGTGTATTTCAGCCGGCTGACAATAGAAATGTATCGGGGCTACGGCCAGCCCGGCTTCGACATGGGGCTGTATGACCAGGGTCTGTGGCTCCTCAGCCGCTTCCACGCGCCCTTTGTGACGATCATGGGACGAGACCTTTTCGGTGACCACGCCTCGCTGATCCTTTTGCTGATTGTGCCGTTGTATTGGATCTATCCAAGCGTTGTCACCTTGTGTGTGCTCCAGTCGGTCGTACTCGCCCTCGGTGCCCTTCCGGTCTACCTGCTGGCCCGTCACTGGCTCGGCGGGTATGAGGCACCGACCCTGCTGGCAGGCGCGTTCCTTCTGAATCCGGCCCTCCAGGGTGGCAATATCGAGCAGTTCCACCCTGACTGCTTCCTCGTCCCCCTGATTGGTTTCGCGGTCTATGCGGCCGTGAAATGGCGACCCTGGATGCTGCTCCTCTGCGCCGTGTTGTGCCTGTTGGTGAAAGAGGACGCCGCCCTCTTGATCCTGCCCCTCGGCATCTGGGTTTGGTACCGCCGCGACTCGTCCGTCGGCATCAAGCTGGTCGTGGGATCGTTGCTCGCGGCGTTGGTGTCGACGCAGCTTGTGATGAGAGGGTTTTTCGGCGTACCCGAGCTCCACGGAGACCGGATCCCCTTTGGGGGCCTGCATGGATTTGTGACCGAGAGCCTGCGCAAGCCAGGCCAGGTTGTCAACTACTTCCTTGGCGAGGGGCGGCCCTTCTACCTGTGGCAGATGACGGTGCCGAGTGCCCTAGTCTTCGTTCGCGCCCCGGAGATCGCGGCCATCGCCATTCTGGTTCTCGGGGCCAACGTGCTGAGCAACTTCGGGTACCAGCACCTGATCCAGTATCACTACTCGCTGGCGATCGTGCCGGTTCTCGTTGTGGGCACCGTCTTCGCCTTGACGAGGATCACGACCATACGTCGGCGCCAGTTGGCGGTGGTCGCCATCGTTCTGCTCAGCATGTGGAGCACCTACCTGTGGGGCTCGTTGCCCGCCTTGTCGCAGAACAAGGTGCCCCACTGGACACCATCCAATCCCCAGGTCCACAACATCGACGCCGTACTGTCGGCACTGCCCTCCAAGGCCGTGGTCTCCGCCCAGTACTCCTACATCACCCACATCGATCACCGGTTGCGGGTGTACCAGTGGCCGACGCCATTTCGGGCTGCCTATTGGGGGCTGCTCAACCAGGAGGGGCAACGCCTGCCTTTCGCCAACCAGGTCCAGTATCTCGTCCTGCCCGTCGACCTCGACTCCAGCACGGCGCCGGTGTTCAAACAGATCAGCTCTCAGTTTGTCGTCGTCCGTGAAGTAGGCAACGTCATGCTTCTGCGGAGAACCTCCAGCGGACCGTGACCAAGGCCGCCGTCGTGGAAACCACTGAAGAGGACGCCCGGGCGGCTTGGGAACACACGCGCCGGCGCTGTTGCCGTACGTCCCGGTCACGGCGCTGATGTTGGCCTATTTCGCCTGGTACAGCCCGCCGACGACGCAGATCTATCAGGGCTACGGGTCGCCGGGCTACGACATGGGATCTTTGACCAGGGAATCTGGCTGCTCAGCCGCTTCCACACTCCAGCACTTCCCTACCAACACGAGGTCCAATACCACTACTCACTGACCACGGTGCCGGCGGGAAGCGCATGTTGCCAGGGTCGGCCTCGACGGCGGCGACGGTGGCGGGTGGCGGCGACGTCTGGCTGGTGGCCTCGACCACGGTATGACGATCCCTCAGAGGGGTCAGCCCGACATCCGGCGGGCCACGATGATGCCGTTGAGGCTGTAGACGACCTGGAAGCCCCCGCCGGGCCCCGTGAGCTGCAACAGCAAGGTCTGCTCGAAGGGCCCCAGTGTGGCGCGGTCGAGGACCAGATACTGGACGTCGGCTGGGTTGCCGCGGGCGTTGTTGACGCCGTAGTTCACGCTCATCCAGGGATTGGGAAACTCAAAGACGTACACCCGGTGGGTAAAGTGCGGAGTCAGGTAGTACGTGACGCTGACACCCGCGTCGCGGGGGACTATCCCCAGGGCGGTGTTCAACTCGGTGCTGAGGCTGTTGTGGGCCAGCCAGATTCCGGTGTGGTACTGGGTGCTGATCGGCGACAGGCCCCAGGACAGCTGGCCCCACATCGTGCAAGCCACGATCACGCCGAGGGCCACCGGCAGCACCCGAGACCAGTGCCGCTTGATGAACGCCAGAGCCTCCACCGTGGCTAGGAAGGCGCCGACCAGCACCAGGCTGGCGTATTGGCTCTTGATGGTGGCGCCCTGCACCACCTGGGCGGTGATGTCGACGCCGAACTGCGGGCCCCCGATCAGGAAGATGGGTAGCGCCAAGATCGGCAGGAACGCCAGCGGGGCGCCCATCTGCAGGTAGTACGTCTTGCGGTCGTCGAGGGTGGCCAGGTGCCACACCCGGCTCGGGTGGCGCATGGAGTTGTAGATGACCCCAGGGATTGTCCGTCCGAGCAGCGGGAAGAACGAGTTGTAGAACGGCGGCATCCCGTGGTTGCGCCACGGGATGATCACCCGGGTGCACAGCAGGTACCACGCCGCCCCGGCAGCGGTGGTGGCCAGCCCGATCAGGCGCCGTTGCCGGCGGTCGTTGGGGACCTGGTCGGTCCTGGCCCGGCGCAACCAGAAGGCGACCACCAGACCCAGCATGAGAATCGACAGGGCGTCGTCCTCCTTGCACATCAAGGCGATGAACGCCGCCACCGCGAACCACTTCCACTTGCCCCGCACCGCCAGCCAGTAGGCGAACAACAGCGGCGCGATCGACAGCGAATCGGGGTGGTAGGCCCACCAGGTGACCCAGTTGACCGCCGGATACATGAGGTAGGCGAAGGCCGGGACCAGAGCGAACCACCGATCTTGGAGACGGTCGCGGGCCAAGAGCCACAACGGGATGGCCCCCGCGGCCACCACCAGGGTGTGGGCGATGATCAGGAAATGGGGTCCGGCGCCCAGCCAGTAGAAGGGCACGAACACCAGCGAGATGACGTCGACATGGTGGGCGAAATAGTCGAGGCCCCGGACAGTGTCGAACGGGGTCTTGAACCGGGATACCAACCAGATGCCCTGGTCATGGATCCCGATGTCGAAGCCGAAGGTGCCGAAGTTGGACTGCTGGCGGTACACCAGGAACCCGAAGATCAGCCAGTACAGGCCCACCATGCCGACAAGCACCGACTCCGGACCTCGGTCGTAGACCAGGCGAAGCGCCCGCTCGAACGTCCCCGCCGCCGAGTAGTCGCCGGCGTCCTCGTACTCGCCCTCGTCACCCTCGTCGTAGGGCTCGTCGTCGAACTTGTCGAACTCGTCGTAGGGCTCGTCGAACTCGTCGTCCTCGTCGTAGGGCTCGTCGTCCTCGTCGTAGGGCTCGTCGTCGAACTCGTCGAACTCGCCGTCGAAATGGCCTGCGGCGACCGGCCGTGGCTCTTCGAACGGCGGGCTCGGCATGTGGACCGAAGCGTATCGGCGGGCCGTCCTAGCCGACCGGCAGCGCGTCAAAGCCGCCTGAGGCGACTTCCGGCGCCGGTACCCTCGTCGCGTGTCGGGTTTTGTTGACGAGGCGCAACTGCATGTCAGGGCGGGCGACGGCGGTGCCGGCGCCATCTCCTTCCGGCGGGAGGCGCATGTGGCCAAAGGCGGCCCCGATGGCGGCGACGGTGGTGGGGGCGGCGACGTCTGGCTGGTGGCCTCGACCGACACCGCCTCGTTGCTCGGGTTTCGGGATCATCCCCACCGCCGGGCCGGCTCGGGCACCCATGGCAGTGGCAAGGGCCGCCACGGCCGCGCTGGCCAGGATCTGGAGGTGCCCGTCCCCGAAGGCACGATGGTCCGCAGCCTTGAGGGCGACTTGCTGGTCGATCTGGTGCAGGCCGGGGACCGCTGGCTGGCCGCCGCCGGCGGCCAAGGAGGGCGGGGAAACGCCCGGTTCCTCTCCAACCGGCGGCGCGCGCCGGGCTTCGCCGAGCAGGGTGAAGTGGGTGAGGAACGCTGGCTCAACCTGGAACTGAAGCTCATGGCCGACGTCGCCCTCGTGGGATTGCCCAACGCGGGCAAGTCAACGCTCATCTCCCGGGTCTCGGCGGCCAAGCCCAAGATCGCCGACTACCCGTTCACGACCCTGGAACCCCACCTCGGCGTCGTGCGGTATGGGGAGCAGGAGTTCGTCATGGCCGACATTCCCGGCCTCATCGAGGGGGCGAGTCAGGGCAAGGGGCTTGGCCATCAGTTTCTCCGCCACATCGAGCGGGCTCGGGTGCTCCTCCTGCTGGTCGACCTGGCTTCGACGGAGGTGCTCAGCCCGCAGCGCCAGCAGGAGATCCTGCTGGGCGAGGTCGGCGCCTATCAGCGCGACCTGCTCGACCGTCCCCGGTTGGTGGTTGGCTCCAAGGCCGACGCCGACGCCGACGCCGCGCCAGCGTCGGCGCCGGGCGGATGGGGGGGCCGGAGGGTCTCGGCGATCACCGGCGAAGGCGTCGACGACCTCATCGGTGCGCTGGCCGAGTTGGTGGTCCGAGCCCGCGCCGAGGAGGCGGCGGCGGCCAAGCGGGACACCTTTATCGTGCACCGTCCCACCCCTGAGGGGGTG
Source organism: Acidimicrobiales bacterium (assembly GCA_050744165.1). Classification (GTDB taxonomy): domain Bacteria; phylum Actinomycetota; class Acidimicrobiia; order Acidimicrobiales; family Palsa-688; genus JBOGGN01. Next base: position 7,759 of record JBOGGN010000100.1, on the reverse strand, counting down.
CTGGTGGAGCGGGGCGGCGATGGGGCGTTCGTGGTCCGGGGTCGGCCGGCGCTGCGGGCCGTGGCCCTCTCTGACCTGGGCGACCGGACCGCACTTGCCTATGCCCAGAACCGCCTGCGCCGTCTCGGCGTCGACCGGGCCCTCGCCCGGGCGGGCGCCCGCCAGGGTGATGTGGTCCGCATCGGCACCTTCGAGTTCGAGTACGAGCCCGACCGGTGACGGCCAAGGCGGCGGTGGTCGCCAGACCTCCCTTCCACGAGCCCGGCCAGTGACGGCGAAGGCGGCGGTGGTCGCCAAGATCGGCACCTCGTCGATAACCGATTCCCGCGGGGTGATCTCCGAAGGCGCGGTCGCCAAGCTGTGCCGCGAGGTAGCCGCAGTGCGTGGCCAGGGCTACCCGGTGGTGATCGTGACCAGCGGCGCCATTGCGGCCGGGTTGCCGGCGCTGCATTTATCCGACCGGCCGCCGACCGACGGGCCGACGCTGCAGGCCATCTCTGCCGTCGGCCAGTCGCGCCTCATGGGGGTCTACGACGTCGCGTTGGGGGCCAACGGTCTGGTTGGCGGCCAAGTGCTCCTCGCCCCCCTCGACTTCGTGGACCGCAAGCAGTACCTGCACGCCCGCCAGACGCTGACCCGGCTGCTCGAGCTCGGCGTGGTTCCGGTGATCAACGAGAACGACGCCATCGCCGACGACGAGGTTCGCTTCGGTGACAACGACCGGCTCGCCGCCTTGGTGGCCCACCTGATCGGCGCCAGCCTTCTGGTGCTGCTCACCGACGCACCCGGGCTGTTGACCGCCGACCCGCGCCTCGACACCGGCGCCTCCCTGATCGACGAGATCCTCGAGGTCGATCAGGCGCTGGAGGCGGTGGCCGGGCGCAGCGCAAATCCGCGAGCCAGTGGCGGAATGGCCTCGAAGCTGGCTGCGGCCAAGATCGCGGCCTGGTCCGGCGTTCGGGCGGTCATCGCAGCTGCCGACCGGCCAGGTGTCCTGGAGGAGGCGGTGGCCGGGGTGGCGGGGATCGGCACCACCATCCGGCCCCATGACCGGCGGCTGCCGGCCCGCAAACTGTGGATCGCCTTCGCGGTGGGAGCCAGCGGGACGGTGGTCGTCGATGACGGCGCCCGGGCTGCCCTGGTCGAGCGAGCCACATCCCTCCTGCCCGCCGGGGTAGTCGGTGTCGAAGGCTCCTTTGACGCCGACGACGCGGTCGAGATCGCCGGCCTCGACGGCCGGGTCTTCGCCAAGGGCCTCACCCGCCACGCTGCAGCCCGCATCAAGGAGTGGGCAGGGATGCGAACCTCGGCCCTTCCTCCCGATGTCGCCCACGAGGTGGTCCATCGGGACGACTTGGTCGTTCTGCCGTGACTAGGCAGAAATAGCCCTGCACCTTCCACCCCCGCGTGCCGATCTCTCTGAGTAAGAGGTCGACGAGGCAAGGAGCAAGGTGCGATGTCGGGACGCGAGCGGTGCGACGAGATCCTGCGCTTGATCGACCAGGCTCTCGCCGAGGCCAAGAAGAACCCAGTGGGGGGTCACCTGCAGCACGTGGAAGCAATGGCGCTTTCGCAGGTGCAGTAGGGCGGAAAATGCCTCCCGAGGGGCGGACCGGCGACCCGGGAGGCATTTCCCCAAGTGGTTTTTAATGGCTTGGGTCATGCCCTCTCTGACGACGGCCACGGCGGTGGGCGCCTGCGACTGGGTAGGTCCGAACCCCCGAATGTGTCCAACAGGCAACATTCATAGGAACGGCGTCTACCTCGTCGGTAAACAGTTGCTGAACCGCTGTAATCGCTTGTTGTGAGCGGCTAGGAACAACTGCCATGCGTCCGCGCTCGATAAAGCTGAACATTCCTGTTGCCATTTGTTTCGGTATGTTGGCCATTGTTGGAATACCGGCGCCGGTGGCGGCCGCGACCAGCACAACCCCCGACCCATTTGTCGTGAACACGATCCTGTCGGGCAACTCGCTGCATCACCGATTCACGCCGTCCGGCGGCAGCCCCGCGATGTCGGACCCGCTGACGAAGCCGGACGACGTCACGATGCTCGACGGCCACCTGTTCGTCGGGTTCCAGAACGGCGTCGGACCCCAAGGCGAGGCCAGCAGCGATGGCAACCTGGACAGCACGGTTGTGGAGTTGGACGCCCGCGGCCGGCCAATCGGACAGTGGGACATCGCGGGCAAGGCCGACGGGGTCACGGCCGACCCCGCCCTCCACGCGGTGATCGCCACCGTCAACGAGGACGCCAACTCCAGCCTCTACACGATCACCCCAACCGCTCCGGCGACCACCCAGGTGGTGCAGTACCGGTACAACGAGCCGCTGCCCCACGACGGGGGGACCGACGCCATCTCCGTCGACGGGGGGCGGATCTTCATCAGTGCCTCCGCGCCCGGCACATCGGGACCGGCATTGGCGGACGCGCCGGAGGTGTACGCCGTCCGCCTCGATGCCAGCACGATGGAGGCGACGGTAACCGCGCTGTTTGCCGACAACGCCGAGGCCCGGGTTGCCAACAGGGGCTCGACCATGGGTCAGCCGGTGGCGCTGGCGCTGACCGACCCTGATTCCAGCGAGGTGGTCCCGGCGGGGGCGGCGCGCTTCGGTGGCGCTTTCGTGCTCGACAGCCAGGGGGACCAGGAGCAGGTGTACGTGGAGGGCGCGGGCGCGGATGGCCAGAGGCTCGAGGTCCTGTCGCTCAGCCAATCGGTGGATGACACCGCGTGGCCGACGCGACGGGGAGGGAGACTGTTCGCAACCGATGCCACCCACAACGCCATCGACGTGGTGCTGGGCGCCTTCACGCCCGGGCAGGCGTTGGCGGTGGCCACCCCGTGCGGGTCCAACAATGCCCCCGCCACGTGTCCGGCACCGGGGTTCGCGAACAACTTCCTGGCTGCGGTCAACCCGTCCACTGGCGCCATCGTCAAGGTGCCGGTGACCGGGGCGGCCTTTCTGCCGCAGGGCGGGCTTCTGTACGCGGCGTAGCTAGGGCCCATTCGGGATTCAGGGCTGTTAGCGGCGGAGCTCGAAGGACTGCGGCCCGTCGGCGTCATGGCCGACCCGGGCTCCCTCGAGATGCGAGGACGCGGCCCCCCAGCGGGCATGGTCGGCGTCAGGGAAGGCAGCCACCAGTGCCGGCTCGATCGTGCCCCCGTGCCCGATCATCAGCGCAGGAGCCGTGGGGAACACGGTCGACGGTCCGAGCCTAAGAGGTCGAGCGTGACGGCGGCGAAGCGAGCGAGGCCTGGTTTGGTTGCCAGGATCTTGTTGTAGACGTCGAACGGCTGGTCCCAACCCCACTGGTCGTTGTGGTCGCCTGCGCCGGGCACGTACCCGCTGCGCCCTAGGACGACAGGTCGGACCCTTGGCCGCGAAGGTCGCCCTTCTTGGTGAAGGAGTGCCAGAGACCTGAGTTCCTACGCGCCTGGGGTGCCGTCGGGACTGACCGGCACACCCGACGTATTGGGAACGCCGACCGAATCGGCGCCGATCCCGGCTGCGGTCTGGCCCGCGGCGGGGACGGCCTGCTGGGCCGGACCTGCCAACGCCCCCTGCTCCGCGCCCGCCGACAGGCCCAGCTGGCTGCGCAGCTCGGACAGGCGGGCTTGAGCTTCGGTGTTGATCGACGCCTGCTCGACCTCGAGCATGCGGGACTCGACCGTCTGGCCCTGCAACTCCGACTGGCCGATGGCCCGGGCGTAGCGGGCCTCGATCTTGTCTCGAACCTGGTCGAAGGAGGGGACATCTTGGCCGACGGTCTCGGAGAGGGTGGCCATGGCCTTGTTCATCTGCTCCTGCATCTTGGCCTGGTCCAGTTGGGACAGCAGCTTCTGGCGCTCCGCCAGCTTCTGCTGCAGGGCGGCCGAGTTCTGCTGCACCGCCGACTTGGCCTGGTCGGCCGCTTGGGTCGTCTGCAGGTGCATCGACTTTAGGTCCTCGACCTGCTTCTCGACCGCGATCAAGCGGTTGGCAAAGCCCTCGGCCGCCTGGTTGTACTCCGCCGCCTTGGCCGTGTCGCCCCGGCGGGTGGCGTCGTCGGTCATGAGCAGCGCCTGTTTGGTGGAGCCGTTCAGCTTCTCCAGGTCTGCCATGGCGCGGTTGAGGCGCATCTCGGTCTGCTTCTGGTTGGCGATGACGTTGGCCGCCTGCTCGGTGAGCCGCCGGTGCTGCTCCTGGGCCTCGCCGATCGCCTGTTCCAACTGGACCTTGGGGTCGGCCCGCTCGTTGAATTTCTGGTTCGCCGAGGCAGTCATGTACGCCCACATGCGTCTGAAGAAGTTGGCCATGGTCGCGATCGTACGCCGCGACCTGGCAGATCACCGCGCCAAGGGACAACTGCTCGAAGAACCGGTAGATGTTGCGCTAGCCCCTTTGGTCCTTGGCAGCTCGTTGCGCCCGTAACGGGCCAGCCGGGCCGCCGCCTCCTCGCTGGTCAGGCTTTGAGGGGAGGAGCGGAGCGCCCCGGAGACGTCCGGGCGGGGGAGCGCGGGGACCGGCACCACGACCGTGCCTGGTGTACCGCCGAGACGGGCGCCTCAGCCACGGCGGCCACGGGCGCCGGCCTGGTCAGCAACAGGGCCGGGTTGGTCGGGTCGTCTTCGACCTTTCACGCGCCGGTATGCCGGCTACGGTCGGCCTCAGTGTTTGGCTTCGGCGTACTCGTCGGCGAAGACCCGGGCGCTCGGGTAGTCCGTGTTGAACTTGGATTCGGGGGAGTCGTCGGGGATGCCCGCGATCTTCAGCTTGAAGCTGGACAACGTCAGCCCGCGGCTCTTGAGCTCGAGCATTGCTTGGTACGTTTGCGCGGCGCCCGGATGGTAGTGGCCGCTCTTGTTGGTGACGTGCTGCAACACGCCCTTTTTCACCTTCAACTCACCGGCGGCGCTCGTCGGCAACCCGGCGAGGAAACTCGAATGGTGGAACAGCACCGGCTTGTGCTCGTTGGCGTAGAGTTCGCCGCGAGGGCTCATCACGAAGATGCTGTACCCGGCCCCCGCCCCCGAGCTGAACATCTCGCCGGTGTCGAAGTCCTTGTTCCGCTGCTTGAACTTGGACCCAGAGACCTTGAGCTCGTAATCGGCTCGGTCGGTGCTGTCGAGGTAGGCGACCTTCGGCGTGGTGTCGGTGGCAAGAAAGTACGTGTTCACCTCGGCCCGGCTGTAGGACGGGAATATCTTTTTGAACTCGGCGAAGATCGCATCGTCGGACATACCCTGCAACCGAAGCCCGGCCACCGCTTTGCGTCCATCGGAGATCGCGGGGTTGGTGCTGGCATCGACATCCTCACCCTCGTAATGGCCGCCGCGCTTCTTGAGTTCCTCATGCTTGGCGACGTCCTCACGCAACTCCACGAGGTACTGCTTGAGTTTGTCGTCGACCTTGGCTTGCTCCTTGGCCTTGAGTGGCTTCCCGGCAGTTTTCGGCAGGACCTTATCGGTGGCGTCGGATCTCGCCAGGTCATCGGCCGGGAAACGGTTGCAGTAGTACCTGCGTGCCAACACCATGGCATCACGCACCTGGGACAGCGCCGCCGCGCGAACCGGCCAGCGAGTTTTGGCCGATCCCTTCAACGTGGCGCCGGATGCCAGCCACTCGTCTATCTGCTTCACCGCCGCCGATCCCAGCGGGAAGTTGTCGGTCCAGTGCATGAGCCCGGCCTCGACACCAATATCGGAGGCTATCGAGGCGTAGCAAACCACCCGATTGGCGACCAGATTGAGCAAACCCCGGCGGTAGTCGTCCATCGCGGCGTCACGATTGGCGGCGTTGCGTACCGCAGCCTGGGCCTTTGCTAGCATCTCTGGATACGCGATGTCGTCGGTGACATTCTTGGCCCGCGGCACGCCCGCGAGTTGTGCCGACCATAACTCGGCGTAGGACTTGCCCATCACCTGGGTCAGCGGGTTGACCACTCGGCGGCTGGTATTGGCCCAGGTCTCGTGCCAGGTCTGGCCGACCTCGGAGCCGTACATCTGGAAGTAGTACATCTGCGTCGTGGCGTCGGAGATGCCCTGATTTTCCCGAGCCCGGGCGTAGTTTTCCAGGGTTACCGAGTCGCCCCCGGACTTGGCGACCACCGCTCCGTAATGGGATCCCCAGGTGCCCCCTTCCTCTTCCGTACGATGCTTGCCCGTCTTCCAGTCGCGCTTGTCCTTGGCCCGCATCTGGATGCTTCCGAACGCCTGCCCGACCTCTGGCTGGGCCATCCTGTTGAGGCCGAGCTCGTCGCTCAGCTGATGGACCAGCTTTGGGCGGGACGCGAGGAGCTTGCCGTAGGCGTCGGAAATCTCGGCCTTTAGTTCTTTCTCCATTTCGACGCGCACCCCACCGACAAGTCTGGCCTTGTTTCGTTTGATGATCTCCGCCGTTTCGGCGTCGCCTTTGGCGTTGTCGAACTCCCCTTTCGCCTCCTTGTCAGCAAGCGTGTCGTCAGTGCGTGTCTTCAGTTCCGCGTCATGCTCGGGCCCCAGGTTCAGCGCATTGTTGGCCACCACGACCGCCTCATCAGGAGACTTGCCCATCCGGCGAGCCATAAGATATCGGGCGACATTGAGCTCGCCGAAGCCGATGACGGTATCGATGGACTTCTTGAGCACCGGGAAATCCCCGATATTGCCGGTGCCCACGATCAGTTGGGCCACCTCGTCACAGGTGGCTTCGACCTGCATGGTCAGGCCTTCGTTGCCATAGGTGTCATCGGAGGCATCGAAGGTCGTGAGATCGCGCGGCAGCACCCGATCCAGTACGTGCAGGGGCGGACCGTCCTTGCCGGGAGCCTTCACGACGCCGGCGGCGTCAGTGAACAGCTGATACTTCGAACCGGTCTCCAGCAGGCGGGCGTTGCTCTCCTTCACCACTCCTGGTTCGGCATAGAAGACCTTCGCCTGGCGTGTACTCAGATCTGAGTCCTCGACGGCGACCCGACCGTTGTCGGCCACCCGCAGTCCCGGCCGCTTGGACTTCGGTTCGGTGACGGTAGTTTTCTTCGTCTTTGGGTCGACAAACGACGGATCGTCGCTCGCCTTCTCCTGGGCCACCATGCCGGCGGCCTTGACGTTTTTCGAAGCTGGCTTGTGGATGAAAGTAGCGGCGCAGCGTCGTCGCGCTGTCGCTGCCCGCCCTCGAGCGCAACAACTCGACCGTCGCCCGGTTGCCGACGCGGCGCTGCAACAACTCGATTCCCGTGGCCGCGTCGCTGGACCCCGCCCGCCGTCTGCGATCGGCCGCCGCGCCGACCGGGCAGTGCTGATGTGTTCTGGCACGCTCAGAGCCCATGATGGATCTCCGCCTGTGACTCGCCGCCGGGAGCCTAGCTTTCGTCGGTGGGACCCGCCTTCGGCGACCCGCCTTCCGCCGGGCGAGGGCCACGGGGAGGGAGGCCTTTTCCCACCCCGTCAGCTGCTCTGGCGCTGGCTGTCATAACGGCGGATTGCCAAGTCGAGCCACGCGGCGACAGCCGCCACTTCGGTGGTGGTCTCGCCCGACTCGCCGTGGCGCAGCACCTCCCGCAGGCGCTCGCCGGTCTTGGCCCGGCCCGCCTCCAGCGCCGCCTCGCCCGCGGGAGTGAGTTCGAGGCGGACACGGCGGCGGTCGCCGGGCTCGGCGCTGCGGGTCACCCAGTTCCGGGTCACCAGGCCGGCGATAAGGGGGGTGATGGCGGAGATCCGCATCTGGCGGGCCGAGGCGAGGGCGCTGGCGTAGCGGATGCCGTCGGTGATGCGGTTCATGACCCGCAGCTGCTCGAGCG
>JBOGGN010000099.1:0-6591 GCA_050744165.1 Acidimicrobiales bacterium | reverse complement strand
GCGTTGCGTCCGCTCTCGTGGGTGCGGGGGTGGGGGCCGGCACCCGAGCTGATCTCGCTGGCCTCCTGGGCGGCTTGGCGGTGGGCCGGACCTCGGGCGGCGTTCATGCGGGTCGCTTCTCCGGACGCCGCGGTTCGCCGGCTGCCCCCGCCCCTGAGGGCGTCCCTCCGGGACCTTTTCCCCCCGCCGAAGGGCCCGCCGATCGGGGCGTCCGGCCAGGGCGTGGTTCCTGCGCAGCTCGGGTCGCCCTTTGGGGCGTCCGGCCCGGGCGTCGGCCAGACCGAGGCGCTGGTGCAGGAGGCGCTCCGGGCGGGAAAGGCCATCCTGCGGCTGGCTCCGGCGGCCGATTTGCTGCCGGTCGTCGTCGAGGCGGCGGCGCTTGGGCCGTGCCTCGTGGTGACGCCACTCGTGGCCCAGGCTTCGGTGCTGGCGGAGCGCCTCCGCATGGTCGGCGTCGCGGTCGCCTTGATGCCGGGGGAGTGGGCCCAAGCGGCCGCCGGGGCGCCCGTTGTGATCGGTGCCCGGGGTGCCGCGTGGGCGCCATGCCCGGGGTTGGCCTCGATCGTGGTGCTCGATGGCCACGAGGAGGGGTTGGCCGCCGAGGGGGCCCCCACCTGGAACGCCTGGGTGGTCGCCGCCGAGCGGGCCCACCGGGCCCGAGTGCCGTGCATCGTCGTCAGCGCCTGCCCCACGGTCGAAATGCTGGCGTGGCGGCGAGCCCGGAGTCGACTGGTGGTACCGGACCGGCTGGCCGAGCGGGCCGGATGGGCAGCCCTGGAAGTAGTCGACAGGCGCAAGGAGGATCGGCGCAGCGGGCTGTACTCGCCGCGCTTGGTGGGACTGTTGCGGGGCGGACGGCGGGTCGTGTGCGTACTCAACCGCAAGGGCCGGGTGCGGCTCCTCGCCTGCAGCGCCTGTGGCGAGCTGACACGCTGCGAGCGCTGCGGCGGCGCCGTCGCGCTCGCCGAGGGGACACTGTCGTGCGCCCGGTGCGGGACCACGCGCCCGCTCGTGTGCCTGGCCTGCGGGTCGACCCGGTCGAAGGCGCTGCGTGTCGGCGTGAGCCGCGCCCGCGAGGAGTTGGAGGTGCTGGCCGGGCGACCGGTCGGCGAGGTCACGTCCGACACTGGCGAGCTCGGCGACGAGGGGGTCCTCGTCGGCACCGAGGCGGTGCTGCGCCGCGTGCGCGAAGCCGACGCGGTGGCGTTCCTCGACTTCGACCAGGAGCTGCTGGCCCCGCGCTACCGGGCGTCGGAGGAGGCGCTCGGCCTGCTGGCGGTGGCGTCCCGATTGGTGGGCGGGCGCAGCCGGTCCGGGCGGGTGCTGGTCCAGACCCGCCTCCCGCAACACGAGGTCGTCATGGCGGCCCTGATGGCCGACCCGGCGCGCCTTGCTTCCTTGGAGGCGCCGCTGCGCCGCGACCTGTCGCTTCCGCCGGAAACGGCGGTGGCTCTGGTATCAGGGTCCGCAGCCGACGGCTACGTCGCCGCCTTGGAGGGGGTGGAAGTTCTCGGCCCGGACCGGGAACGTTGGTTGGTGAAGGCGTCAGACCACCGTTGCTTGGCCGACGCCTTGTCGGCGCAGCCCCATCCCGGCGGGCGCCAGCTCCGCATCGAGGTCGACCCCCTCCGCCTCTGAGCGGCGGCGCGAACTGCTGGCGCTATATCGCGTGATGACGCGATCTAGCGCCACCAGTTCCGCCGGCCACGGCGACGCCGATTGGGGCTGCGCTGCTTCCTGCCACTGCCGGACAAGACCTTGGCGCCGCGGGAAAAGACTTGTGTACCGCGGGCACAGTCTGGGGTCCATCCGTGGCTCTTGTTGCCACTTTCGACCGAAATACGCACCCTTTGGTCACCAAGTGTCACAGATGTCACCAAGACTGTGGCCGCTCCTCGGAGAGGGCTGAAGTCAGCGCTCGCCGACGCCTGGGTCACGGTATGGGTGCGTTTTCCGGCCTGAACTGCGCCCCGGGGCGGAACGCTTACCCCGCATCATCGACCCCGTTTTCGTTGGGGGCGGGGCCTTCGGTCAGCCGTGAGTCTGTCCAGGCGCGGCGACGGAGCTCGTAGATGGCGATCGCGGTGGCGGTGCCCACATTGAGGGAGCCGACTCGGCCGAGCAGGGGGATGAAGCCCACGAGGTCGCAGGCGGCCAGGGTGGCGACGGACAGGCCATGGTCTTCGTGGCCCGCGGCGACGCAGACGTCGGGTCCCAGGTCGAGCTGGTGCAGTGGCCGCGCCCCGTCTGCCAATTCGAGGCCGACAACGGTGAAGCCATCGGCCCGGGCCGCTTCTGCCGCGTCCGCTCCTCGCTCGAAAGTGGTCCAGGTGAGGTAGCGCTCGGTGCCCATGGCGGTCTTGCCGGCCTTGGCGTGGGCGGGTGACAGGGTGCTGCCCGCCAGGTACAGGTGCTCGACGCGGAAGGCGGCCGCACTGCGAACGATGCCGCCGATGTTGAAAGGGGACTCGACGCTGTCGAGCAGCAAAGCCACCCGGCCGGTGGTGCGGCGGTTCCAGTCCCGGTGGCTGCGTTTCAGGTCGGTCGGGCCGAGTTGCTTCATCGGGGAGCCACCTCGAGCAGCCGGTAGCCCTTCCGGGACCCAAACTTGGTCGTCGGATGTCCGGCAGCGACTAGCCAGGTGGTCAGGGAGTCGCCGCCCAGATGCTTGTGGACCACCAGGTAGGCGCGGCCGTCGGCGGTGAGTCGTCCTAGCCAATGGAGCAGCAGGTCGTGCAACGCCTCTTTGCCGATACGGATAGGGGGGTTGGACCAGATGGCAGCAAACCGCACGTCCGGCTCGATCTCCTCGGGCGCCATTGCCTTCAGGTTGCGCAGGTGGAGGCGGGAGGCATTTTCGGAGGTCAATGCCACGGCGCGCCGATTGGTATCGACGGCCCAGACCGTCGCCCCGGGGACCTTTTTGGCCATCGTCACCGCGATCGGGCCGTAGCCGCAGCCGAGGTCGAGCAGGTCGCCGTACTCGGGCGGCGGCGGCACGGCCCGGAGCAGCTCGACGGTCCCTGGGTCAAGGTGGTCGCTCGAAAACACGCCTCGGTCCGACAGGAGCACGTCGTCTCCCAGGCGAACCTCGACGGGTCGCGACGGGACAGCGGGCTCGGCGTCGAAGTAGTGAGGGTCAGGGATCTGGGTCAAGGTACCCTGTGGCTTATGGCGGCGTACCGCATCCGTCTGTTTGGGGACCCGGTGCTGAAGCAGCGCGCCAGCGAGCTCACCGACATCGACGGCCGGGTGGTGAAGCTGTCGGAGGACATGCTGGCCACCTTGCGGGGGGTGTCCGGGCTGGGTTTGGCGGCACCCCAGGTGGGGGTGCAGCAGCGTTTGTTCGTGTACCAGATGGGCGAGGATGAAGACTCCCACGTGCTGGTCAACCCGACGATCAGCGACACCCGGGGCGAGTGGGAGTACGACGAGGGCTGCCTGTCGCTTCCAGGCTTGTACTTCCCGATCGTGCGCCCCAAGGAGGTCCACCTGACCGGCTACGACCTCGACGGGCGGGAGGTGTCGATCGAGGCCGACGAGGTCTTGGCCCGGCTGTTCCAGCACGAGTTGGACCACCTGGACGGCAAGCTGCTGCTGGAGATGCTCGACAAGGACCAGCGCAAGGCGGCCATGAAGGAGTTGCGGCGGCGGGACTTCGAGGGCGAGCGGCCAGGGTTCATGGCCCGGGTGGGCGGGCGGGGACGCGCCCGTGACGGTTGGGAGCTCTGAGCGGCGCCTTTGCGGTGAGCGCAACGGAGAGCCGGTTGGCGGGGCTGCGGCCTCGACGGCTGGCGTTTCTGGGGACACCGGAGCCGGCCGCCACCGTGCTGCGGGCGCTGGTCAGGGCGGGTTACGAGATCGTGGCGGTCGTGACGCGGCCGGACAAGCGGCGGGGGCGAGGCGCCGAGCTGTTGCCGAGCCCCGTGAAGGCCGCCGCTGCGGAGCTTGGGCTGGGGCCGTTGGTTGCCCACCGGGCGGAGGAGGTCATCGGGTCGGGGGCCGAGCTGGGAGTGGTGGTTGCCTACGGGCGTCTGGTGAAGCCGGCGGTGCTGGCCGCGGTGCCCATGGTCAATGTGCACTTCTCGTTGCTGCCCCGGTGGCGGGGAGCGGCGCCGGTGGAGCGGGCCATTTTGGCCGGGGACACCGAGACCGGCGTGTGCCTGATGGAGTTGGAGGAGGGCCTGGACACCGGTCCGGTTTTGGGCCGCCGAGAGGTCGCCATAGGCGACGACGAGACGGCGGGGGAGCTGCGGGAGGCGCTCACGGCGGCGGGGACCGATCTCCTGCTCACTCAGCTGGCGGCGGGGCTGGCGCCGGGCTGCCCGCAGGAGGGCGAGGCTACCTATGCCGCCAAGATCGACCCCGGCGAGCTGCACCTGGACTGGACCCAACCCGCGGTCCAGTTGCACCGGGTGGTGCGCGTCGGGCGGGCGTGGACGACCTTTCGGGGGCGGCGGCTCGGGATCGTGCGGACTGCGTCCCCGTGGGATGAGGCGACCGGGGAAGCCCCCGGGTCGCTGGTCATCTCGCGCAACGGCGTGACCGTCGCCACCGGGGACGGCCGGCTGTCCCTAGCCGAGGTTCAGCCCGAAGGGCGTTCCGCCATGGCCGCTACCGCCTGGGTCAACGGGGCCCACGTGGCGCCGGGCGAGCGGTTCGAGTGACGCCCACGGGTCGCGCCGGGCGAGCGGTTCGAGCGACACCCCCCCGGCCGCCGGTACGCGGGCAGAAGGTCCGGCCGGCCACTGCCCGGTCGCTGGCCTTGGGGGCCCTGGTCCGGCTGGACGGGGAGGGCGCCCGGGCCAACGTGGTGGTCCCCGAACTGCTCTCGGCGAGCACGTTGGTGGAGCGGGACCGGGCGTTCGTCACCGAGTTGGTGTACGGCACGGTGCGGATGCGGCGAGCGTGCGACTGGCTGGTCGACCGCCATCTGCGGCGGTCGGTCGAGTCCGAGGTCCGGGCGGCGCTGCGACTAGGCGCCTACCAGCTGGCGTTCCTCGGTACGCCGCCTCATGCCGGGGTGTCGGCCACTGTGTCCGAGGTGACCGGGCCGGCCCGCGGCCTGGTGAACGCCGTGCTGCGGCGGGTGGCCGACGACGTCACGGCCGGGGTTGCCTGGCCGTCAGAGGGGGTGCGGCTCAGCTATCCCGATTGGATCGTCGACCTCGTTTCGGCAGCCATTGGCCGTGCCGAGGCACTGGCGGCTTTGGCCCAGATGAACGTTGCGGCCTCGGTGACCGTCCGACCCGACGGGTACGTGCAGGACCTGGCCAGCCAGTGGGTGGGCGAGGCGGTCGGGGCCGTTGGATTGGCAAGCACGCCTCTGGTGGGCGGGGTCGGCGTGGCCGACGGGGTCGGCGTATTTGGGGTGGCCGGCGGTGTCTCGGCGGTCGGACTAGCGGGCGAGCGGGTGGCGGACCTGTGCGCCGCGCCCGGCGGCAAGGCCACCTACCTGGCCCGGGGCCATGAATCGTCGGGAGCGGGCGACAGCCGACCGGCGCTGGTCGTCGCCGGCGACCGGGACCGGCAGCGTGCGGCGATGATGACGGGCAACATCACCCGATTGGAACTGGACAACGTGGCCACCGTGGTGTGCGACGCCACCCGACCGCCGTTCCCCAGTGGCTCCTTCGACCGGGTGTTGGTGGACGCGCCGTGCAGCGGACTGGGGGTGCTGCGGCGCCGGCCGGATGCCCGCTGGCGGATCCAGCCGGCCGACGTGGCCCGATTGGCGGGGCTCCAGCGCCGTCTCCTCGCTCAGGCGCTGGCCTTGGTGCGCCCTGGTGGGCTGGTGGCCTACAGCGTGTGCACCCTGACCACGGCGGAGACCGTTGAGATCGACCAGTGGTTGGCGGACACCGCGCCGTCGGCCGCAGCGATCGACCCGCCCGTCGGGTCGGCGTGGGAGCGCATCGGCCGCGGAGCGCGCCTGTTGCCGCAGACGGTCGGGACCGATGGGATGTACCTGCTCATGCTTCGGGGGTGCGGCGGGTAGGTTCTGGTTGTGCCGCACCCCGACGGTCCTGAGGGCTCGGACGCCGCGCCCGCGCCGGCCATGCTCCATGCCAAGGTGCTCACCGTTTCCGACGGGGTGATGCACGGGACCCGAGAGGACCGCTCCGGGCAGGCGCTGGTGGAACTCCTGGAGGCGAATGGGTTCGAGGTGGTCAGTAGGGACGTGGTGGCCGACGGGGTGGTGTCAGTGGCGGGAGCCCTGTCACGGATGGCCGCCGGCTTCGCAGGGGTGGTGGTGACGACCGGCGGCACGGGTTTCGCTCCCCGTGACCAGACCCCGGAAGGCACCAAGGAGATCCTTGAGCGCGACGCCCCCGGCCTGGCCGAGGCCATGCGCCAGGTCAACCCGAAGCTGGGGCGGCTGTCGCGCGGCGTGGCCGGCATCCGGGGGCAGGCGATCATCCTCAACACCCCCGGCTCGCCCAAAGGAGCCGTCGAATGCCTCGGAGCGGTGCTCGACATCCTGCCTCATGCCCTGGAACTGCTGGGGGATCGGCCCACCCGGCACCTGTAGGGGAACTCATCGGCGGCTGGGGTCCGGTCGCCCGTAGCATCCCCACCAATGGGCGAGGC
>JBOGGN010000098.1:0-3522 GCA_050744165.1 Acidimicrobiales bacterium | reverse complement strand
CGGTGTCGGGGCTTACCCCGAGCAACTCGGCAGCTCGGCCGATGGTGTAGCTGGTCACCCTTGGGACCGTAGATGCGAGCACAAAGGATCGTCAAGGCAGCGAATGCGGGATATTCCACCTCATTTCTCGGGCAGATGCGCTTTGTGCCGGTGCGCTTCGTGCCCGACGCCGAGCTGATGGGCTGGCCGATATGGCACACGTTGGGAAAATGTGGCATCACTATGGCATCACTACGTCTGGACATGGTGCCAAACGTGTGCTACGATGGTGCCATGAACCTGCAGCCATATGTGGAGAGCGTCCAGCGACAGCTGGAGGTAGCCGCCGAAGCGGGCGGCGATGAAGGATGGGCACTGGCGGAGCGCCTCGTGGCGTCTCTCGAACCCGCCATCCGGCTGACCATGCAAGACGTCCTGGGTGCAGCCGCGGAGCAGATCACCTGCGAGCTGGCGCCGGGTTCGGTCGAACTCCGCGTGCGGGGCCGCGATCTGGAGTTTGTCGTCACCCCGCCCCCAGCTGATGGCAGCGCCGCCGGCGGCCCGGTCGGCGTGGGCGGCGCTGAGGGCGCCGACGAGCTGCCGGCCACCCGCCCGCAGGCGTCAACGCTGCGGGTGACCCCATCGGCACTTGGACCCGACGCCTCCAATCCGGCAGGCGCCGAAGACGCCGAGGAGGGCGGGATGGCCCGCATCAACCTCCGTCTGCCCGAACAGCTCAAGGGCCGGATCGAGCAGGACGCGGCGGCCGAGGGAGTCTCGGTCAACTCGTGGCTGGTGCGGGCGGCCAAGGCGGCGCTGCAGCGTCCCGAGCCGAGTCGTCGCTCCGAGCGGTGGGGCGCCAAGGGGTCCCAGCGCTACACCGGCTGGGCCCGTTAACGCCCCGCGCGACCACCACAACCACCACAACCACCACAACCCACGACAGGAGCAATCAGTCATGCCGACCTACGACACGTCCGGCCCGGTCACCTTGAGCCTGGAGCTCAACGTCGCCACCGTCCGCATTTCCGCCACCGACCGAGGTGACACCGTCGTCGACGTCCGCCCCACCGACAGCCGCAAGAAGTCGCACGTCGAGGCGGCCGAACAGACCCGGGTGGAGTTCAGCGACGGCATGCTTCTCGTGAAGTCACCCCGCCGGTGGAAGGCATTCAGCTTCCGCGGGGGCCTCGAATCGATCGACGTCGACATCGAGGTCCCAGCCGGGTCCCGTCTCCATGGCAACACCGGCATGGGCACCATCCACACCTCCGGGCGCCTTGAGGACTGCTTATTGAAGGTCGGCATGGGCGATATAGAGGTCGATCAGGCTGGCGCCCCCGTCGAGCTCCACACCGGCATGGGGGACATCGCCCTGGGCCGGTCCACCGGCCGGGTGGACATCAAGACCGGTTCCGGTGCCGTGCGCATTAACCGGGCCGAGGGCGCCTTGGCGGTCAAGAACGCCAACGGCGATACCTGGATCGGTGACGTCACCGGGGATGTCACCGTGAGCGCTGCCAACGGGAAGATCTCCGTCGAACGGACGGCGGGCACAGTCGCCGCCAAGACTGCCAACGGCGATGTCCGCATCGGTGAGGTGACCGGGGGCTCGGTGTCCGCCCACACCGCGTGCGGCGTCATCGACATTGGCATCCTTGACGGCCTGGCCGCGTGGCTGGATCTCGACACGAGCTACGGCGAGGTCCGCAACGACCTCGACCGCGCCATCCGTCCCGGTGCCGACGCCGACTCGGTCGACGTGCGGGCCCGCACCTCCTTCGGTGACATCACCATCCGCCGGACGGCGCCCCGCCAGGCCGTCTCCGACCAGGCGTAGCCCGGGCACCGGACACCCATCGGTTCGTGGTAACTTACGGTTCGTGGACGCTGACGGCGTGGATGGCGATGTCTGGGAACTGTTCGCCGAACCGTCACGACGTGCCATCTGCATGCAATTGGCCGAGCAACCCCGCGCCGTTGGTGAGCTGGCCGCAGGGCTCCCGATCAGCCGGCCGGCGGTTTCGCAACACCTGCGGGTGCTGAAGACCGCCGGCCTGGTGACCGACGACGTGATCGGCACCCGCCATGTGTACCGTCTCAACCCGGTGGCGGTGGCGGCCTTCCGGGACCAGCTCGATACCTTCTGGAGTCGAGCGCTGGCTGGCTATGCGGATGCCGTGACGCAGCTGGGACCCGCTACGACGACGGACGACGAGCAGTGATCGAACCCGATCCCGTGGTGCGTCGCCAGGTCGTCGTGCCCGTGTCGATCGAGGACGCCTTCACCGTCTTCACCGCCCGCTTCGGTGACTTCAAGCCACGCGAGCACAACTTGCTCGGAGTGCCGATCGAAGACACCGTGTTCGAGCCCACCGTCGGCGGCGCCATCTTCGACCGCGGCGTCGACGGCAGCGAGTGCCGCTGGGCCCGCATCCTCGCCTACGAGCCTCCCACTAGGGTGATCTTCAGCTGGGACATCGGGCCCACCTGGCAGCTGGAGAGGGACCCCGACCACACCAGCGAGGTCGAGGTTCGCTTCGTCGCCGAGTCGGCGCAGCGGACCCGCCTCGAGCTCGAGCACCGCCATCTCGACCGCCACGGCGCGGGCTGGCCGTCGCTGCGCCAGGGAATCGCCGACGATCAGGGCTGGCCCCTCTACCTCAACCGCTACGCCTCCCTGTTCGACGGCGCCCCTTAATCGGGGCGGCCGTCCGGCATCAACCAGCTGGCCAGCATCCGGCCGGGGCCGGGCTCACTGTTCAGGTTTGCCCCATCATGGCTGCCAGGCGCCGCTCCATCTCCTCGGGCGTCACGTCCTCCCGGTGCGAGGCGACGACCCAGCTGTGGCCGAAGGGGTCGATGAGGAAGCCGTCACGATCGCCGTAGAACTGGTCGATGACCGGCCGCTTGAGGGTCGCCCCGAGGCCCACCGCCCGCTCGACGGCGCGGTCCACGTCCTCGACGTACACATAATGGTAGGTGGGGGACCCGGCCAGCCCCTCTCGCGGTGGTACCTGGGTCCCCATCATCTTCGACGCGTCCTCCAGCATGACAATGGAGTCGCCTACCACCAGCTCGGCATGGAGGATCGAGCCGCCTGGCCCCGGGATCCGCGAACGCTCGACCGCCCCGAAGACCTCGCCGTAAAACTCGATCGCTCGTGCCGCCCCATCCACTACTAGGGCGGCGTTGATTCGCCCGTAATCATCCGGGATCGGGCTGACTCCGCTTGCCTGGCCATTGCTACTCATCGGTCATCCATTCCGTAAGATGTCACGAACGGTAAGCGTAGACTTACCTAATGCGGGCCGTCAAGGCCACCGGGCCAGCCGGTTGGTCTGGAACACGTGAGCGGAGGATCGTTGCGCGACGCCGATCCCATCTTGTGGATGTCGTAGAACGATCAGTTGGAAGACCGCACGACGACAGTCCCCGCGACTCGATCATGAAGTCCCCGCCGGTACTGGTTCGCCAGCGCCGGGGAATAGATGATCACGCCAATAGCGTCGGCCAGGAGTATCCCGGGCCGGGGCCAGAGGA
>JBOGGN010000097.1:0-9685 GCA_050744165.1 Acidimicrobiales bacterium | reverse complement strand
AGGCGCGCTGCGAGGGCGTGGCCCGAGGACTCGGTCGCTGATCGCAGGGCGTCGTGCGTCGGCCACGCGCGCTCGGGGTTCACGTGGTCCTTCGTTACGGGGGAGACGCCTCCCCAGTCGTCGATCCCGGCTCCGAGGAGGGGGCCGAGATCCTCCGAGAGGTTCGGGGGCGCCTGGACGTGCACGTCGCTAGGCAGGAGGAGGCGCGCCGCCGCGATGGTCCAGCAGAGCTCTTCTACAGAGCACGGGTCGCGTCGAGCCATGGCGGTGCCGGGCTTGGGGAGGAAGTTCTGGACGATGACCTCTTGGACGTGGCCGTGGCGGCGATGCGACTCGGCGATGGCTTCGAGGGCGGCGATGCGGTCGGCCCGGGTCTCGCCGATGCCGACCAGGATGCCGGTGGTGAAGGGGATCTGCAGGCGGCCGGCAGCATCAAGGGTGGCCAGCCGGCGCTCGGGTGTTTTGTCCGGCGCGCCGCGGTGGCACTCGAGGTCGGACCGCAGGGACTCGACCATCATCCCTTGGGAGGCGGATACCCCCCGGAGGGCGGCCAGGTCGGCTTCGCTCAGCGCCCCGGCGTTGGCGTGGGGGAGCAGGCCGGTCTCCTCGACGACCAGCCGGCACGCTGCGACCAGGTAATCGACGGTCGATCGGTACCCGCGTTCGGCCAGCCACGTGGCGGCCGAGGGGTAGCGGTCCTCGGGTGCCTCGCCCAGGGTGAAGAGGGCCTCGGCGCAACCGGCATCGGCTCCCGCTCGGGCGATGTCGAGGACCTCCTCGGGCGTCAAGTAGGGGGAGGTCAGCCGGGCAGGGGCTTTCGCGAAGGTGCAGTACCCGCAGCGATCCCGGCACAGCATCGTGAGGGGGATGAACACCTTGGGCGAGTAGGTGATTCGCCGCCCCCAGGTCCGGTCCCGGGCCCGGCCTGCCTCTGCGACCAACTCGGGCAACAAGAGGGCGAGCAGGTCGTTGGCGGCCACTGGCCCACACTAGGCGACCCTGTCCGGGTATCGGTCCGGGTTGCGGGCGCTGTCGGCTCCGTGACAACCGTGGCGCCGTGGACGGCTACAACCCGGCGGCTCCGATGGCGGCTTCGACGACGGTGGCGTCGTGGGCTTCGCCGTTGGCGTTGGGGTGGACGGGGAACGCCAAGGTGCCGGGGATGATTGGCTCGATCCACCGGACCCCTTCCGCCTTGCAGGCGTCGTGGCCCAGGCTGCCGCTGAAGGTGTCCACGTACGTGGCACCGGCAGCCGCCGCCTCGGTGCTCAGTTCTGCGTTGAGGGTCATTTCGACGCTGTTCAGGTACGCGGTGTCCGCGGTCGTCAGGGGGATCAGTGGGTAGCAGTTGCCGTGTTGGGGGAGGATGTCGGGGTAGCCGATGACCAACACTCTCGCCAGGGGCGAGCGGGTGTGGATGGCAACGAAGGCGGCCTTGAGAGCGGGGCCGTCGGCAGTGATCTCTTGCGCGAAGTGGTTGCCGAACACCGCCTGGCAGGGAGATCCGATGTTGAGGAAGTCGGCGGCGTCGAGGGCGCCGCAGGAGGTAAGAGCGCCGACGAACAAGTCGTTGTCGTTGCCACCGATCCCGATGGTCACCACCGCGGTTGTCGGCTGGAGGGCTTTGAACTGGGGCGGCTGGTCGAGGTACTGGGCCGTGGTCATGTCGGCGGTGTCGGCACTAGTGCAGCTTCGGTCGACGAGCGACAGCCCGAGTGCTCGCGCCGTCAGATGGGGGTAGTTGCTGGCCGATTGAAGGCAGTCGAGGGGAGCGCGGGCGGCAAGCGGCGGCACCAACGGGGCCGCCGTGTAGGAGTCTCCAAGGGCAACATAGGAGAGCGGCGTCGCTTGGGCCGCCACGCCCGTGGCACCCAATCCCGCTGCCACCAGACCAAGTGCAGCCGTCGCTGCCAGCGCACCCCGGAGCCAGATTCGCATGGCCCGCCTCCCCTTCCGAAGTCCGGCCGAATCATGGCAGACCGGGACGGGCCAGTGACTGCTTGTTTAGGAGCGAGGACCGCCCGGCGGGTCACCCGTCAGGACCAGCACCACACCGAAGACGGCCAGGATCGCCACAAAAACGATGTACTTGGCGGCGCCGCGCAACGCGCTCAGGGCGCCAATTGCCAGCACCACGAACAACGCTGTCGCCGCCCAGCCTTCCCACCCACTCGGTGCCCATCCCCAGCCGAGGTACTTCTTGGGACCGAACCACGCCTTGCTCGTCACCCGAGACACGGCGTCATTCTCGCACCATGTCGGCGGCGGCACGCGGCTGCAGGGCGACCTCGTGCTCACCTGATGTCGACGCACCTTGACAGGCAAGGTATCTTTACCGGTGGCGGAGTCGGCGACGGTAGTCGTACCTCGGCTCGTCGCTGTGGCGACGAGCAATGGAGGTATCGATGACGACCACCACCGAGCTGGAACCCCAGTTCGCGGTGACAGTGCGGGGTTACGACCGAGCCCACGTGGACGAGTACGTGGACACGCTGCGGGAGTGGCTGGCCAACGCCACCCAGCGGATGGAGGCGGCGGAGTTCGAGAACAACCACCTGCGGGAGGAGGTCGTAGTCCTTCGGGCCCGGGCGGCGCAGATGGAGCGCCAACACCAAGACGGGCCGCCGCGAACCATCGAGGCATTGGGGGACCGGGTCTCGGCCATCCTCCTTTTGGCCGAGGAGGGCGCGCAGACCCTTAGAGCCGACGCCGATGCCGAGGCGGTCTCGATCCTCGGTCGGGCTCGACAGGAAGCCTCCGACCTGGTGCACGCCGCCGAGGGCCGCAAGGCGGAGATGGAGGCGTTTATCGCCGGAGCCGCTGAGCAGGCCGCAGCCATCGTGCGCCAGGCCGAGTCTCGCGGTGCCGAGGCCGCGAGCCGCCTTCTCGGCGAAGCCGAAGCGCGCACCACGCGCTGTGAGGCCGAAGCTGCCGAGCGAGCCAAGGCGCTGGTCGCGGCTGCCGAGACAGACCGGGACCGGATTCTCGCTCAACTGCACGAGCGCCAGGCGGTGTTGCAGTTCGACTTACAGCGTCTCGAGGGCGAGCGCAACGAGGCGGTGGGGGCCTTGACGAAGCTGCGGGAGTCGCTGAATCGGACCATTTCGGGGCTGCCGGGGGCCGGAATGGCGCCACCGCCAGGGGCCACGCCGGCTACCGTCACCACGACCCCGCCCGGGACGACGGACACGACGTCAAAGGCTGGTTATGTCAGCGCCACGCTGCGACCCGCCAGCCCGTCGTTCTCACCGCCGTCGTTCTCACCGTCGTCGATCCCGCTCCCGCGGGAGGGCTGAGCCCCCAACCCCCGCCGCCGGTCCGCCCTGAACCGGGGCCGACCCGGCGGCGCCTGGGGCCGCGGTGCCCTCGCCTGCCCGACGCGGCTAACAATCGCCGCGCGGGCAGTGCACAGTGTCAGGCCACTCCCCGGGGGGCAGCCGCGGGGTCCACCAGCCAGATGATCTTGTCGGCCCTCACCGCGGCCGCCGGTAGGTCGGCGCCGTCGAAGACCGCCTGCATGGCTTCTCGCTTGGATTCGCCCGAAACGGTGAAGATGATCAGGCGACCCCGGGCGATCCCCTCGTAGGTGAGTGTCATACGCCGGTGGGGGTTGCGGCCTGCGGGGTCCTCGTTCATGGCCACCAGGACGCCTGGCTCTGAGTTGAGGGCGGCCGAGTTGGGGAAGAGCGACGCCGTGTGGCCGTCGGGACCCATACCCAGGTGGACGACGTCGATGCGGCCCATTTCCCCGAACCGAAGCTGGTACGCGTCGGGCCCCTCCTCGCAGCGCATCGGGAGCACCGCGTTGGCCGCCCCCACAGGCTCGAGCAGGGCCTGGCGGACGAGCAATTGGTTGGAATCGGGATCGTCGGGGGGCACGCAGCGTTCGTCGCCCCACACCACGTTGACCAACCACCAGTCGATGGTTTCCGCGCCAACGACAGCGAGGCGCTCGTAACAGGCTCTGGCGGTGCCGCCACCAGAAACGGCGATCGTGAACTCCTCGTCGGGGCGGCCCTGGAAGGCTGCGACAACGTGGTCCGCGAACGCCGCCGCCACGTCGTCGACCACGCACAACTCGCCGTTCATCGCACGAAGGTTAACGGGCGGCCGCTTCGCCCTCCGAACCGTTGGCGGAACTGGCTGCCTACTGGCGCCCGGCTATTGCCAGGCGTCGGCGGCCACCCCTGCCGCTAGCGCCTGCTGCCACACTCGATCGCGCTCCAGGTGGGTGAGAGCCTCAGCCAGCGACCACGCCAGTGAGTCGTCGGGCAGCGGCAACACCTCCTGGTAGTTTGAGCCGCCCTCGATGCTGGCGGTGGCCCGGACCAGCCGGGCGGAGTCCTCCCGGGCGACCTCGAAGGTGGCGGTGTGGCCAACTCGCAGCACGATGCGGGCGTGGCGGGCGTCCTCGAGTTCCAACTGTTGCTTGTTGAGGTTGAGCCGGGAGGCCAGCCAGCCGGCCAGGAGTCGTCGCGGGCCGCCCTTGCCTTCGACGCGCGCCGAGGTCACCTGGCGGGCCAGAGGCCGGAAGGTCGGGGTGTCGAACAGGGTGGCCACCATCTCCCGCCAAGGCCGCAGCCGCATCCACGACAGGTCGACCACCGCCCGGCGGCCGGCGAGGGCGATCAAGCCGGCGACATCGCGTGCGTCGCGGGTGTCTACCAAGACCGAGGTAGCTAGGGAGAGCAACGGTTCCGACACCGCCGGCAGGCTGGCCGGGTACCAGACCACGACCGGGAGGTCGGACAGGGTAAAGGGCTCCACGATGGAATCGAGGTGGCGGGCGGCATCGCCCCGGACCCACAGCCCCACTTCGTCAAAGGTCAGTGGGTGTCCGTCCACCTCAGCGCCGTAAATCGTGACGCTGGCGTCGATCCCGGGCCCGCCACCCTCGCCGTCGGGGTCAGTCTGCGGGTGTACCACCACCAAGCGGGCCGGGTGGTGGGCGCCGAGCGAGCGCAGGATCTGCGTTGCCTGGTAGGCCTCGTCGTCGTTGGTGGCCACCGCGACCAGCGTCATGACCCACGTCCGGGAGGCGGTGCGGGCCACGCTGCGCCGCAGTTGGGCCATGGTGTCGACGACAGTCCCCAAGCGGACGTTGGTGTCGGACCAGCGGGTGAGCGCTATCGCGTCGGCCATGCGAGGCGCCTCGCGAGCTCGAAGGAGCCGAAGTGGCCGATGTCGCCGCGGGTCGGCATGACCGCGGCGCTCATTGTTTCAGAAACTGGTTAGGTTTGTGCCCGGATCGGGCCCGTCCTGGTTCGGGACCGGGCCGCTCGTTAACCAAAGTTAAGCTCCTGCCCGGTTGGGGCCCATGGGGGTTCGGAAGCGGGCATCGTTCTAACCATTTTCGCCACGCTCATCACCGGGTCCGCGACTTCCTACGGCGTCCGCCACCGCCGCCCCTCACGGGCCAGCAGTTGGTCGCCTTGCTTCGGCCCCCAAGTCCCGGCCGCGTATCGAGCCAGTGGAGCAGGGGAAGCCCCCCAGGCCCCCAGGATGGGGTCGGCGATCTGCCACGCCTGCAGCACCTCGTCGCTGCGGATGAACAGGGTCGGGTCGCCGATCATGGCGTCGAGGATCAGCCGCTCGTAGGCGTCGGGCGCCTCCTCCAAGAAGGCAGCCCCGTAGGAAAAGTCCATGAGCACGTCGCGGACCTCGAAGGCCTGGCCGGGCACCTTGGCCCCGAAGCGCAGGCTGATGCCCTCGTCGGGTTGGATGCGCAAGACCAGCACGTTGGGGTGGAGATCCCGGGAGTGGCGGGCGAGGAACGGCAGGTGCGGCACCCGCTGAAACTGCAGCGCCACCTCCGTCACCCGTTTCGGCAGCCGCTTGCCGGTGCGGATGTAGATGGGCACCCCGGCCCAGCGCCAGTTGTCTACCTCCAGGCGCATGGCCACGTAGGTCTCGGTGCGGCTGTCGGGGGCCACCCCCTCCTCCTCGCGGTAGCCAGGCACCGCCTGACCGCCAGACCAGCCGGCCTCGTACTGGGCGCGAACGACGTCGGAGGCGACCTGATCGGCCGAGAGCACCTTGACCGCCCGTAGGGCTTTGACCTTCTCGTCGCGGATGCCCTGGGCGTCGATCGTCGCCGGAGGCTCCATCAAGGTGAGGGACAGCACCTGCATGACGTGGTTCTGCACGATGTCGCGCAACGCCCCGGCGGTCTCGTAGAAGCCGCCTCGGTGCTCCACGCCCAGCGCCTCGGCCACGGTGATCTGCACGTGGTCCACGTAGCGGCGGTCCCAAATCGGCTCGAAGATGGCGTTGGCGAAGCGCAGCGCCAGGACGTTCTGGACCGTCTCCTTGCCCAGGTAATGGTCGATCCGGTAGATCTGCGGTTCCTCGAAGCTGCGGTGCAAGGCGGAGTCCAACTGGAGGGCGGTGGCCAGGTCCCGCCCGAAGGGCTTCTCGATGATGAGCCGTGCGAACGCCGCCGGCCCCGCGGGACGGGCCAGGCCCGAAGCGCCGAGGGCGTCGGCCGCGGGCTCGAAGACGGCCGGCACCGTGGCCAGGTAGAACAGCCGGTTGCCAGCCGTACCCCGGTTGGCGTCGAGGTCCTCGAGGACGGCCTTGAGCCGCTCCATGGTGTCGGCCCCGCCATAGTCGCCGGCGACGTAGCGGAAGCCTTTGACCAGCTCTTCCCACCCCCGCCCACCGTCGGGAACCGCGGCCAGCATCTTGGTCCGGAACTCGTCGTCGCTCATGTGGCTGCGCGCCACCCCGACCACCGAGAAGGCCGAGGGCAGGAGGCGCCGCCGGGCGAGCGACGCCACCGCGGGGATCAGCTTGCGGGCGGTCAGGTCACCGGAGGCGCCGAAGATGACGAGCACCGCGGGCGGCGCCCGCCGGCCCTCGTCCAGGCCCGCGGCCAACGGGTTGGCGATCGCCTCGGCGGCCGTCGAGGGCAGGGCGGTGTTGATCCACGACCCGCGCCCCGCCGCCACCGGCGGCTCGGTGGTGGTCACCGTCTCAGGCCGAAGCCTGAAGGTCGGCCGCCTTGTCAGTAAGTGCCTGCTGCAACTCGTCGAAGCTTTTGAGGAAGTTGGCTACCCCTTCGTCTTCCAGTTGCTGGGCCACCGCGCACATGTCGATGCCAACCTTTTCCAGCGCCTCCAGATCGGACTTGGCCTGGTCCACGTCCTGGTCGATGGTGCGAGCCACGGTGCCGTGGTCCATGAAGGCGGCGACGGTGGCATCAGGCATGGTGTTGACGGTGTGTGGGCCGATCAGGCTGTCCACGTACAACAGGTCCGGGTAGGCCGGGTTCTTCGTCGACGTGGAGGCCCACAGCGGCCGCTGCCGGTGGGCGCCGCGAGCCCTCAAAGCGGCCCAGCGGTCACCGGAGAACACCTTCCCGAAGTCCTGGTACGCCACCTTGGCCTGCGCCACGGCCGCCTTGCCCCGAAGCGCAAGCGCCTCGGGGGAGCCGATCTTGTCGAGCCGGCGGTCCACCTCGGTGTCCACCCGGCTGACGAAGAACGAGGCCACGCTGTGGACCTGGGCCGGGTCGCCGCCGCCCTCGACGAAGCGCTCCAGCCCACTCAGATAGGCCTCCATAACCTGCTCGTAACGGCCGATCGCGAAGATCAAGGTGACGTTGATGTTGCGGCCCTCGCTGATCATCTGCTCGATGGCGGGAACACCTTCCCCGGTGGCGGGGATCTTCACCATCACGTTGGGCAGGTTGATGCGCTCGTGCAGGTAGCGAGCGTCCCTGATGGTGATCTCGGTGTTGCGGGCCAGGGAGGGGGACACCTCGATGGATACGAACCCGTCGGCGCCCCCGCTCTCGTCGTACAGCCCCCGGAGCACCTGGCACCCGCCGGACACGTCATTGACCACGAGGTCCCAATAGGCGTCCTCGACGTTGTCGCGGGCGATGACCTCCCGAAACTCGTCGTCGTAGTCGGCCGACCCCTCGATCGCCTTCTGGAAGATGGTGGGGTTGGACGTCACGCCCCGGATGCCGTCAGCGGCCATCTCCTGCAACCGCCCCGTCGTCAGGTAGCTGCGCTTCATGTTGTCGATCCAGGGGCTCTGCCCCTGCTGCGCGAAGAGTTGGTGCAGGCGGGTGCTGGTCATTCCACGTCATCCTCCTCCGAATCGTCCTCGTCTGAATCGTCCAAGTCCGGGTCTTCCAGGTCGGTGCCGTCGAGCTCGACGACCGCCAACTCTTCGTCCTCGTCGTCGAGGTCGAATTCCAACTCCAACTCCATGGCGTCCATGCTGTCGAGCAGCTGGCGTGCCCGCTCGGCGACGTTCTGGCCGGTGAAGCCGAACTCGGCCAGCACCTTGGCGCCGGGCGCCGACGCTCCGAAATGGTCGATGGCGACCGAATCGTCGGCCCACTGCGACCAGCCGAGCGACGCCGCCGCCTCGACGGACAACACGGGGGCCTCGTAGCCGAGCACCTGGGCCTGGTAGTCCTCGTCCTGGAGCTCGAACAGCTCCCAGCACGGCAGCGATACCACTCGGGCCTCGATGTCGTCGGCGGCCAGCAGCTTGGCCGCCTCCAGGCAGACTGAGACTTCGCTTCCGGTCCCGATCAGCACCACGTCGGGGTCGTCACCCCCCGACACCAGGACATAACCGCCCTTCAGCATGTCGTTGTAGCGGTCGGCGGTGCCCTCAAGCACCGGGATCGCCTGGCGGCTGAGAATGAGTGCGGTCGGCCCGTCGCTGTCCACCGCGATGCGCAAGGCGTGGGCGCACTCGTTGGCGTCGGCCGGACGGATCACCCGCAGCTGGGGCATGGCCCGCATGGCGGCCAGGTGCTCGATGGGTTGGTGGGTGGGACCGTCCTCCCCGAGGCCCACCGAGTCGTGGGTCCAGCTGAAGATGACCTTGGCCTCCGAAAGCGCCGCCAGGCGCACCGCGCCGCGCATGTAGTCGCTGAAGATGAAGAACGTCCCCCCGACCGGGAGCACCCCCCTGTGCAGGGCCATGCCGTTCATCGCCCCACCCATGGCGTGCTCACGGACACCGAAGGCGATCTGGCGGCCGCCGGGGTGCTCGGCGCTTTGGAGTTCGGCATGGTCCAGCGCGGTGCCGGTGTTGCCAGTGAGGTCGGCCCCTCCGGCCAGGAGTCCCGGCACCAGATCCAAGGTGGCGTTGAGGCACGACTTCAGGGCCTGGCGGGTGGCCAGATTCTCGCCCGCCTGCCACGTGGGCAGCTTCGCCTCCCAGCCCTTGATGCCACGTCCGGCCCAGGCCGCGTCCCAAGCGTCGCGGTCGCCGTCCCACGATGCCAGGCGCTTCTCCCATTCGGCGCGAAGGGCCTGGCCCCGGGGGATGCACTGGCGGTAGAAGTCGAGTACTTGGTCGGGCACGTAGAAGGTCTCGTCGGGCGGCAGGCCCAGGATCTCCTTGGTGGCCCGCACCTCGTCGGCGCCGAGGGGTGAACCGTGGGCCGCCGACGTGTCGGTCTTGTGGGGCGACGGCCAGCCGATGTGGCTGCGCAAGATGAGCATCGATGGCCGGTCCTCCACCGCCATGGCACCGCGCAGGCCTCGTTCGAGGGCGTCGAGATCGTTGGCCACCTCGCCGAGGTCCTCGACGTGCCACCCGTAGGCCTCAAAGCGCTTGCGGGGGTCGTCGGTCAGGGAAAGCTCGGTAGGCCCGTCGATGGTGATGTGGTTGTCGTCGTAGACGTAGATGAGCCGGCCCAGCTGCAGATGGC
>JBOGGN010000096.1:0-4781 GCA_050744165.1 Acidimicrobiales bacterium | reverse complement strand
ACGCGATCCCGGCGCGCCCGGCGCCAGGCGCACCCGGTGCCGAGCCCGCGGTGCGCGCCTTGCTTGACTTCTTCGCGTGGGCAGGCGGTGACGCCAAGGCCTTCGACCGGTTGTTGGTTTCCCCGGCGGTTGACTTCTCGCCGGGCGCCCTGCGGCGTCTGCGGCGGGCGGCGGCGGACGAGGGTGTTCCCCTCGACGAGCACCCCCGACTGGCTGCGCTGGCCGCGCTGAAGCACGACATTGCGCCGCGGTTGTCGTCAGAGGACCCGACTGCGCTGGCCCATGAGGTGTGGGTCCGGGTGCTGGGGCGACTGGTGCCCGACCCGAATGCCGAGCGGCCCGATGTTCTGGGCGGCCGGGCCTTGGCGGCGTTGGGCGCCTATCTGTCGGCGCTGGCCGAGCGCTCGGCGCAGGATCCGAGCTGGCGGATCGCCGACGAGCTGGCATTGGCGCAAGGGCCGGACCTCGAGCCCGACCCCTGGTTGCCAGCGGCGACGGCCGGCGAGGAGGACGCCGTCACGGTGGGCACGATCCGTTCCGCCGCCGGTCGTTCCTGGGACACGGTCGTGGTCTGCGGTTGCCTGGAGGGGGAGCTGCCGCGCCTGCCGAGCGCCATTCGGTTTTTCGACGACGCCCTCCTGGACGCGATCCTTGGGGGCGCTGAGGCCACCACTGCGGGGGCGCCGGGGCTGGCGCCGCGACGTGAGTGGGCCCTCCAGCGGGAGCGGCAGCTGTTCACCTTGGCCACCTCGCGTGCGCGATCTCGCCTGGCGCTCATCGCGGCGCCGGCGCCGGGACAGGTGGTGAGCCGATTTGTCGCCGATCTGGTTCCGGAGCCGTTGACCCCTGCCCTCGACGCGGTGGCGCCGGTCGCCGTTTTGGCAGGCACCAGCCTGGGTTCTCGCATGCCATCGGCGCCGTTTTTCCCGACGGAGGGGGTGGCACCGGTCTACCGGGACCGGCACCTCGACCTGTCGGCGAGCCGGCTCACGACCTATGACGACTGCCCGCTGCGCTATTTCTATGGCTATACGCTGGGCGTGCGCGGTCCCGGCGGGGTGGCGGCGTCCATCGGGACGATGGTGCACGCCGCACTGGCTGGCTTCCTCGACCCGGCTCGCAGCCCGGACTACAGCTGGCCGGCATTAGAGGCACTCGCGGGGTCGCTGTGGGACGAGGAGTGGTCGGAGACCATCGCCCCGTACCAACCGATGCGCGAGCAGGCCCGGCGGGATGTCTTCGGCATGCTCCAGTCCTGGTGGGACGCCGAGGCGGGGCTGGCCGCGGGGGGGTCCTGGCCGGATGTGGTGGCGGTCGAGCATCCCTTCGAGATCGACGTCGGTGGGCACCGGGTGCGGGGGTACATCGACCGTGTCGACCGAGTCGACGGTGGTCTGGCCATCATCGATTACAAGACCGGGGCCAAGGTGCCCCGCCAAGAGGAGGTTACCGAGGACCTTCAGCTGGCCACCTACCACCTGGCGGCGCTCCGCGACCCGGTGCTCGCCGCCGTCGGGCCGCCGGTCTCGCTCCAACTCTCCTATCTGCGCAGCGGCGCGGTGGTCAGCCAACCGATCAGCGCCGACCACGAGCAGCGCACGGAGATGCGAATTCTCGATCTTGCCCAGCGGATTCTGGCTGAGGAGTTCGAGCCGTCGGTCGAAGCTGACTGCGAATACTGCGAGTTCAAGCGGCTGTGCCCGTTGAAGGACGAGGGCCGCCGGGTGGTCGGCGAGTGATGTCGCCGCCCACAGACAACCCCGATTCGACCGCCGGCGGTGGCTCGGTCGTGCTCACCAGCCAGCAGTTCGATGCCGTGACGTTCGATCCGGCGCCGCTGCGGATCGTGGCCGGCGCGGGGGCTGGCAAGACGCTCGTGATGGTGGAGCGCATCGCCCACTTCGTGGCGAGCGGCCTGGCGACGCCGTCCCAGGTGCTCGGGCTGACGTTTACCAACAAAGCCGCCGCGGAGCTAAAACACCGCGTCGACGGGCGGCTCGGAGCGGGTGCCGATGTGCTGGTGACGACCTACCACGGTTTCGGCGCCGGCCTGGTCGCCGACCATCTTCTCGAACTCGACCTCCACCCCCGGACCCGGCTTCTCAACCGGGCCGAGGCGTGGCAGTTGCTGTTCGGGGTGTTCGACGAGTTTCGCTTCGACAAGCGCCGGGTCTTTCGTCCGGGCTTGGTCGTCAACGACGCCCTCGTCCTGGCCTCCCACTGCGCCGACCACCTGGTGGAGGTGGAGGCGGTGGAGGCCGACGCCCGGGTCATGGTCGCCGACGGCCGGTGGAAGGGCAGCCGGGAGGCCGCCCAGAGCCGCCTGGAGCTGTGCCAGATCGTGGCCGCCTACCAGCGCGAAAAGCGTCGCTTGCACCTGATCGATTTCGACGACCAGATCCGCCTGGCGGTGGCGCTGCTGGCGGCCCAGCCGGCTCTGGCCTCGGCGCTGGCCGGCGAGCGGCCGGTCGTGCTGCTCGACGAGTACCAGGACACCAACGTCGCTCAGCGGGTTCTTTTGCAACAGATCTACGGGCCGGACGCAGTGATCACCGCGGTGGGCGACGACATGCAATCGATTTACGCATTTCGGGGTGCCCACCTGCGCAACCTGGTGGATTTCGGACGCCATTTTCCGCCAATGACCGAGAAGGCGCTGACCGAGAACCGCCGGTCCGGGGATCGGATCGTGCAGCTGGCCAACCGTATCCAGGGACAGGTCACCGAAGCACTACGCAAAGACTTGACCACGCGAGCCGAGGCACCGGTGGCGACGGTGGAGTGTTTCCTGGCTGCCGACGACGCCGAGGAGGCGGCCGGGATCGCGGCCGAGATCAGAGACCTTGGCCCGCCGTGGTCGCAGCGGGCTGTGCTGTGCCGCAAACGCCGATTGATCCCGGCGATCGCCGATGCGCTCGAGGAGGCGTCGGTGCCGGTCGAGGTGATCGGGTCGTCCGGCCTGCTCGACCGGCCCGAGGTCGTCGACCTGGTCGCCTGGTTGGAGCTGCTGGCCGACGGTTCCTCGTCGGTGGCGTTGCTCCGCATCCTGGAGGGTCCGAGCTACCGCATCGGCCAACGGGACCTGGCCGCCCTGGCCCGGCACGCCACCCGGCGGGGTGGAGGGGCTCGAGGTCGGCGGGGGGCAGCCAACGTGGGTGGGGAGTTCGTGGCCGCGGGATCGGGCGGCGTCGCCAGGGGAGCGGGCGCCGGCGCCAATGCAGGGGTGGCAACGGGGGCCGGCAGGGGCGCCCGTCAGCTGAGCTTCGACGACATGCTCGAGCAAGCTCCCGATGCCGACTCGGCGCCTGCCTCAGCGATGACTGGTCGAGCGGAGGAAGCCGACGGGTCCGGCCGTCAGCAGGCGGGCCGCCCCGACGATTCGGTCTCGATGCCCTTCGTCCTGATCGATGCCATCGAGGACCTAGCCGCGGTCGATGCCTTGTCGCCCAAAGCGCGGGCTCACCTGGAACATTTTCGCAGCCAGTGGGACTATCTCGGCGCAGCCGCCCGGCGCCTGCCCCTGGTCGACCTGGCGGAGTTGGTGGCCGAGCGGGTCGGCCTGTGGGGGGCGGTCGGTGAGCGGGGCCGGGACAACCTGTTGCGGTTCCTGGAGCTGGCGCAGGGTTTCCAACCGGTCGAGGGCGTGCCGGGACTCGTCGCCTTCCTTGACTACCTCCGCCTTCTGGACGAAAGCGAGGAGGACCTGGCCGTGTCGCACGCGGGCAACAGAGACGCGGCCGTGGTGCTCACCATTCACCAAGCCAAGGGTCTCGAGTGGGATTGCGTGTGGATCCCGGGTCTGGCGGGCTCCGGCCGGTCGCGCATCTTCCCCGACGAGCGGGGGGGCGACAATCCTTTGAGCAAGCCCACCGCCTTGCCTTGGTGGCTCTGCGACGAAGACCCCGGGTTCGGCGACTGGCGGACGGCGACCAGGGACGTCATCGATCGTGCGGTGCGGCTTCGGGCGCGAGAGGAGGAGTGGCGACTGTTGTACGTCGCTTGCACCCGGGCTCGCTGGCACCTGGTGTGCTCGGCCGCCCAGTGGTACCCGGGACCTTCGACCCCGCAGGGGCCTTCGGAGTTCTACAAGTTCGTGGCCGGCCAGCCGGATCTGGTGACCGAGCGATTCCGTCATGAGCCCCCCGACCTCGATCCGCAGGTCCGCCAGATGCGAGCCCGGCGAGCCCGGTTTTCGGTTCCCCCGTCACCCCCGCCCCTGCCCGCGGGGGCGACGACGGGGGCTTTGGAGCAGCAATCCCTGTTCCACGAGCAGTTCCGACCGCTGCGCCCAGTGGCGCCAGCGACGGTGTCGGTCACCGAACTGGTCTCGTTCCGGCGCTGCCCACGGCAGTTCTACTGGCTCAGTGTCAACCCCCTTCCGCGACGTCCTTCGCCGGCTGCCGCCCTTGGTTCCCAGGTCCATCGCTGGATTGAGCTCCAGGCCGCTGGCCAGAGCGGGTTACCCGGTTTGATCGAACCCGACGCCGCGAGCACCGACCTCGCCGACCTCGATGTGGTGGTCGGGGACATCGCCAGCGTCGACGTTCCGGCTGGAGTCGCCGGCGAGATTCAGGACCACGGTGGCGGTGCAGCTGCGACGCCCGGGGGCCGCACCTCTGGTGCATCGGTGACGTCGGCGGACCTTTTCCACCCATTGGCGGGCTACCAGGCCGCGTTCCACGCCACCCCGTACGCCGCCCTAGCGCCGCGTCGGGTGGAAGCACCCTTTGTCCTGGCGCGAGGGGGAAGGGTCGTCCGAGGCCGTATCGACGCCATGTACG
>JBOGGN010000095.1:0-4526 GCA_050744165.1 Acidimicrobiales bacterium | reverse complement strand
GGAAGATCTATGAGATCGCCGATTCGGAGCTCGTGTCGCCGCTGCTCAACCAGCCGGTGGTCATGAAAGGCGTGGCCAAGGGCGGCCAGGGATGGCTCACGGCGTCGATGGCCTGGTACCTCAACTCCAACCTCTGGGACGTGCAGTACGCCGCGTCCGGGCCTTCCTCCTGGGCCCGGGTGTCACCCACCTCCGCCAACCCGCCCCGTACGAGCCTTCAGCCCGTGCAGGTATCGAAGATCGTTGCCACCGACTCGTCAGTGTCGTTCAACGTGGACACCGTCGGCGTGCCGGTGCTGGTCAAGGTCTCCTACTTCCCCAACTGGCAAGCCCATGGCGCCCAAGGTCCGTTCCGGGTGGCACCCAACCTGATGATCGTCATCCCCACTTCGCACCACGTGTGGTTGCACTACGGCAACACCCCGATCGACTGGTTCGGGTACCTGCTCGGCATCATCGGGCTGGTGGCCCTGGTGTGGATGTTCCGGGCGGAGCCGGTGACCTTTGCCGGCACCCGGCGGGCCCTGGGCGAGCTGCGCGTCTCGGACGGGGCGGGCTGGGGTTCCGGCTGGGGTCCGGGCGACTACCGGGCGGGCGGTGCCGGCTACGGCTGGCCCGCAGGGGCCGGCTGGCAGGGGGGTCCCGGGTCGGGCCCGGACGGCGGGTGGGGGCCCGGTGGGTACGGATGGCGGCCGGGCGCCCCGGGTGGGCCGGGTGCGCCAGGGTGGCGGCCGGGCGGGCCGGGACCCAACGGGGGCTCGCAGATCGACGAGGCGGGGATGGCCGAGGCCGACGCCCGCCTGCGCGACGAGCTGTCGGCGGGCCTCGGGACGCCCCCAGGGAGCTCGGGGTCGAGCGATGCCGACCTGTTCGATGAGTGGCTGGGCCTGCCGACCGGCACCCACCCCGTCGTGCCGGCAGGTCCCCGGTCTTTCGGCGCCGCCCCGCCCGGCGCCGCCCCGCCCGGCGTCGAGTCCCGGTCGAGCCGCTCGGAGTCCCCGGCCGCGTCGACGGGACCCGAGCCGACGGGGCCGGAGCCGGCGGGACCCGAGCCGGCGGGACCCGAGCCGGCGGGGTCGAACCGCGGGCCCGGGTCGCCGCTACCGCCACCACCGCGGCCACTGTTGACCGACGAGGCATCGGACGAGGACGACGTGGTCTGGTTCGCCCCGCCAGGGTCCGACCGTCTCGACGACGAAGACCAAGACGACGACCAAGACGGCGGCGAGTAGACGACGAGCCCGCCGCCACGAAACGCCCTGTTGAAGCCGGGGTGAACGGCCGCGCTGGCCTGGGCAGCACCAGCTGACCGCGTCCGCGAGCGCCGCTAAGTTTGGTCCGACATGGCCGACACCGCCCTCCTCGACACCTTGTTCAAGGCCTACGACATTCGTGGCCTGGTACCCGAGCAACTTGATGCCGACCTGGCCCGCCGGGTCGGAGCCGCCTTCGCTGGGTTTGTCGGCAGGGAGGCGGGCCGAGTCCTTGTCGGGCGCGACATGCGGGCCTCGGGGGTGGAGTTGGCCCGCGCCTTCGCCGAAGGGGTCACCGCCTGCGGCCTCGACGTTGTCGACCTGGGGCTGATGTCGACCGACGAGATGTACTTCGCATCGGGGCGCCTGAACGCCCCGGGGGCCATGTTCACCGCTTCGCACAACCCGGCCCACTACAACGGGATCAAGCTGTGCCTGGCGGGAGCCCGGCCGGTCGGCGAGGACACGGGGTTGGCCGACATCAAGGCGGCCGTTGCCGCCGACTCCGGGAGGGGCGGTGCCGACTCCGGGAGGGGGACAGTCACGAGCGCTGACGTGCTGGACGACTTCGCAACCCATGTCCGCTCGTTCGTCGATCCGGAGGTCCTGCGGCCGTTGCGGGTGGTGGCCGACACCGCCAATGGCATGGGCGGGCTGGTGGCACCCCGGCTCTTCCAGGCGTTGCCCTTCCGACTCGAGATCCTCTACCCCGAGCTTGACGGCAGCTTTCCGAACCACCCCGCCGATCCCATTCAGGCCGCCAACCTGGTCGACCTTCAGGCCAAGGTGCTGGCCGAGGGGGCCGACGTGGGGTTGGCCTTCGACGGCGATGCCGACCGCTGTTTCCTGGTCGACGACCAAGCCCAGTCGCTGTCGGGATCCACGACGACGGCTCTGGTGGCCGCCGCCATGCTCGAGAAGGTCCCCGGTTCGACGGTGCTGTACAACCTCATCTGCTCGAAGTCGGTGCCCGAGGTGATCCGGGAACGGGGTGGGACGCCGGTGCGGACGCGGGTGGGGCACTCGTTCATCAAGGCGGTGATGGCCGAGACGGGCGCCGTCTTCGGGGGGGAGCACTCCGGCCACTACTACTTCCGCGACAATTACCGGGCCGATTCCGGCTCCATCGCGGCACTGGTGGTCCTCGAGGTGCTGTCGCGTTCGGACCAGCCGCTGTCGCAGCTGCGGCGCCCGTTCGAGCGCTACGCGGACTCCGGTGAGATCAATACCAAGGTGAGCGACACCACGGCGGTGATCGGCCGAGTGTCGCAGGCCTACGATCCCGCGAAGCATCCCGGGGTCACCCATGATTGGACCGACGGGCTGACCGTCGATCTCGGCGACTGGTGGTTCAACTTGCGGCCGTCCAACACCGAGCCGTTGCTGCGGCTCAACCTCGAAGCCCCGACCCCGGCCGAATGCCAGGCGCACACCGCCGACGTGCTGGCCCTGATCAAGGAGACCTGACCGTGGCCCTCGACCCCAAGCTGCTGGAGATTTTGGCCTGCCCAGAGGACCATGGGCCGCTGTTGTACTTCGCCGACGAGGACGCGCTGTACAACCCCCGGTTGAAACGCCGCTACGCCATCACCGACGACATCCCGATCATGCTGATCGACGAGGCGGTCACCGTCGATGACGCGGAGCACACACGGCTGATGGCCAAGGCGGAGGCCGAAGGCATCAAACCCACCTTCGACCCCAGCGAAACGGCCGCTGGGTGACGGGAGCCGAAGGGGTGGCGGCGTTCCCGGCCGGCTCTGGGAGGAGGGGGCAGTGCCCGAGGTGACCTCCAGGGTGCTCGACACCGAGGGCATGTTCGAGGCGGCGGCTGGCATGCCCGAGCAGATGGCGGCGGCGGTGGTCGCCGCCGGTGTCGCCACCGAACAGATCAAGGCGTGGACTCCGGCCATGGTTGGCCCCTCCGAGCCTTGGGTCCGCGAGGTCGTGGTCTTCGGGATGGGCGGCAGCGGGATCGCGGGCGACATCCTGCTGGCGACCGCCGGTTCCCAGCTCCCGGTGCCGGCCGTGGTCGTGAAGTCCTACGAGTGCCCGGCATTCGTCGGCGAGGACACGCTGGTGTTCGCCATTTCGGCCTCAGGCGACACCGAGGAGACCATCGACGCCACGACCGACGCGGCCCTGGCAGGCGCCCGCGTGGTGGCGGTGACCGGCGGCGGCGAGCTGGCCCGCCGGGCGGCTGGCTGGGGGGCGCTCGTCGTCCCCGTCCCTGGCAACCTTCCCCAGCCACGCTCGGCCGTGGCAGCCATGTCGTTACCGCCCTTGGTTGTGCTCGAAGACCTGGGCCTGTACCGGGGCGCCCGTGCCTGGATCGGCGAGGCGGTGGCCCACCTCGCCCGGCGCCGGGATCAGCTGGTGGCGGCAGGCGAGGGCAGCGCCGCCGCCGCCATCGCCCGTCGCATCGGTCGCACCTGGCCGCTCCTCCACGGCGGCGGTGCCGTGGGCGCCGCCGCCGCCATGCGCTGGAAGACCCAGGTCAACGAGAACGCCAAATCGCCGGCGTTCTGCAACCGCTTGCCCGAGGCGTGCCACAACGAGGTGTGCGGTTGGGGGCAGGCGGGGGACGTGAGCCGCCAGCTGCTGACCCTGGTGCAGCTGCGTCACGACGCCGAACATCCGCAGGTGCGGCGGCGCTTCGACCTAGTGGCCGAGCTCATGCGCGAGGTGGTGGCCAACATCGTGGAGGTCCGGGCCACCGGGGACGGCGACTTGGCCCAGCTGTTCGACCTGATCCTGACCGGCGACTTCGTCTCGCTGTGGCTGGCCGCCCAGGAGGGGATCGACCCGGGCCCCGTCCCGATCCTGGTGGACCTGAAGGACCGGCTCCGGGTCGGGTAAGGGCCCAACCGCCGAGATCCCCGCCCTTCGGGGCGTGGTGTTCCTACACTGCGGCATGGGCCTCGTGCGGGTCTGTGGTTGCAAGTCGATGCCAGTCGCAGGCGAAACGACCCACGTAAGGCAACCTGTGGTTGCTGAGCATGGTGCGGCTTAGAGGTAAGCCCCGCCCGCCGGGGTGCCGGTGGTCGGTGCCGGGCGGAGAGGAGGGGAAGCGTCCCGTGACGACGGTGCCGGGCCGGGAAGAGCCGGTCGCCACCGCCGGGGGCGCCAGCCTCCCAGCGGGCGAGTGTGGGGTCGAAGACCAGGTCAGCCGCCCAGGCCCGTCCGGCGCCGCCGGTCGGTCCGGTCCAGCCGGGGCGCCCGTCGCCGGGGGCGCGGCGTCGCCGGCGCACCTGGCGCTGGTCGGTCCGACGG
>JBOGGN010000094.1:0-43124 GCA_050744165.1 Acidimicrobiales bacterium | reverse complement strand
GCCCCCAACCCGTGGGGGTCGCCAGCAGATCTACCGGCCCCCGACCTGGCGCCCGGGCGGGCCCCCGCCCTGGGCCGGCCTGCCTGAGCTTGAGCGGGCGGGGATCACCCTGGCCCGGATCCGCGCCGGCTTTGATCGCCGGGGCTGGGTGGGACCGGCCCCCCGGCAGCTGCCGCCCGAGCGCCTGGCCCGCCGCCTGCCGGGCGAGATCCGCCCGGCTGCGGTACTGTGCCCCCTGTTCGAAGAGGATGGCGAGACCCGGGTCATCCTGACCCGACGCTCGCCCAACCTCCGGTCGCATATGGGCGAGGTGTCCTTTCCCGGCGGCCGGCTCGATCCGGGCGAAGACGCCGTCGCCGGGGCCCTTCGAGAGGCCCGGGAGGAGGTCGGCATCGTGCCCGCCACCGTCGAGATCCTCGGACCCCTGTCGTCGCTGGTGACCGTCCGGGGCCAGGCGGTGATCACCCCGTTCGTCGGTGCGCTGGCGGAGCGGCCGCAGTTGATTCCCAATCCCGCCGAGGTGGAACGGGCCTTCGACGTCTCGCTTGCCGAACTGGTGTCCGAGGGCGTCTACCGCGAGGAACTGTGGGATGTTCCCGGCGAGGGTGGTCGGTCGATCAGCTTCTTCGAGTTGTGGGGCGACACGGTGTGGGGTGCCACCGCGTGGATGTTGCGCGACCTGTTGGAGTTGGTCCTGGCGGCCTGAGCCGCTTCGCTCGGAAAACCATCGGAGAAAAGGCTCCGGGCCTCGTAGCTCGCCCGCCGCGGAGAGGTTCGTGGCTGAATGGTGGGGTGCCAGCTGCTCGGACCGGGGCACAACGAGCTGCTGGTGGCCGGGCACGACGTAAGCGGGTGTCCGGGTAGCCTCGTGGGTGACATGATCTGCCCGCGCTGCGGCACCATCAACGCCGACGAACTGCCTCGTTGCACCCGCTGCCGCGGGTCGTTGGCGCCGCGGCCGCCGCGGGCGTCTGAGTCGGGCGGCGGTTCTGACGAGGGCCGGGACGAAGTGCCCGCGACTGCTGCTCTGGCGGGCTCGGCACCGACTCGGGCGAGCGCGCCAACGGCGGAAGTCGACACCGCTGCCAGGGTGAGCGAGCCACCGAGCGGGGTGAGCACGGCTACCGGCGTCAGCGAGCCACCGAGGGCGGTTGGCACGGCTACCGGGGTGAGCGGGCCACCGAGCGGGGTTGGCACGGCGCCGCCTCCGGTGGAAACGGAACCGACCGGGGCTAGCCGGCCGCCGAAGACGGTTAGTGGGGTTGGCCTAGCGCCGACAGGAGCGGGCCCTGCGCCGACTGGGGCTGGCTCTGCGCCGACTGGAGCGGGCGGTAGTTCGAGCGGGGTGGCCCCCCCGCCGGGTGCGGGCTCCTGGGCTCCTCCGGCCGGGACGCCTCCGCCAGCCTCGGCGCCGCCCACGTGGGAGCAGCCGCCACCGGCGCCACAATCGCCGGCGGCACCATGGGGGGCACCCCTTGGCGCGCCGCCGCCGCCCGCCCGGCCGGCTGACCGGCGTAGCGGCACTGGGCCCGCCGGGGTCCCACGGCCTCCGGACGCTGGTGCTGCGCCCGGACAGGCGTCGTGGGCGCCTAACGGCTCTGGGTCGGGAACGTGGCCGGGCGGTGGCCCTGCCGGTCCGCCGTCGTGGTCGGGGGCGCCGCCTGGTCGCCCTGACGGTCCGCCGTCGTGGTCGGGGGCGCCGCCTGGTGGCCCTGCGGGGACCGGAGTACTGGGTGGCCGGCCGCCGGCCTGGCCGCCGCCGACCGGTGGGCCTTGGGCGCCGCCCTCGCCTGCCGGTTCGCCGCCTCCCGGATGGGGCCCGCCAACCGACGGCCAGCGTGGGCGGGCTGGCCTGGCCCGCGTATTCGGATTTTACCGGGAAGGGTCGGGCCCGGTTGCCTGGGAGAGCCCCGAGTCGGTTGCCCTCCGGGTGCGCCGTCAGCTGTGGTGGTCGGCGCTGTCGCTGCTGCTGTTCTGGCCGGCTGCGCTCATCGCACTCGCCTTCGCGCTGGTAGCCCGTCGGCGGGTGGCGGTTGGCGATCTGGCGGGTGCGGGGCAGGCCACCCGGGTGTCTCGGATCGCCTGTTGGGTGTCCCTCGCGGTCTCGGTGGTCGTGGTGATCGTGTTGTTGATCCAGGGCCAAACCAAGTTCTGAGCGGTACACGTCGGGGTCGCGGTGGCGGCGTAGGCTGTCCTTTTTCGCAGAGGAGGCGCGGTGGCAGACGTCGAGATCGGGCGGGGGAAGTCCGGGCGGCAGGCCTACGGCTTCGACGACATCGCCATCGTTCCGAGCCGCCGGACACGCGATCCCGAGGACGTCGACATCAGCTGGGAGATCGACGCATTCCGCTTTGACCTGCCGCTCATGGCTTCGGCGATGGACGGCGTCGTCAGCCCCGCCACCGCCATCGAGTTGGGTCGGCTGGGCGGCGTGGGGGTGCTCAACCTCGAAGGTCTGTGGACTCGATACCTGGACCCTGAGCCGCTATTCGAGGAGATCGCCCACCTCGATGCAGACAAGGCAACGGCCCGCATGCAGCAGATCTACGGCGAGCCCATCAAGGCGGAGTTGATCGGCCAGCGCATCCGGGAGATCAAGGAAGCCGGGGCGGTGTCCTGCGCCTCGCTGACGCCGCAGCGCACTGCGATGTACGCCAAGGACTTGGTGGCGGCTGAGCTCGATATCTTCGTGGTCCAGGGCACGGTGGTCTCCGCCGAGCACGTGTCCCGCACGGTCGAGCCGCTCAACCTGAAGCGGTTTATCCGGGAGTTCGAGATCCCAGTGATTGTCGGCGGGTGCGCGTCGTACCAGGCAGCACTCCACCTGATGCGGACCGGCGCCGTCGGTGTCCTGGTCGGCGTCGGGCCCGGCCATGCCTGCACCTCGAGGGGCGTGCTCGGAATAGGTGTACCCCAGGCGACGGCCATCGCCGATGTCCGATCCGCCCGGGCGCAGCACCTCGACGAGACCGGGGTGTACGTCCACGTCATCGCTGACGGGGGCATGGGGACCGGTGGTGACATCGCCAAGGCGATCGTGTGCGGTGCCGACTCGGTGATGATCGGCTCGCCGCTGGCGTCGGCGGTCGAGGCGCCGGGCCGGGGCTACCACTGGGGCATGGCGACCTTCCACCCCACTTTGCCGCGCGGCGCTCGGGTCAAGACCGAGATCCGCGGCACCCTTCGGGAGATCCTGGTCGGTCCCGCCCACGAGAACGACGGCCGCATGAACCTCTTCGGCGCCCTGCGGACCTCCATGGCCACCTGCGGCTACGAGAGCGTCAAGGAGTTCCAGAAGGCGGAAGTCATGGTTGCCCCGGCATTGCAGACAGAGGGCAAGTCACTGCAGCGAAGTCAGGGCATCGGGATGGGCCGCTAAAGCCCGCCCCGGAGGCGGCTACAACCGGAAGCGTCGCGAACCGCTGAAGCGTGGCCGCGTGATCCACGGGGTCCGCTACCAGTTCTGAAGGCGCCCTCGACCAAGCAGGGGCGCAACCGGCGGTCAGTCCATCAGGTGGTTCAGGGCCTCAATCTCCTCGGGCTCGAGGACGATGCCGGCTGCGGCGACGTTCTCCTCGAGGTGGGCGACTGATGAGGTGCCGGGGATCGGCAGGGCGGCGGGTGAGCGGGCCAGCAGCCAGGCCAGCGCAATCTGCTGTGGCGTCGCGTTATGCCTGCGAGCGATTTCGCCGACGGGGCCGCTGGCGGCGTCGCTGAGGGGCCCCCAGGGTAGGAACACCAGGCGCTCCTGCTCGCAGAGCCCGATCAAGTCTTCAGAGTGGCGGTCGCCGAGGTTGTAGCGATTCTGGAGCGATACCACCGGCGTCAGGTCCTGGGCTCGGCGCAGGTCGTGCTCATCCAGATTGGACACACCGATGTGGCGGATCTTGCCCTCGTCCTTGAGGTCGACCAGCGCCCCGACCGATTCCTCGACCGGGACCTTGGGGTCCGATCGGTGCCACTGGTACAGCGCGATGGCGTCAACCCGTAGCCGCTTGAGGCTCCCTTCGCACGCCTGGCGCAGGTGCTCGGGCCGTCCGTTGGGGGTCCACTGGCCAGGCCCGGGCCGCTCCAGGCCTCCTTTGGTAGCGATCACCAGGTCGTCGGCGTAGGGGTACAGCGCTTCGGCGATCAGGGTTTCGCTCACCTCGGGACCGTACGAGTCGGCGGTGTCGACGAAGTTGACATCGAGGTCCACCAGGCGGCGGAGCACCGCCTTGGCTTGGTCCCGGTCCCGCGGCGGGCCCCAGATCCCGTCGCCGGTGATCCGCATGGCCCCGAAGCCGAGCCGGTTGACGGTGAGGTCGCCCCCGATGTCGATGACCCCGGCGGCGGTTGCAGTGATGGACGTCATGGGGTCAATCATCGTCGTCTTAGGGGACTAGACGCCAGGGTCCAACGGGGCCGTCACAGGCGTCCGGTACGGTGGGTTCATGGCCGAGTCCGCAGCCGTGGCGACCTTCTCGGACGCCCACGGACACGCCACGACAGATGCGGACTCCGCCGACCGGGGCGCGTCCGACCGCGCCGGGCGGCTGCTGGAGGGGCTCAACCCGGCGCAGCTGGCGGCCGTCACACACCCCGGCGGGCCGCTGTTGGTGGTCGCCGGCGCCGGCTCGGGCAAGACGCGGGTGCTCACCCGCCGCATCGCCTGGTTGATCGCCGAGCAGCACATCTCGCCGTTCGAGATCATGGCCATCACCTTCACCAACAAGGCCGCCGACGAGATGAAGCAGCGGGTGGCCGCCCTCGTGGGCCCCGTCGCCCAGCGGATGTGGGTGTCCACCTTCCACTCGGCATGCGTGCGCATCCTGCGGCGCGACGCCACGCGTCTCGGGTACAAGTCGTCGTTCACGATCTACGACGAGGCCGACGCTTCGCGGCTGGTGGCCTACGTTCTGCGGGACCTCAACATGGACCCGAAGAAGCTGCCTCCCAAGGCGGTGCACGGCATGATCAGCACCGCCAAGAACGATCTGATCGACTTCGAGACCTACGCCGCCCAGGCCCGCACCATCTACGAACGGCGTATCGGCGAGGTCTACCGGGAGTACCAGAGCCGCTTGTTGGCGGCCAGCGCCATGGATTTCGACGACTTGTTGCTGGTGACGGTCAACCTCCTGCAAGCGGCCCCGGAGGTGTGCCGGTACTACCAGGAGCGGTTCCGGCACCTGCTGGTCGACGAGTACCAGGACACCAACCGGGCGCAGAACAAGCTGGTCCTGCTGCTGTCGGAGCGGCATCGCAACCTTTGCGTGGTGGGCGACACCGACCAGTCGATCTACCGCTGGCGGGGCGCCGACACGCGCAACCTGCTCGACTTCGAAAAGGCCTTCCCCGACGCCAAGATGGTGGTGCTCGACCAGAACTATCGCTCGACCCAGCAGATCCTCGACGCTGCCAACGCGGTCATCGCCAACAACCCCCGGCGCCAATCCAAGCGCCTTTGGACCGACCGGGTGGGCGGCGAGCTGGTGACCACCTACCAGGCCGACGACGAGTATGACGAAGCCTCCTGGATCGGGGGCGAGATGTCCCGGCTGCACCGGGATCACCCCTGGGGCGACATGGCGGTCTTCTACCGGACCAACGCCCAGAGCCGGGCGCTGGAAGAGCAGTTGGCGGAGCGCAAGATCCCCTACAAGATCGTCGGCGGCACCAAGTTCTACGACCGCCGGGAGATCAAGGATGTCCTCGCCTACCTGCGGGCCATCGTCAACCCGACCGACGAGGTGTCTCTGAAGCGCATCGTCAACGTGCCCAAGCGCGGCGTCGGCCAGACCTCGGTCGACCGCCTCGAACGCTGGGCCCGGGCCCACGACGTGACCTTCGATGGCGCCCTCCGCCAGGGGGAAGCAGCCGGTGTCAGCGGGAAGGCCCTGACCGGCATCCGGGACCTACTCGGTCTCCTCGACGAGCTTCGGGCGGGCACCGATACGGATCCCCCCGCGACGCCGGATGAACTGATCGAAGCTGTCCTCAACCGCACCGGGTACCGGATGGAGTTGGAGGCCGAGCACAGCGACGAGACCAACTTCCGCCTGGACAACCTGGACGAGCTGATGGGGGCCGCGGCTCAAGCGGTTGACTTGGAGCAGTTCCTGGAGCAGGTGAGCCTGGTGGCCGACTCTGACGAGATCGACGGCGACACCTCCAGCGTCTTGCTGATGACCCTGCACACCGCCAAGGGCCTTGAGTTCCCCGCCGTCTTTGTGATCGGCATGGAGGACGGGGTCTTTCCCCACCTCCGCTCACTGGGCGACCCTGACGAGCTTGAGGAGGAACGGCGGCTGGCCTACGTGGGGTTCACCCGGGCGAAGGAGCGGCTGTACCTGACCTACGCCTGGTGCCGCAACCTGTTCGGCCAGACGCTGTACAACCCGCCGAGCCGGTTCATCCGGGAGGTGCCGGAGTCGCTGGTCAGCACCGCCCGCCCACCGCGCCGTCGCCCGGGGGCCAGCCTGCCCTTTGGCGGCCGGGAGGCCATCGTCGAGGGCGCTCTCCGCAGTGGGAAGGCAGCGCCGGTGCGGGGTTCGGGAGCCGAGGGGTTGGGACTGCGCCGCAACGACGACGTGGTCCACGCCAAGTGGGGCGAGGGGGTGGTGCTGGAGGTGACCGGTGAGGGCGACCGCGCCGAGGCCACGGTGCACTTTCCATCGGTGGGTGACAAGCGGCTCAACCTTTCCTTGGCGCCGCTGAAGCGGGCCTAGGCTCCCACGTCCTCAGCAGCTCGGCGGCGTCGACCCGGCCGGGGTACCCGGAAGCTGGTAAATGGTCGTCGTGGTAGCTGAGGGCACCGTCGAGGTGGGGTTGCTGGCGGTGCTCGGGCTGCTGCTGGCGGCCAGAGGGATGGTACTGATCCCCTGGAACGACTGGCCGGTGATCAACTCCACGTCGGCGCCTT
Organism: Acidimicrobiales bacterium; assembly: GCA_050744165.1. Classification (GTDB taxonomy): domain Bacteria; phylum Actinomycetota; class Acidimicrobiia; order Acidimicrobiales; family Palsa-688; genus JBOGGN01. The sequence goes on along the minus strand of JBOGGN010000094.1, from coordinate 36,220 downwards.
GCACGGTTGGGTCGGATTGGATCTGGGCGCCGCCCTCGACAGCGCTGGCGACGAGTTGCGCCTTGGCCTTATTGCCGGGTCCGTACAGCACCTCGCTGGTGCTGTAGGTGAAGCTGCTGGCCGACCCCACGCTCGCCACCTCGAAGCCCCGGCGGGACAGGGCGCTGGCGGTCGAGGCGGCTTCGCCGGAGCGGCCCGAGCCGTTGCGGACGGCGACCTGGACGCTGCTTGGCGGGATGTTCGGCACCGTGGTCGACGGGGTCGACACCGTCGACGGGGTCGAGGAACCATTGCCCGCCTTGGTGGCCGGCGCCGCCGGGTGCAGGAAGTTGTCGATCGCCTGGCTGGCGTCGGGCTGCTGGAGCTGCAGCACGTCGGCGCCCCCGATCACCTCGGGGACGGTGGGCAGCGTGGAGGTGGGCAAGGTGCTCGAGTCGAGGGTGCGGTACCGCTCCGCCAGCGACAAGAGGAGATTCTGGCTGAAACCGCTGTCCAAGGTCAGGTTGGTGGTGATGCCGCCGATGATCCCGTTGATGGCCGAGATGTTCGTGATGTTCTCACCCTCGGCCTTGGTGATCATCTTCTTGACAAAGGACTGCTGGCGCTCGATGCGGGCCAGGTCGCTCTGGGCTTCGTATTGCCAGCTGCCGTCGACCTGATACTCGTAGTGGCGGGCCCGGACGAAGGACAGCGCCATGTCGCCGGTCATGTTGTAGCAACCGGCGGCGGGGATGTTGAGCAATGAGTAGGCGTCCCTGGCGGGGGTGGGAAAGTACTGCTTGACCCCTCCGACGGCGTTGACAATGTCCCGGAAAGATTGGAAGTCGACCTCGACGAAATGGTCGATCGGGATGCCGAGGTCGGTTTCGATCGCCTTCACGAGCAAGTCGGCTCCCGTGTCGAATGCAGTATTGATCCGGCTGTCACCCTGTCCCGGGATCGGCACCCACAGGTCACGGGGAATCGACAGGATGGCCGCCTGGCGGGTGGCGGGGACCAAGTGGACCAGCATGATCGTGTCCGAACGCTGGCCGGCGACATCGGAGGCGCTGCCGAACTGGGCGGTGTCGCCGCCTGTGTTGCCGGCACGGCTGTCGCTGCCGACGACCAGGATCGTCATCGGGGCGCCAGCAGCTGCCGGGACGGCGGAGCCGGCGGCGCCCGCGGCCTGCGTGCCGCCGACCAGGCTCGGAATGTCCACCCGCTTGATCTGGCCGACCCGCCAGTTGGCGTAGGCGTAGGCCGAGGCCGCCATCAGCAACGTCAGGGCAACCAGAACGTTGGCCAGAACCAGCATCCTGCGGGGCCACCTGCGGACGGGATACACAAACCGTGTTTTACCCCAGGACCGGGCGACGTGACCCGCGCGCCCGCTTGCGTCGGGCGCCGGCACGGGGAAGGGGGCTCTTCGGGACGTGGATCCGGCACGACCGGCATCGGGCTCAGCGGTCACTTCTCGGGGCTCGGCGACGGGCAGGGCGCTGGCTGCGGAGCGTGCCGGGCGGCGCCGAGCGGTCACTTGCCGGGGGTCGGCGGGTCGTGCTGGGGCACCTGCTGATGACCAGCCGTCTGCCGGTGCCGGACCGAGCCCGACGCGGGCCTCGTCGTCGGCAAGGCCGGGGGACCGAGCCAAGAAGGGCGCCGGCGGTGCGTCACCCAGCGCGACGGGGACGGCCCGGCCCTGGCCGTTGGGGAAGATCTCCCGGGCCAGGGCGTCGAGGGCGGCACGGGCGGGTGTCCCGACCCCGGATTCGCGGGGCCCGGCCGACCCAAAGTCCGCGGCGGGACCCTCCAGGGGCAGGTCCATTACCCGGCTTGTTGTGGGCTGGCTGTCGGAGGTGGCGCTCACCGATTGGTCTCTGATCGCCAGCCGGTCGGCTGCCGGCTGGCAGGTAGGCGTCGAGGGCAGAATCTCCGCCGATCACCAAAACGATCATGATATCGGCCGGTCCCCGCTGATCGGGTGCACCGCCCCGGCCCGCTACCGGACTGCGGTCGTTGTGGCGGCCTCGCCGAGCCCGCTACGGGACTGCGGTCGTTGTGGTGGCCTCGCCCGGCGCCGCGGGCTGACGGAGGTCGATGATGACGTCGCCGGACTTGTTTACCTGGGCCGAGTATTGGACCAAGCCTTGCCCGTCGGCGGGAAAGGTGGCCTGGTCGCACGGATCGACGAAGTCGTGCCCCGCAGGCTGCCAACGGACCAGGCAACGAGGCGGTTGGCCGGGGTCGTGGGCATCGAAGGCCAGCCAACCCTTCTTGACGTCGGTGCCCAGATGCTGCACGTACAGCGTCAGGTGGCCGTGCGGCGGCGGGAAGATCAGCGGGCCGTTGGTCACCACCAAGGGTGCGAACGCCGCTGCCCGGCCCATCGTGAACTCGTCGGTACCAAGGTTGACCTTGGCGCCGGGCTTCTCTGACAACCGGAGCACGAACGTGACCAACAGCACGGCGGCCAGCACCGCGAGGCCGGCGATGAGGAGCAGCGCGGTCTGGCGGCTAGGCCCCTCGGTCGCGCCGCCGGAGGCTTCTTCGGGCACCTGCGTAGTATTCCGGGAGTGCGCCGGCGTTATCGAGTCGTGGTCGCCAAGCCGGGGCTGGACGGCCATGACCGCGGGGCCAAGGTCATCGCCCGGGCCTTACGGGACTATGGCTTCGAGGTCATCTACACCGGGCTTCACCAGGCGCCCGAGCAGATCGCGGAGACCGTGATGCAAGAGGACGCCGACGCCGTGGGGCTGTCGATTCTGTCGGGCGCTCACATGACTCTCTTCCCCCGGGTGATGGACGCGTTACGCAAGCGGACCCCGGACGAGGACATCTTGGTGTTCGGCGGCGGCATCATCCCGCGAGCCGATGTCGCCGAGTTGAAGACGCTCGGCGTGGCCGAGATTTTCGGGCCGGGCGCGACCATGGCATCCATCTGCGATTGGTTGGAAAAGACCTTGGATCGTCGCGAGGCGGCCGACGGCGAGGAGGAACGGGCCCGTGGATCTGTTTGAGTACCAGGGCAAGCGGTACTTCGCCCGCTACGGGATTCCGGTGTCGCCGGGGGGCACGGCCGACACTGTCGAAGAGGCTTTAGAGGCCGCCGACGCGGCCGGTTACCCAGTGGTGGTCAAGGCCCAGGTTCTCGTCGGCGGCCGCGGCAAGGCCGGCGGCGTCAAGCTGGCGGCCAACGCTGACGAGTTGCGCCACCATGCGTCGGCCATCTTGGGCCTGGACATCAAGGGCCACCGTGTCCGGCGGCTATGGCTGGAACACGCCTCCGACATCGCCCAGGAGTACTACGCCAGTTTCACCCTCGACCGGGGAGCCAGGGCGCACCTGGCGATGGTCTCCGCACGAGGAGGCGTGGACATCGAGGCCGTGGCGGCTGACGAACCGGCGGCCATCGCCCGCCGCCATATCGACCCCGCGGTCGGCCTCACCGAGGCCGAGGCCCGCCAGCTGGTCGACGAGGCGGGGCTCGACGTTGACGCCCGTGACGGCGCCATCGGCATCTTGCTGAATCTGTACCGCTGCTACGTCGAAGGCGACGCCGACCTGGTAGAGATCAACCCCCTGATCCTCACGACCGACGGCCGGGTGGTGGCCCTCGACGCCAAGGTCACCGTCGATGACAACGCGAGCTTCCGCCATCCGGAGTGGGACCAGTTCCGCGACATCGATGAGTTGGACGACCGGGAACGCCTGGCTCGATCCAAGGGCCTGCAGTACGTGGGCCTGGAGGGGGAGGTGGGCATCGTCGCCAACGGCGCCGGGCTTGCCATGAGCACCTGTGACGTGGTCAACCAGGTCGGGGGCCGCCCGGCGAACTTCTTGGACATCGGGGGCGGGGCGTCGGCCGCGGTCATGGCAAACGCTCTCGAGGTGGTCAACGCCGATCCAGCCGTCAAAGCCATCTTCATCAACATCTTCGGGGGGATCACCCGGGGCGAGGATGTGGCCAACGGCATCGTCACCGCCCTGGACCGGGTCGACATCGCCTCGCCGCTGGTGATCCGGCTGGACGGGACCAACGCCGAGGAGGGCCGGACCATCTTGAAGGCGGTCGAGTCCGATCGCATCCAGTCGTTCCCGACCATGCTCGAAGCCGCCCGGGCGGCGGTCGAACTCGCCCGCCGGGGCGAGGCTCGCAGTGCCGCCGAGTCTGGCGAGTCTGGTGACAGCTCGGGGGGAGCGGCATGAGCATCTTCGTCGACGAGCACACCAAGGTCGTCGTCCAGGGGCTGACCGGTGGCCAGGGGAGGTTCCACGGCTTGCGCAACCGGGCCTACGGCACCCAGGTGGTGGCGGGAGTGCGGGCCGGCAAGGGCGGCCAGGACGTCGAGGGCATCCCCGTGTTCGACACCGTGGTCGAGGCGGTGGCGGCGACCGGCGCCGACGCCAGCTTCGTGTCGGTTCCCGCCGCTGGCGCGCCCGCGGCCATCCTCGAGGCGGCTCAGGCGGGGATCCCCTTCATCGTCTGCATCACCGAGGGGATCCCGGCCCAGGATGAGGCCCGGGTTTTCAACGTCCTGCGCAGGGAGCATCCGCTGACCCGGCTGCTGGGCCCCAACTGCCCCGGCATCATCAGTCCCGGCAAGTCCAACATCGGTATCACGGCGGGCGACATCGCGCTCCCCGGCGGACCGGTGGGGATCGTGTCGCGCTCGGGCACCCTCACCTACCAGGCGCTGTACGAGCTGAAGCAGAAAGGGATCGGCGTCACCACCTGTGTGGGCATCGGTGGCGACCCGGTGCCGGGCACGACCTTCATCGACTGTCTGGCCGCCTTCGAGGCCGATCCCGAGACCAAGGTCGTGATGATGATCGGGGAGATCGGCGGCTCCGAGGAGGAGAAAGCGGCTGATTTCATTGCCCGGGAGGTGGCGACGCCGGTCGTCGCCTACATCGCCAGGGTGACCGCCCCCCCGGGCCGCAAGATGGGCCACGCCGGCGCCATCGTCTCCGGCTCCAGCGGGACTGCCCGGGCCAAGATGGAGGCCCTGGCCAGCGCCGGCGCGTCGGTTGCAGAGAACCCCACCGAAGCGGGCGAGGTGGCGGCCCAGATCGTCGCCTCACTGTCCTGAGCTCGGCGAGGCGCCCGCTCACGCTCAGCGTGCTGGACCAGTCGCCGGTTCCGGCTGGCTCGACCGCGGAGGAAGCGCTGCGGGACACGGTGGCGCTGGCGGTGGAGGCCGAACGCTTGGGGTACCGACGTATCTGGCTGGCCGAGCATCACAACACGGGGTCCTTGGCGGGAACGGCCCCGGAGGTCCTGGCCGCGCACGTGGCAGGACAGACCTCGACGATCCGGGTGGGCAGCGGCGGGGTGTTGCTGTCGCATTACCCGGCGCTCAAGGTGGCGGAGGTATTCCGAACCTTGGAGGCGCTCTATCCCGGCCGGATTGACCTCGGCCTGGGCCGGGCTGATGGGGCCGACCGGGCGGCGGTGCGTGCGCTGCACGACGGGGGCGCGCCGCCGGGCGAGGAGGCCTACCGCGAGCGGCTGACCCAGTTGATCGGGTACCTCGAGGATACTGACGGGGACGGTTCTCGCCGCTCCGGCGGCGATCACAAGAGCGGGGAAGGGGACAGGGTCGCGGGGGACGGCGTCGACGATCCCGGCGAGCCTGAGGTCATCGCCTGGCCCCGCCCGGCCAGCGTGCCCGAGGTGTGGGTACTCGGGTCGAGCAGTGTCGGGGCGACGTTGGCGGCCGAGTTGGGCCTGCCGTACTGCTTCGCCCACTTCGTGTCGCCCACCTTCGGCGACAAGGTGATGGACCTCTACCATCGTCGTTTTCGCCCGTCGCGGCGGTATCCGCAGCCCCGGGGCAGTGTGGCCGTCACCGCCATCTGCGCCGATACCGACGCCCGAGCGGAGGCGTTGGCGGCCAGCGGAGACATCTGGGCGCTGAAGCCCGAGGGGCGCCGCCGCGGCGCCCTCCTCCCACCCGAAGACGCCGCGGCCTCACCGAGGACCCCGCTGGACGACGAGCTCCTCGCCCAGCACCGAGCCAAGCGTTTCACCGGAGCATCCGACCGGGTGGCGGCAACGCTGCGCAACCTGGCGGACGCCTACCAGGTCGACGAAGTAGTGGTTCGCACGGTCTGCCACGACCCCGCGGACCGGCTCCACTCGTACCGCCTGCTCGCCGAGGCGTTCGCACCCAACCGGTAGCGTCGTCGGCGTGCGACTCGGCGTGCTGGCCTCCGGCGGCGGCACCAACCTGGAGGCCATCCTCGCCGCCGGCCTCCCGGTTGCGGTGGTCATCGCCGACCGCCCCTGCCGAGCCCTCGACATCGCCTCTGAGGCGGCAGTCCCGGCCGAGCTGGTCGAGCGCCCCAGCTTCGGACCCGGGTTCGACCGATTCGGGTACACCGAGCAGATCGTCGAGGCGCTCCGGCGCCATCACGTCGAGGTCGTCGCCATGGCCGGATTCGGCACGATCCTGGACCGGCCCATCCTGGACGCCTTCCCGGGACGGGTGCTCAACACCCACCCCGCGCTCCTGCCCGCCTTCAAGGGCTGGCACGCGGTCGCCGACGCGCTGGCGGCCGGGGTGGCCACCACCGGCTGTACCGTGCACGTGGCCACCCTCGAGGTGGACGAAGGACCGATCCTGGCCCAAGAGGAGGTGGCCGTCCTGCCCGGCGATACCGTCGAGTCGCTCCATGAGCGGATCAAGACCGTGGAGCGGCGCCTTTTCCCGGCGACCATTCGGCGATTCCTGGAACAGCACGAGGAGCTAGTGCCATGAGGGCCCTGTTGTCGGTCTACGACAAGACCGGAGTGGTCGACTTGGCCCGGGAGCTGGTGGCGCTGGACTTCGAGTTGGTCTCCAGCGGCGGGACATCGCGGGCGCTGGCCGAAGCGGGGATCGCCCATTTGCCGGTCGAGGTCGTCACGGGGGCGCCGGAGATGCTTGGCGGGCGGGTCAAGACGCTGCACCCCCGCATCCACGGGGCGATCCTGGCCGACCGGGACGTGCCTGAGCATGTGGCCCAGCTGAACCAGCAGCAGATCGAGCCCATCAATCTGGTGGTGTGCAACCTGTACCCCTTCGGTTCCGACCCCTCGATCGATCTGATCGACGTCGGCGGCCCGACCATGGTGCGGGCCGCGGCCAAGAACTTCGCCCACGTCGGCGTCGTCGTCGACCCGAGCGAGTACCCGGCCGTGGTCGCTGAGCTGCGCGAGGACGGGAAGCTCTCGGTGGAGACCCGCCGGCGGCTGGCCCGGGCCGCCTTTGCCCACACCGCGGCCTACGACGGGGCCATCGCCACCTGGTTCGACTCGCTCGAGCCCGAGGCCGAGCGGGACCCCTTGCCGGCCACCGTGCACCTGGCGCTGGAGAAGGCCCAGACCCTGCGCTACGGGGAGAATCCCCACCAGGCCGGGGCTCGTTACCGGACGGTCGGGCAGCGCAGCTGGTGGGACGACGTGGTCCAGCACAGCGGGATCGAACTGTCCTACCTCAACCTGTACGACGCCGACGCCGCCTGGGTGCTGGTCCACCAGTTGGCCGGGCTCGGGCCGTCGGCGGCGGTGGTGGTCAAGCACGCCAACCCGTGCGGGGCGGCGGTCGCCGGCGACGACCTGAGCGCCTACGACAAGGCTTTCGAGTGCGACCCCATGTCTGCCTTCGGGGGCATCGTGGCCGTCTCCGGGCCGGTGACTCAGGCGCTGGGCGAGCACCTGCTGGCCAACCCCCGCACCGACGTACTCATCGCCCCTGGCTACGACGAGGGCGTGGCCGAGATGCTGGCCACCAAGCGCAAGCAGCTCCGCGTCCTCGAAGCGCCGCCTCCCAGCGCCGACGCCCTGCACCTGCGCCAGATCAACGGTGGTTGGCTGGTGCAGGAGCCCTACCGCTTCGCCACCGGGCGAGCCGAGTGGAGGGTGGCGACCAAGGCGGTGCCGACCGAGGACCAGTGGCGCGACCTGGAGATCGCCTGGCGGGTGTGCGCCGCCGTCAAGTCCAACGCCATCGTGCTGGTGGCAGGCGGGGTAGCGCTCGGGATCGGCGGTGGCCAGCAGAACCGGGTCTCGCCGGGCGAGTTGGCGACGGCCCGGGCGGCGGGGCGGGCCAAGGGCGGAGCGGCAGCCAGTGACGCCTTCTTTCCCTTCCGGGACGGCCTCGACGCGGTGGCTGCGGCCGGGGTGGCGGCGGTCATCCAGCCGGGCGGCTCCGTACGCGACGGCGACGTCATCGCCGCCGCCGACGAGCACGGCATCGCCATGGTGCTGACGGGCGAACGCCAGTTCCAGCATTGACCGCCACGCTCATGCCCGGCAGGCCGGTGAGCCTGTCGGCCCCGGAGGCCCGATGACGGCGGTCCTGATGCCGGGCGGCCCGGTCGCTGAGGCCGTCTACGCCGACGTCGAGGTCCGGGTGAAGGCGCTGGCCTCGGCCGGCACGACGGTGGGCCTGGGCACCATCCTGGTTGGCGACGACCCGGCGTCAGCTGGCTACATCGCCAAGAAGCACGAGATGTGCCAGCGGTATGGCCTCGTCTCGCTCCACCAGGACGTGCCGGCCTCTGGCACCCAGGCGGACCTGCTGGCTGCGGTGGCCCGGTTCAACGCCGACCCCGCGGTCGACGCCTTCTTGATCCAGAGCCCCGTACCGTCGGGCTTCGACTTCAATGCGGCTGTCGGAGCCGTTGACCCGGGAAAAGACGCCGACGGTCTCCATCCTTTCAACCTGGGGCGTTTGGCGCTGGGCGCGCCCGGGCCGCGGCCGTGCACGCCGATGGGCATCCAGGCGATGCTGGCCTACTACGAGATCCCGGTGGCGGGGCGCGACGTGGTGATTCTTGGCCGCGGCCCGACGCTCGGGCGGCCGCTGGCCATGCTCCTGTCGTTGAAGGAGCCGAATGCCAACGCCGCGGTCACCGCAGTGCACACCGGCGTTGCCGACTGGTCCGAGTACACCCGTCGGGCCGACATCGTCGTCGGGGCGGCGGGGGTGCCGTCGATCATCAGTCCTGACGTGATCCGGCCCGGTTCGGTGGTGGTGAGCGGCGGGATCTCGTGGGAAGGGCGGCGGCTCTTGCCTGACGTGGACGAGTCGTGCGGCGAGGTGGCGGCCTGGATCACCCCTCGGCTCGGCGGGGTGGGCGTCACGACGGTGGCCATGCTGCTTCGCAACACGGTGGCTTGCGCCGAGGCCCACGCCGCCGGGTCCTAACCCGGGCCGGGCCGTATGACCAGCGCCCTCCCACTACCCTGACCTGCCATGGCGAAGATCTCTGACCTGCTGGCGGCAGGCCGGACGTTCTCCTTCGAGTTCTTCCCGCCGAAGACCGATGCCGAGCAGGCGACCCTGGTCCGGGCGCTGTACGAGTTGCAGCCCCTGGAGCCGTCGTTCGTCTCGGTGACCTACCGGGGTGGCCGAAGCTCCCGCGAGCGGACCCACGACCTGGTGGCAGGGATGCGGAAGACAACGTCGCTTACGCCGATGGCCCACCTGATCTGCGTGGCTCACACTCGGTTGGAGCTGGCCGAAATCATGGTCGATTTCCGCAAGGCGGGCATCGAGAACCTGATGGCCCTCGGCGGCGACCCGCCGACCGACGCCGGGGCCATCGAGGGCGAGTTGCGCCACGCCATCGAACTGGTCGAGCTGGCTCGGGCCATCGGCGGCTACTCGATCGGGGTGGCGGCCCACCCCGCCGGCCATCCCCGGTCCCCGGACATGGAGACCGACCGCCGGCATCTGTGCGCCAAGCTGGCCTTGGCAGACTTCGCCGTCACCAAGTTCTTCTTCGAGCTGGGTCAGTACCTGGCGCTGGTCGAGCAGTGCTCAGCCATGGGCCTGGACAAGCCCATCCTCCCCGGCATCATGCCGGTGAGCAGTCTGTCGTCGATCCCCCGGATGGCCCAGATGGGCGCTGCCGTTCCTGCCGAGTTGGTGGCCCGCCTCGAGGGCGCTGCCGAGCGCGCCCACGAAGGAGGGCGGGACGAGGCGGTCCGCCAGGCGGGGATCGAGGCAGCGACCGAACTGTGCGAGAAACTGCTGGCCGAGGGAGCGCCGGGTCTGCACTTCTATACCCTCAACCGCTCCCTGGCCACCCGCCAGATCTACGCCAGCCTGGGCCTGCCCCGGTCTTGAGGGCGGTCACAAGGCCAAGCGTCACAGTCCCATGGTCTGCGTATCATCCAAGTGCGTGGAGCCAAGTGTCCGTGCTGCACCGAAGCTGCTTCGTCTGACCGATCGGGGTCGTACCGCGGCGGTCATCTTCGATGGTGATGACACGTTGTGGGAGACCGAGTCTCTCTATGATCTTGCTCGGTCCGAGGCTGCCCAAATTGTCGCATCGACAGGCTATGACCCCGACCAGTTTGAAGAGTTACAGCGTTCTATTGACGCGACCAAGGTGCAGACGATGGGATTGTCCGCCGCCCGGTTCCCGGCGTCGAGCGTCGAGGCGTTCACGGAGTTGGCGCGCCGCGCCGGTGGCACCCCAACGCCAGAGGCCCTTGAGCGGGTTGCTGTCGCCTCGGCCAAAGTCTTCGCGAAGAAGGCGCCATTGGTCCCGTTCGCCGAACAGCTGTTGTCTGAACTCGTCGAATCCTTCCGACTCGCGCTGGTGACCAAGGGCGACGAAGCCGTTCAGAAGACGCGTGTTGAAGCCAGTGGCCTCCGTCACTACTTCGATCGTGTCGAGATCGTCAGCAACAAGAACGCGGATACCTTTCTGCGGCTTCTTCACCGATTGGATGCCATACCCACGGAGTCCTGGTCGATCGGCAACAGCCTTCCATCCGACGTGGGTCCGGCTCTCGAAGCCGGCATGCAAGCGATCTGGATTGATGCCCACGTATGGTCGCACGAGCGAAGACAACATAGCGTTGACATGTCGAACCCACATCTGCATGTCGCAAGTCACCTCCGCGATGTGCCGATGATCCTCGCCTCCGTCGGCCAGCCAGCTCCATGAGCGGAGATCCTGAGATCGATCCTGCGTCGATCGGGGTCTCCTTCGTTGACATCCTCTTTGCTCTTGCCGTCGGCCAGGTCTTCTTGCCGGTCGCCCTGTGGGCCGAGGACCCGGTCAAGAACCCGTTGCCGCTAGTCAGCTGGTTGCATCTGGGCGTAGCGCTCACGATCACGATCACCAGCTGGATCGGCTACCACGCCAGTGCCAATAAGGCTCGCTTCCAGCCGCAGTTCGTCAACGTTGAACTGGTGAAGCTGGTCCTTGACATTTCGATGGTTGCGGTGTACTTCATGTTGGCTGCCTACGCGGTGCACCAACCGGTCGAGACCAAACCAGAGACGTTGCTTGTCGTCGTGGCGTTCGGGCTGTACACCTGTTGGGACCTCGCGTCGGCGTGGCAAAAGGGGCGTCGGCCGAACAACCCTTATCGCGAAGCGTGGGGTCGGGTTTTCAGCGATCGATCCCGCCCCGATGTGAGCAAGCCGTGGCGACCGACCGATTGGGGCCGGGTCCGTGCGACATGGGTCGCCCTCCTACTTGCAGCGGTGGTCGGGGCATACACCTGGATGGGTCATGGGCGCCCAACCCAAGTCCGATCGATTCTGACCGACGTGGCGCTCATGGCGATCCTCATTGGCTACCGCATCCTCAAGGAGCATTCACGGCTTCTCCAGTGGCATCCGAAGCGGCCAGTTCGCCCGGGTCCATCGGCGAGCCCGGTCGTTGGGGACTCTGACCTTCACCGGTACAAGGTCATACGCCGCGACGTTTCGGGCGCCAAGGTCGAGGAAGAGGTCGAGTGCTCGCGCATCTCGCCGGTCCAGTCCGGCGCCACGGTCGTCTTCGCTTTTGAGAGGGTCCATGCCGGCAACAAGCCGTTCCCCGTCCTGGTGCTGCCCGTGCCCGACGTCATCCGAATCGAACTCTTCGACAAGTAGCGAGTCCCGTTGGTGCGCGGCCGGCTTGGACGAACGCGGCCGGTCCACGGCAGTCGTCTTGTCTCGCTTCGCCAGCATGGGTCTGACCCGGCCCTGACCGACCCGGCCCCCAGTCCGGCCACAGCCCGGCCTGGCAGTACGCTCGTCCCATGTCAGCCGAGCGCATCACGGTCACCGGCGAGGGCGTCCTGCAGGTGCCCGACGAACCGATAATTCCCTACATCGAGGGCGACGGCACCGGCGTCGACATTTGGCCCGCGGCCCAGGCGGTGTTGGACGCGGCGGCGGCCCGCTATGGCAAGACCATCGCCTGGAAGGAGGTCCTGGCAGGGCAGAAAGCCTTCGACGCCACCGGTAACTGGCTCCCGGACGAGACCGTCGAGGCATTTCGCCACTACTTGATCGGCATCAAGGGTCCGCTCACCACGCCGGTCGGCGGCGGCATTCGCTCCCTCAACGTGGCGCTGCGCAAGATCCTCGATCTGTACGTGTGCCTCCGCCCGGTCCGCTGGTTCCAAGGCGTCCCGAGCCCGGTGAAGCACCCCGAGCTGGTCGACATGGTCATCTTCCGGGAGAACACCGAGGATGTCTACGCCGGGATGGAGGTGCAGGAAGGCTCGCCCGAAGCGCAGCGGCTGATCGAATTGTTGCACGACCAGTTCGGCTGGGATATCCGGAAGGACTCCGGTATCGGCATCAAGCCGATCTCGGAAACCGGGAGCAAACGCCTTATCCGTGCCGCCCTGCAATACGCGGTGTCGCACAAGCGGCGTTCGGTGACGTTGGTGCACAAAGGCAACATCCAGAAGTTCACAGAAGGCGCTTTCCGTAGCTGGGGCTATGAGCTGACACGCGAGGAATTTTCCGACGTTGCTGTCGGTTGGGATGATTGTGACGGCGATCCCGGCGGCAAGATCCTGGTCAAGGACACCATCGCCGATATCACCTTGCAGCAGGTGCTGACTCGGCCCGCGGAGTTCGACGTGATCGCCACCACCAATCTGAACGGCGATTACCTGTCCGACGCCCTGGCTGCACAGGTGGGGGGCATCGGCATTGCCCCGGGCGCCAACATCAACTACGTCACCGGCCACGGCGTGTTCGAGGCGACCCACGGCACGGCGCCCAAATACGCCGGCCAGGACAAGGTGAATCCCGGCTCGGTGCTGCTGTCGGGGGTGCTCATGTTCGAGCACCTGGGGTGGCAACCGGCGGCCGACGACATCGTACGGGCCATCGAGGCGACCATCGCCGATCGGATTGTCACCTACGATTTTGCCCGCCAGATGGAGGGCGCGACCGAGGTGCGGACCTCGCAGTTCGCCCAGGCCATTATCGACCGCCTGTAGGACCGTCATGGCCAACCAACCGGTCCGCATTACCATCACCGGCGCCGCCGGCCAGATCGGCTACGCCCTCTTGTTCCGGGTGGCCGCTGGGGATCTCCTCGGCCAAGACCGTCCGGTGATCCTGCAGCTGCTGGAAATCCCCCCGGCGTTGCCCAACCTGCACGGGGTGGAAATGGAGTTGGAGGACTGCGCCTTCGCCACTCTGGCCGGCGTGGTCGTGACCGACGACCCTGTGGTGGCTTTCGGCGACGCGGACATCGCGTTCCTGGTGGGGTCCCGGCCTCGCACCAAGGGCATGGAGCGCTCCGATCTGCTGGCGGCCAACGGAGCCATTTTCACGGTGCAGGGAAAGGCCCTTGGGGAAAATGCCTCCCCCGAAGCGCGCGTGCTGGTCGTGGGGAATCCGGCGAATACCAACTGCCTGATCGCGCTCAACCACGCGGGCGGGATCGATCCGGCCCGGTTCACCGCCATGACCCGGCTCGACCACAACCGGGCCAAGGGCCTGCTGGCGGCCCATCTCGGCCGGCCAGTGTCGGCATTGCGCCGCATGACCATTTGGGGCAACCACTCCACCACCCAGTACCCCGACGTGTCGCACGTCCTAGTCGGCGACCGGCCCCTGGATGAGGTCTTGGCGGACCATGCCTGGATCACCGAGGAGTTCATCCCGACGGTCCAGAAGCGGGGGGCGGCGGTCATCGAAGCCCGGGGCGCGTCGAGCGCCGCCTCAGCCGCCAACGCCGCCCTCGAGCACATGCGGGACTGGGTCGGCGGGACACCCGAGGGCGATTGGGTCAGCATGGCCGTTCCGAGCGACGGGTCCTACGGCGTGCCCGAGGGCCTCGTGTCCTCCTTCCCGGTCACCTGCACGGGAGGGCGCTACCAGATCGTTGCCGACCTGGCGATCGACGATGGCTCCCGCTCACGCATCGACGCCTCGGTGGCCGAGCTGATGGCCGAGCATGACACGGTGGCCCGCCTCGGGCTCCTCCTGTGACGAGGACCTCTCTCACGCCCTGAGCGCCACCTGCCGCGCCCAACTGTCACCATCTGTGGAGGCCAGTGCGCCCCGGCCCGGAAGCCCCGCCGGCAAGTTGGGCCTAGACTCTCTCGGTCAACGAGTCGGTCGTCTCGGCCGATACGAGGGGGTGGAGCCCGGGATGATCGGAGCGAGGCGGCGCACGAGGTGACGTCCGAGCAGGTTTCAGGGGCTTCTCTCGGCCTGAAGCTCGCCGATGCTGTCTCCACTGCCACCGTCAAGCGCCGGTACAGCTCCCGCCAGCTCAAGGCGTTCGTGATGACGATCGACCTGTTGTCGATCCTCGCCGGGATGCTGCTTTCCTACGGCCTGAGCCGCCTGTATCGCCCCCAGGAACTCCATTCCATGCCTTTGGCGCTGATGTTCGGCGCCTGTTGTCTGCCGCTGTGGGCAGTGGTGTTCTCCGGCTACGGCCTGTACAAGACGCGCCGCGTGGCGGCCCGGGTCGACGAGTTCCGCAATCTCGTTCACGCCACGCTGGCCAGCGTGATCGTCATGGCGGCCGTCGGGTTCCTGCTAAAACTGACGGTTTCCCGCTTGTGGCTGGTGATCTGCGTGCCCGCGGTCGTCGCCTGCTGCCTTTGCGGGCGAGAGGTGGTGCGCCACGTCTTCTCCCGGCTGCGGCGCACCGGCCGCCTAGTCCGGCCCGTGGTGATCGTGGGGTCCAACGGCGAGGCCATGTCGTTGTGCGAGGCGTTGGCCGACCCGGTTCTCGGCTATCAGGTCGTGGGCGTGGTCGACGACATTGGGGTCGGCCATGTTGGTTCGATGCGAGTGCTCGGAACGACCGACCAGATCGTGGCGGTAGTCCAGGCGGCCAAGGCGACCAACGTCCTGGTCGCCATGACGTCGGTCAGCGACCAGGCCTCAAACCGCCTGGTGCGGGAGTTGATCGAGGCCGGGATCCACGTCGAGCTGTCGTCGTCCCTTCGGGGCATCAGCGCCGGACGGCTTCGAGTCCGCCCTCTCGGCCAGACGCCGCTGATCTACGTCGAGCCGGCGCACCGCGGGGGCTGGCGGGCCGCCGCCAAACGGACCTTCGACGTCGTGGTGGCGACGACGACGTTGGCGGTGGCGTCGCCGGTGTTCCTGGTCGTCGCCGTGGCGGTCAAGCTCAGCAGCCGGGGCCGGGTCTTCTTCATTCAGGAGCGGATCGGCAAGAATGCCGCCCCCTTCCGCCTCTATAAGTTCCGCACGATGGTGACCGGCGCCGAGGATCTGCTCCCGGCCCTGAAGGCGGACGTCGACAGCGGGGCGGTGCTGTTCAAGGCCCGCGACGATCCTCGCGTCACGAGGCTCGGCCGGATACTGCGACGCTTTTCGATCGACGAGCTACCCCAACTGCTCAACGTCGTCCGAGGTGACATGAGCCTCGTCGGGCCCCGCCCGGCGTTGTTCTCCGAGATGTCGTCCTGGACGCCGGAGTTGAAGGGCCGCCTGCGGGTCCGGCCCGGAATGACGGGCATGTGGCAAGTCAGCGGGCGCAGCGACCTGACCTTCGCGGACTACGTTCGCAATGACCTGTACTACGTCGAGAACTGGTCGCTTTTGATCGACCTGGCGATCCTGGCCAAGACGCTGCCCGTCGTGTTGGCCAAGCGCGGGGCCTACTGACCTATCGGATCGTGGTGACGGTGCCCCGGCGCCGGCGCAGCCATCGCCACAACAGCAGCGCTGCCAGCCCGAGGCCCGGCATCACCGCGGCCAGTGCCGACCCCGCATCGAGCGCCACGTCGTCGCGGGCGGTGGAACGACGAAGCGTGCCCTCGGCGGTCTGCAGTCGGGCCGTTGCATGGTCCAGATCGGCCGTGAGGCGGGCTGCATTGATTGGACTCGCGGTACCCACCTCGCCGCCCCCGGCGGCTCCCGCCGGGTCCCCACCCGCTGGGGCAGCAGCCGGCGGGCAGGCACGCGGCGCGCTGATGTCGGCTTCGAAGGCGTCCACCGGGCCGGCAACGGTCGCCTGGCGGTGGGCTGGCATGCCAGCGTGGATCAGGTATCGCAGCCGGGATTCGACCTCCGGCTGCAGGGCCACCGCGGAATCGCCGGCCGTCCTGCCGGCCGCCGCCCCAGATGGGTCGGGCGGGGTGGCCGAGACGGGGCCGATCGCCTGAAGGCAGCGGGCGTCCTGGCGCGCCACCAGCGCGGAGAGATGCAGCAAATCGACCATTTGGGCGTTGTCGTGATCTCGGTGCTCGTCGATGTACCGGTACAGCCCGAGCCAGCACAAGACCACGGCGGCCACCACAGCCAGGAAAACCATGCCGCTGTCGGCTGGCCCGGCTCGGCTCAAACCGAAGGGCTCCGGACCATTGGTCGAGGCTACCGGCGCTCAGCTGGCTGCCGCCGCTGCCCTTTGGAACTCCTGACCGGGTGGAGGATTGCTAAGGTCGCCGCGGGCTTGGGACGAGAGGTGATGTATGAGACGCTTTCTGGCGATCGTCGGTGCGATCTGTCTCGTTGTGTTGCCCACCCTGGCGGGGACCGTTTCCCAGTCGAGTCAAACAGCGGCCGCGGACACTCCCGACATTCTGCTCACATGGGGCGCCACCATGGGCGGCTCGCAGAAGGTGACGGCGGCCCAGGCGGTGGCCGACGCCCAGTCCGTCAACATGCTCGTCGGGCTGCCCAACACGTTTTCTAAATACACCGCCAGCATGAGGGCCGCCAACCCGGCGTTGAAGATGGTCTTCTACCTGAACGGTATGTACGCCGCCGGACCGACCGCCACCGGCTACCCGGAGTCCTGGTATCTGCACGATTCGAGCAGCAAACGGATCTATTCAACCGTCTTCAAGAACTATCTGATGGATCCCACCAATTCCGGTTGGATCCAGTCCCGCATCAGCCTTTGTAGTTCGACGTTGGCCAGCACCGGATGGGACGGCTGCTACCTGGACATGTTGGGCGCGGGCACCTTGGCGCCGGGCTATGTGAGCGCGCCGCCGATCGATCCTGCGAGCGGCGCAGGCTATACCGACACGCAGTGGGTCACCGCCACCACCAACCTGGCAACCCAAATCATCGCCGCCCTGCCTGGTGTGTATGTAGTGGGCAACGGCCTTGGCACCGGCAACCAGTACTTCAGCGCCAGTTGGGGTCCCTCCTCAATGCTGATCGGCCCGCTGGCCGCCGCCGACGCCCAAGGCTTCGTGCGCGGCTCCAACGACCCCCCGACCCAGTTCCGCTCCGAGAGCCAGTGGAAGCAGGACGTCGACATGCTCGTCGACGCCGGGCAGCGGGGAAAGTCGGTCCTGGTCGAGGCCAAGGTGTGGAACAGCACCGCCACCCAAGTTCAGAAAGACACCATTCACCGCTACGCCCTGGCGACGTTCTTGCTCGGTACCAACGGCAACGAGTACTGGTACTGGTCCGACACCGGCGCGGAGACGGCGGTGGTCGAGACCTCTGCGTACGAGAACGTCAACATCGGTACCCCGCTGGGCTCCTACGACAAGGTGCTCGGGGTCTATCAGCGGCGTTTCAGTGGCGGCTTGGTGGTGGTCAACCCGACCTCCGCTTCGGTCACCCTCCCGCTGGGGGCGGGCCAGTGGACCACCCTCGAGGGGAGCACCGTTTCTAGCCAGCTCACCCTGGCGGCCAACACGGGTGAGGTGCTCACGGCATCGCAACCGTGGGGCTCGGTACCCGGGGCCGCGACCGGCACCGCCACCAACATCACCCCGACGTCGGCCACCGTGACCGGCAGTGTCAATCCCGACGGCGCGGACACCACGGCCTACGCCGAGTTCGGCACCAGCGGCACGCTCGGCCAGCTGTCGTCGGGGCAGGACGTGGGCTCCGGCTCCGGGTCGGTCCTGGTCCAGTTCTCGCTCAGCGGTCTGCGCCCGGGAACGACCTACACCTTCCACGTCGATGCCACCAACTCGGCCGGCACGGTGGCGGGCAGTGACGTGACGTTCACGACTCCTTTGCCGGCCCCCACGGTGCGCACCGCGGCGGCGGTGGTCAACAGCACCACCCAGGCGACGGTGAACGGCGTCGTCAACCCGGGCGGCCAGGCCACGACGTACCAAGTGGACTATGGACCCACGGCCGGCTACGGCACGTCGAGCTCCGCCCAGTCGGCGGGCGCGGGCACGACCAACGTCACCGAATCCACGGTGTTGTCCGGCCTTCCGGCGGGGACGCTGGTGCACTACCGGTACGAAGCCACCAACGCCACGGGCACCACCTACGGGGCCGATCGCACGGTCCGGTTGTAGTCGCTGCCTCCGGGTAGGCCCGGGAAAGGGCCAGGTCAGGCTTGGACGTCCCGGTACACCTGGAGTACCGCGTCCAGATGCCGGCCCGGGTGGTGGTGCGCCTCCACATAGGCACGGGCCTGGCGCCCCATGGTGGCCGGCGCCTCCCCGCCGTTGGCCAGGTCGCGAAGGGCGGCTCCGAGGGCCTCGGGGTCCCCCGGCGGAACGACGAGCCCGGTGAGTTGAGCCTGCACCAGGTCCGGCAACCCGCCGAGGTCGGTGCACACCACCGGTACCCCGCAGGCGAAGGCCTCGAGGATCACGATCGGCTGGTTCTCATGCCAGATGGACGGCACAGCGACGCACGACGCCCGTCGCATCAGGTCGAGCACCCCTTGGCGGGGGAGGCGGCCGGTGAAGGTGATACGCGTTCGCGCGGGTGTGGCCCGATCCTCGAGATGTCGACGCTCGGGGCCCTCTCCGGCGATCACGCACGACAAGGCCGAGTTGGCGATCACCGCATCGATCAAGATGTCGACCCCTTTTTCGGGTGACAGCCGGCCCGCGAACACCACCGGGCCCTGACCCCGAGCGGGCAGACCGAAATCCCTGGTGGCGATGGCGTCAAGTCCGTTGCAGAAGTTCGGGATCACCTGGAGTCGATCGGGAAAGACCTGTGCCCGCCGCATCACGCCGGCGAGGAACCGGCTCGGGCATACGAAGCGCTGGACATCTCCGTAGGCCCCGGTCAAGGTGTGTACTGCCAGCTCGAGAGCCATGAGGCCACTTTGTCCCCGGGAATGGTTGCGGCAACCTCGCTTCACCGCCTGGGAGAAATGTCGCGGAATGCACGCTTCGCACACATTTCCGTTATCCAGGAGCTGGTAGGTCGGGCAGGCCAGCTTGTAGTCGTGAAGGGTCATGATCGCCGGGACTCCGGCTGATTGCGCAGCCCCCAGAATCGACGGGGAAAGCTGGTGATAGATGTTGTGGCAGTGGATGACATCGGGGCGAAACTCCTCGATCACCGCTTTCAGGCCTCGCCGGGCCGAGCTGGACCAGAGCATGCGGCCCACGGCCCGGGCCCGGGGCATGGCACCGGCAGGAGGTGGCTCGAACGCGACCTCGCTCGGAAACCAATCGCGGTAGGGGAGGGGAATATTGTCGGGATGGGCCATCCCGAAAAAGGCCACCTGGTGTCCGGCACCGGTGAGCAGATCGGCGAGGTCGAACATGTACGACTCGGCGCCGCCGCGGCGGTAAAGGTACTTGTTGACCTGCAGTATCCGCACGGTGATCTACGGTACGCTCCGGCCATGTCGCGCACCGGCGCCAGAAGGTGGCGCGCCGCGGCACTGGCGGCGCTGTCGGTGCTGGCGGTGGCCGCCTGCGGTGGCGGCGGCGACAGCGCCGCGCCTCCCCCGACGGTCCCCGCCACCGTGATCCCACCGTCGACGACGACCACGCTCGTCTTCACCACCCTGACCAGCGCACCCGACATCTCCATGGGGGCGGCGTCTTGCCAGCTGTCCGTCCAGGGTTCGCCGGCACCCGAGGCCACGATCACCGTGGCGCTGACGAGCCCACTTCCGCTGGCGTCGATCTCGGTGGACTACCGATTCGGAAGCGTCGAGCGGATGTTCGCCATGCGGACCAGCGGTAGCGGCATCGCCACCCACCCGCTCACGATCCCCAAGGAGGCCGCGGGCTTCGAGCTGTCGCTCACCGCCACGCTGACGACCAGCCACGCGACCTGCTCGACCGGGTTCTTCGTACCCTAAAGTTGCACCGAGGCCACGCTCGTTGACGACCATCTCTGACGACATCACGACGCCGGAACGTCCGCTGTCGCCGCCCGAGCGGCTGGCGCGTCCGGGTATCCAGTTCACCGGATGGGTGCGGGTGCTGGTCTTCGTGGGCGCCGCTCTGGCGGCCACCCTGGCGGTCGTCTCCGGCATCGGCGTGGTCGCCGGCGGCAGCAAGGCGCAGATTGTGACGCCGATCGCCGTAGGGGTCGGCGTCCTCCTTGGTCTGCTCGCCATCACCCGCTTCAAGATGTTCGTGCTTTTGGTCCTGGCGCTTCGAGCCAGCGTCGACATCACCCGCGTCAGCGGCCACTCGGCGGGCTCGACGGCGACCAACGGGGCGGCCAAAGCGGGCGATCCCTCGACTATCTTGGCCCTGGTCCTCATCGTGACCGCCATCGTGTGGTTGCTGGCCCAGTTCCGGCGCGAAGGCAGGCTGCCCACCCTGAGAGTCCGCCAGGTGCTGTTGCTGTTCTTCGTGAGCGGTTTGCTGAGCATCCTGGCTTCGTCCAACCCCGGACCGTCGGCCGTCCAGGCCCTACGCCTGCTGGCGGTGGTGATGATGTACATCGTCGCCGAGCAGCTGGCGCGAGAGGAGGTCAATCGCCGCCAGCTGGTGGTGGCCTGCTTCGCCTCGTCTCTCTTCCCGCTGCTGCTGACCGCCGAGGGATTCGCCACCGGCCACCCCCGATCGGAGCTGAAGGGCACCTTCACTCGGATCATCGGGACCTTCACCCAGTCCAACGACTTCGGGATCTACCTGATGTTCCTCATCATCATGGGGGTGGCGGTCTATCCCCACCTGGAGCGGCGCTGGCGCTGGCCCATGCGGATCCTGCTCGTCGGCTGGACCGGGTGCTGCGTGCTCACCTACACCCGCAGCGCGCTGATTGGCGTCGTGTTGGGTCTGCTCGTCATCGGGATCTTCCAAAGCAAGCGCATCCTGCTGATAATGGCGATCGGAGCGGTGGTGGCCCTTGCCCTGGTCCCCGCCCTGGCCAGCCGGTTCACCTCGCTCACCCAGGCCAACAACGTTCAGGTGGTCAACGGGAAGGTGGCCCTCAACCAGAACTCGCTGTCCTGGCGGTTCAACTACTGGACGCAGATCCTGCCGTTGGCGAATCGCAGCCCGGTCATCGGTATCGGCCTCGGTGAGACGCAGTACAGCACCACCCAGACCAAGCAACCCCACAACGACTACGTGAAGGCGTACGTCGAGACTGGCGTGGCCGGTCTGCTGGCCTATGTGCTGCTCCAGATCACGTTGCTGACAATGACCAACAAGGCCCGCAAGAAGGCCCTGCGTGGCACCTGGGACTATGGCGTTGCGGTGGGCGCCCTCGGGTGTTGCGTGGCATTCCTAGCCGTCAGCTTCGTGGCCAACGTGATCGGCAGCGTCGTCAATGTCTGGTACCTCTTCGTTTTCGTGGCTGCGGCGGTGGCGCCGATGCTGCCCCGAGTGCCGCTCGACGACGCTAAGCCAGGCTCGGTGCGGGAGCTTCCGCCCGCTGGTGCAGCCACCGCTGGGACTCGCTGACCGCCTGGATCAGGAACTCGATTGCCAGTGCGGCCCCGCCGGCGCCGCCGCCAAGGAGCACCATCTCCTTGAGCGGGAGCGACTTCTTCGGCGTCCCCACGTGCACCGCGTTGGCCGGATCGGAGGCCGTGAGGCGGTTCTCGGCCTTGACGAACTCCCGGAAACGGACCTCCTGCGCCGTGCGGGCTTGGTCACGGGCGTTGACCAGCTCCTGCTGGGTGCCTACGGCGGTGACGAGCGAGTTCTCCTTCGTCCGGGCCTGGGTCAGGGCCGAGTCATCTTGGGTGGCGGCCGCCAGGTTGCCGGTGGACAGGTGGCGGGCCAACACGGACTCGAGCCGTGATACTTCGATCCGGTCGACGATGAACGCCGTCAGCGGGTCGGGGGTGTTCGTCTCCTGGGTCACCACGGCCTGCTGGGCGTTGGCCAGATCGTTCTGGGCCGAGGTCAACGGCGCCGAGACAGCCTGCTGTTCCTCAGCCAGCACCGTACCGTAGGCCACATCACCCGCCGCCTGGGCCACCGCCTTGGACTTTTTGGCGCTGCCGCCGGTGAAGGTGATGACGGCGAAGCTGCTGGGCTTGTGGCGCCCGACCGAGAGGCCTGCCTTCAGCTTGGCCACCGACACTCCGGTGTCGCGGGAGATCTCGTCCAGCACCGCCTTGTTGGCCAGCTCGACCTGGAGGGTGTTCTGCAGCTCGATGCTGTACTGGTTGCCGTCGCTTTCGGCGCCCCCCACCCCAACCAAGGTTGGCGACTCGATCTGGGCGTTGACCACGTTCTTGTGTCCGAGATGGAAGGCGACGCCCGCGAAAACCACTCCGGCAAGGATCGGCGTCAGCACCAGGACCCAGCAACGCCTACCGAGCACGCCGAGGTAGTCGATGATCTCCACGTCGGCGCCCAGGGTAACGCAGCCCCCTCTCGCCAGGACACCGGTTCCTCTCCCGCTGAGATCTCCTGAAGACGGAATTGCGACCCGCTGGCAGGACCGCCTATGTTCCGTCGTTCGTCAGCCGCAGCATTGCGGGCGGTTAGGCCGCGCGTTACCCTCACCTCCGAGTGACCTCGTGGAACCGGACCGCTCCATTCGCCGCGGCTGATCTGCTCGGCCTTGACGACTTCGAACCAGCACCGACGAGAAAGAGGACGGCGTTCTGGTGGAACTGAACGACTACCTTGACGCAGCGAAGCGCCGCTGGTGGATTTTGGTGCTTGTCCCGCTGGCGGCGTTGGTCGTGGTGGCGGGACTGCAGCTGGTAAAGCCCCCGCAGTTCACGGCCACTGCGACAGTGGCGGCGCCGGCGCTGGTCGGTGGCGCCAGCAGCAACCAGTACACCGGTTCGGCCGGTCCAAAGACCTTCGTCGCCAACTTCCAGGCGGTGCTGACCTCGCCAGTCATCATCGCCAAGGTGTCGAGCGACCTCAAGGTCCCGAAGAAGCGCATCAGCGCGGGCCTGAGTTCCTCTGAGGTCGGGCTCAGCAGCGTCCTCTTGGTGACCTACACCGGATCGAAGAAGGTCGATGTCGGGCCGGTCGCCAATGACGCCGCCCGGCAGGCGTTGCTTTACCTCTTCCAGTCTCAGGTGACGGTGGCCAAGCAGCCCTTGACCGCGGCCCAGCAACAGCTGGCCAACGTGAACAACCAGCTGGCCGATTTCGCCAAGGCAAGCGGGACGCCGGTGCCCGACCGCGACTACCAGGTGCTGGCGACGGAGATCTCCCAGCTCCAGCAGACCCAGGACCAGGCGCAGGCCAGCAACAACACCATCGAGGCCAACAACCTGGCTCCGGAGATCGCGGCCAAGCAGCAGCAGCTCACGCAGCTGGCCGGAGTCCTGGCGACCTACCTGAACTTGAAGGATCAGCAGAGCCAGGCCCAGACCCAGCTCAACGCCGCCAATCAGACTTACCAGCAGGCCCAAGCGCAGTTTGCAGCGGCCGATCCGAGCCAGGTCGTCACCCTCGGCGCCACCTCGAAGGTGTCCTTCCTCCAAGCCACCGCAGCCGCGGCCGCGGTCGCCTTCGGGTCGGCCCTGGCCCTGGCGATCGGCATCGTGTTCGTGCTGGAGGCCATGCGCCGGCGTCGTGTCCCAGGTGAGGTCAGGACGGCGCCCGCCGACACGGGCGTCTCAATGCCCTCGCCGGAGGTCTCCTCAGCGCCGGCTGCGTCCGCCCGAACCCTCGTGGCCGCCCCCGCGGGGCCACCCGCCGACGCCCTTCGAGAGCCGGTCGGGGCACCCGACCAGTCGCGCGAGGGCAATGGTGGCACGACCAACGGCGGTCCGACCGCCGAGGGCGGGGCTGCGACCAATGGCGGTCACGGCGTCAAGACGGCCGTACTCGACGCTGACCGCAGCGCCGAGGTGGGTGGGGCCAGGCCGGGGAACGGTACCAGCGATGCCCTTCCGAGCCCCGTGGGGGCCGCTCGGCCGGAGTGACAAGGCCGGGTCCGGGTCAAGCCTGAAACAGCATCAACTCGAGGCCGTACGCCGGGCCTTTCGCGACGGACGGGCCCTGGCCCGGCGACCCACGGCGTCACGCCGGATGCTCCCGTCGATCCTCATCGTCGGAGCTCAACGGGGCGGCACGACCTCCCTCTACCAGTACCTGGGTCAGCACCCTGACGTGCACAAGCCGGTGCGCAAAGAGCTCCAGTACTTTTCGCTGCACTCAGAGAGAACCGTCGCCTGGTACCGGTCGCACTTTCCTCAGAACGGCGACGGCAACCGGCAGACCCTCGAAGCCACGCCGTACTACCTGTTCCACCCGGCGGCCGCCGCTCGGGCGCACCGGGTACTGCCCGACGCTCGAATCCTGGTACTGCTGCGAGACCCCGTGGCTCGGGCCTTTTCCCACTTCCGCCACAACGTCGGCCTCGGTCTCGAACCGCTGTCCTTCGAGCAGGCACTCGACGCCGAGGATGCTCGGCTCGAGGGCGAGCGCCAGCGCTTGCTCGACGATCCTGGCTATCCCGGTGTCGCCCACCGCCAGTTCTCCTACTTCCACCGGGGTTGCTACGCCGAGCAGTTGGAAGAGTGGTACCGCCACTACGACCGAGAACAGGTGATGGTCGTGCTGAGCGAGGAGTTGTACCGCGCGCCTGACGATGTTTTCGCCGCCGTGCTGCGCTTTGTCGGCCTGAGACCGCATCACCTCGCGGCCTTCCCGCGCCACAGCCGCCAGAGCGGTCCGCATGTCCCCCCTCCGTCTGACGCCACCCGAGCGGAGTTACGACGGCGCTATGCCGCCGCCAACGAGCACCTGTCCGAGCTGCTTGGACGAGCGGCTGGCTGGAATGGATGAGTCCCCTGCCGATCTAGGGGGGCAACCGGCGGGCGACGACGGCGGCGCCAATCCGCCGAGGGCGGTGGGCCAGGAGATGGTGGGCCGGGAGATGGTGGGCCGGGAGATGGTGGGCCTCGCCAAGGGCGGCCTGCTGAACCTGGTCGCCACCGTGATCAGCCAGCTCGTCTTGTTGGGCCTCACCATCTACGTCGCTCGGCGGCTGGGGCGCAATGCGGCGGGCGTGTACTTCGAGGCCTACGCCTTCCTCCAGTTATTGAGCCTGCTGGCCCTGAGCGGGTTCCGGGCCGGACTGACCCGGTTTGTCGCGGTCAACCTGGCCGAGGGCGATCGAGCGGCCATGCGAGGCATGGTGCGCCTTGGCCTCGGGATCACCACCCCCGCAGCCATGGTGTTCGGTGGCGCACTGTTCGCCAGCGCCGGATGGATGAGTCGGGCCGCCTTCAACGAACCGGCCCTGACCGAGGGACTGCGCCTGGTGGGAATCTCCCTGCCGGCGCTGTCGCTCAGCAGCGCCGCCCTCTCGGCCACCCAGGGGTTTCGCACCATGAAGCCTTACGCGCTGGTCGGGTTTGTCTTCGAGCCGGTCCTCCGGCTTTCTCTCACCATCGTTCTGGTAAGCCGCAGCCACAACGTCGAAGGAGCCTTGATCGCCCTGGCTATAAGCAGCTGGGCTGAGGCCCTGGCGGCGCTGGTGTGGTTGAGGATCCTCATGGGCCACCGAGTGCGCCACCAGCGTCCCGTCTACCAGTGGCGGCGACTCATGTCCTTCTCCATCGTCAGCTGGTTGGCGTCGCTTGCCTCGACGGGGCTGGTGTGGGCGGACACTCTGCTGCTCGGGATCTACAAAACCGGTTCCCAAGTCGGGCTGTACACGTCCTCGACCCGCCTGGTGACCCTGGCGACCTTCGTCGCCACGCCGATCACTGCCTCGTTGGCGCCTCGGATCGCCGATTTGTACCACCGGCGGCTCGACACCGCCTTGGGGCGCTTGTACACCGCGTCCACCAGCTGGATCGTGCGGCTGTCGATTCCTGCCTTCGTCGTGTTGCTGGTCTTTCCCCATGAAGCCCTGCGGCTGTTGTTCGGCCAGAGGTTTGTGGCCGGTGCCAGCGTGACGGTGATCCTGAGCCTTGGGAGCATCGTCGACTCCGCCACCGGACCGTGTGGCCTGATGCTCAACATGTCGGGCCGGATCACCGTGTCCATGCTCGACAACGTCGGTGCCCTGGTGCTCAACGTGGCGCTCAACCTGGTGCTCATCCCTCGCTACGGCATCGTCGGCTCGGCGGTGGCGTGGGCCGTCGCTCTGGTGGCGGTCAACGCCGCCCGGGTGTTCCAGGTCAGCCGAGGCATGGGAATGCTGCCGTTCGACGCCAGCAGCGCCAAGGGTTTCGCGGCCGGGTCGGTGGCCGCGGCCGCCGGTGTCGCGGTGCTGCTCAACAGCAGCGGCTTGGTCGCCCTTTTCGGGGGAACCGCTGTCGTGTGCGTGACCTACCTGGCGGTGCTGCTGCTGCTCGGGGTCAGCACCGATGATCGCCTGCTTCTCGTCAGCCTCCTGAAGCGGTCGCCGTCGGGGTCGCAGAGCGTCTGAGGATGGCTGAACGGCCAGGTCACGACCGAACCGGTCGATGCTGTGACATCAGGACCGGGTGCCAGAATGACCCTGTGAGCTGGTCCGATCCGGGCGGGGTGGGGCAGGCGGCCCGACGGACCCGGACGAGTGTGCCCAAGCTGGTCGCGGTTGGGCTGGTCGGTGTGGGGATCTTGGCGCTGCTGTTGAGCAGCTGTGCCGGCAGCCACCATCCCAGTACCGCGCCGACGGCGCCGACGGCCACGACCGGCGCTTCGACGTCCTCGACGGGGGTTCCGGGTTCCACCACCGAGCCGGCGGCGCCTCCCGGGCTCAAACCGGTCATCCGAGGGCTCATCGACCGCAACGGAATGCCCCCCGAGGGCTACCCGGTCGATGCCTGGGTAGTGCAAGTCGATTGGTCGGCGCTCCAGCCCACCGAAGGGGGCCCGATCGCGGCCAACAACGCCATCGACCAGGCGATCGCCGCCGCCCGGGCCATCAACAGCCACGGCGGCCATGTCGCCTTGAAGCTGCGGGTCTATGCCGGGATCAACTCGCCGGCATGGGCCATGACCCTCGGCGGACCGACCTTTCCGGTGACCGACAGCGGACAAAGCGGCAGGTCGCCCCGCTTCTGGACGCCGCAGTTCGCCCAGGCCTACGCCACGCTGCAAGACGAGCTGGCGGCCAGGTACGACGGCATGCCGGAGATCCGCGAGGTCGTCATCAGCCAGTGCACCACAGTGTTCGACGAGCCGTTTCGGCGCCAGGTCCCCGATCAGGCGTCACTCAACGACTGGCTGTCCGCGGGGTACACCATGGCCGCCGACGAGGCCTGCCAGAAGGCCGAGATCGACGCCCACAAGGTCTGGAAGATGACGTCGTCCGACCTCACCCTGAACCAGTTCATGCCGGTGGTGGCGAACCAGAGCCAACACGTCGACCTCAGCTTTCCGGAGAGCATCATGCAGTACTGCCGTCAGCAGCTCGGGGTGCGCTGCGTGCTGGAAAACAACTCGCTCAAGTCGCAGCCTTCAAAAAACCTGGGTCTGCTGTACGAGGCGATGCAGGCCATGGGAGGACCGATCACGTTTCAAACCGCCTCAAACGCCAACGTCGGCGACTTGAAGTCGGCGGTGCAACTGGGCGCCCAACTCGGTGCTGAGTCGATCGAGCTTCCGATGTCCTATCGCAGCGACTCGCCCTCCCAGCTTGAGTCCTTAGTGGCGGGCGCCGTCACCCAGATGGCCCAGAATCCCGCGCCCTAGGCGGGCCGGGACCCACCCTGGGCGGCCGCCTCGGCGGCGGCTGCTAGTCGCTGGCCCAGCTCCTGGCACCGCGCCCGCACGGCGGGATCGATCGTGACCGGATTCCGCTCCCCGCGGTGCGCCGGGCTGATGTCGGCGACCAGGCGTTGGTCGAAGGGAAGGTCGAGAAAGCGGCACAGGGCCTGCATCTCAGGTTCCGGCGCGGCGACCAGCCGATCCCACGACACGATGGTCGTGTCGGATCGTTGGTCGAGGCCGAGGTCGAAGTACAGCGAATGGCGGACATACCAGAACAAGGCGGCCGCCGTTTCCGCAGTCATGGTCTCGTAGTCGAACCGGCGCAGGAAATCCACATTGGCGTCCGAAATCGCCTGGGCCTGCCACATGCCAGCGCCCTGCCCGGCGGCGATGGCGTCCAAGACCCGGCGGTTGACGTCGCCGAACTTGGACACAGCCGAACGGAGGCGCCCGTCCACGGAACGGAACATCCAGATTGCCCGCCCCCGCCCGTCCCCCACAAGGTCGAGCAACTCCGCCACCCGGTGGGAGTCGCACAGCGGTTTGAACAGGACGAAACGAGACTTGCTGGCACCGATCAATCGCCGCAGCGTGGCGTCGTCGCACACACGGAAGCGCCGGAAGGCGCGGCGGCTGTTCTCGTTGTACACCTGGAACTGGCGAGACGCGTCCAGTCCCCGGGTAAGCATGTTGGTGCCTGAGCGCTGCAAGCCGACGAGGAAGACCGGCACGGCCGTACCGGCGACAATGGGGTGGTTGCGGCGCCACCAGTACCGTTCGGCCGCGGCCCGGGAACGGGCCAGCGGGTGCAGGTCGTCCTCATCGATCAGCCGGTGCAGCCCCTCGGTGCGAGCCCAATACCAGTGGCGGCGCAGGCGCCGGGCGAAGCGGGCGCCGGGCCGCTCGGACATCGGGTCAAGCAGGACACTGGTCGCCGACGGCGGCGGGCCATCGGCCCGCTCGGCTCGGCCCCGGTAGTGGCCCGGGTTGTGGCCTGGGTGGTGGATCGGGTGTTCGTCCAACGCAGCCGACCGGCTATCGGTACCCGAGGCGCGCCAGCCTCGTCCCCTGGATGTCCTCCAACAGGGCCACCTGGGCCGGCGTCAAGTCTCGCCGGAAGGCGTTCCGTCGGCCCCCCGAGAAGGCCACGCGAGCTAGGGCCGCCTCGAACCCGGCCTCCCAGGGCAGGCCGAGGAACTCCAGCATGCGCCGGTGCTGGCCCTGGGGATCGGCCACCACGTCCTCGTAGCGAATGTCGAGCCAGTGGCCGGGCGGAACTTCAGGCGGGCAAGCCTCGAAGGCGTCCATCAGGATCATCCAGGCGATGCCGGCGAGCGCCACGAAGGACTGGCCGGAGCGCTCCCACTGGTCCCGGTAAGGTTCGGAGAGCGGCCCCAACTGCCACCGCTCCGGTCCTCGGTAGCCGCGCCACCACGGCATCTGGAGCCAGCTGCTGGCCACGGCGCGGCCGTCGCGAACGATGTTGACGAAGCGGCTGCCCGGAAAGACGGCGGCCAGGAAGCGGGCTCGAGGCCAGCCGGTGAACTTGTGGAGTATTGCTGTGCGGTGCTGGGCTCGAGCTCGGCGGAGGAAGAATCCCTCCATCTGCCGAGCCAGCCAGGGGGTGACATCCCCGGCCGTAAGGTCCCGGTTGGGCTCGGAGATCATCGGCGACACGTGGCGGTCGAGCAGGCGGTAGCCCTCCGAAGGCGCGAATCGCAGGCGACCCTTGACGCTGGCCGACGGCGGAACCCACCGGTACAGCGGCGCATTCCAGCGCCCGAGCAGGTCAAAAGGAGCGAGGCGGTCGTCGATATTGGACACAAAGCCGACATCACGGTGGTGGGAGAGCACCTCGTGCACCAAGGACGAGCCGCATCTCCCCGTCCCCAGAATGAAAGACAGATGGAGGCATGCCGGCGAGCCTTCAGCCGACATACCCGAACTGTCGCAAGCGTTCGTGTTGCAGTGCCTCGATCCGGCGCACGACTGCGGCGTCGAGGTGCGACTGCCATTCCTCATTGCGGTCTCGGAAGGCAAGCCGAGCCACCTCCGACTTCCAGGCTTCTGAGTACCGCAGGCCGGCGAAGCCGGCGATTTGATCCAGGGTCGACCGGGGCGCGGCGACCAAGG
Organism: Acidimicrobiales bacterium; assembly: GCA_050744165.1. Taxonomy (GTDB): domain Bacteria; phylum Actinomycetota; class Acidimicrobiia; order Acidimicrobiales; family Palsa-688; genus JBOGGN01. Next base: position 6,114 of record JBOGGN010000094.1, on the reverse strand, counting down.
ACTCGTAGCGGACTTGCATCACCCTCGCTGGCGCCACCGCGGCCAGACCCCGGTGGATGACCGCAAGTTCCTCCGGCCAGTGCCGGGCGGCAAGCTCCCACGGATCACCGCCTCGCTCGCGCCATTGACGCGGCGTCGATCCGCACCACCACACCACGCTGTCCTCCCACCAATCGACGCGCGACAAGGAGTAGGCGACGGCGCGGCCGTCGCGCACCAACTCGACGAAGCGGGCGCTCGGGAAGGCCTGGGCCAGCTCGGCGATCTGGCGATTGTTGATGATGCGCTTGCTAATCAACACTGGGGCGCCGCTGTGGTAGCGGATGGCCTCGAACGCCTCCTGCAGCGCCTCGATCTGTACGCCACCGCTCGGGGCGGATTCACTCGCAGTGGACGACCGATTGTTGAACCCGAAGCGGGCGAACAGCGGGCCGCCCTCGACCGGCATGGGGAACATCCGGGCAGCCGCCGTCCGCTTGGACCCGAAGACATAGGCATTGGCATCGGTCCCGAACCACGCCGCCCGCCGCCACTTCGGGAACCGGCTGGCCAGGCGATTCAGGCGGGCCAAGACAACCAAGCGGGGAAAGTGCCCGACCCAGTTGGATATCCAGGCCGCGTCGGCGTGCAGGCACAGCGCCTTGTACAGCAAGGTCGTTCCCGACCTCGGGGCACCCACGAGGAACAGGGGCCCCGCGGGCTCGGGTCGGGCGTCGGTCCCCGAACGCGACATCGCCGTTTCCACCCGTCTCATTCTGTTGCCACCGCAACGTCTTTGGTCGAAAAACCATTTCCGCCCAGCAGGCGGTCATACACCGCAAGGGTCTTCTCAGCCGTTGCGTCCCACTGGTAGATGGCGACGACGTCGCGTGCAAAGGCTTCCGCGGCCCGGTGCTCGGCGGGCGGGTCTCGCAGCACCCGTTGCAGCGCCGACAGGAGCTCTTCTCGCTGGCCGACCGGGAAAATCCGGCGTCCGGGCCGGTCGTCGGATCCCAGCACCTCAAGGTGGGGAGGGATGTTGCTGGCGACGATGGGCAGGCCGCTGGCCGCGCCCTCCAGCAGGGTGAGCGGCAGGCCCTCTAAGGAGGACGGAAGGACGAAGGCGGCGGCGTTGGTATACAGCTCGGCCAAGGAATCTCCGTACTGGTAGCCGACCATCGACACCCTGGGATCCTCGCCCGCCAGCGCCTCGAGCCGGCCGACGTAGTCGGTGCTGTGGCTAGAACCGCCGACGATGACCAGGCGAACATCGTCCTCCAGCGCCCGGAAGGCCCGGATGAGCAGGTCGGGTGCCTTCTCGGGGACCAACCGGCCGACGAAGAGGAGGTACTGACGGGGACGGAGACCGAGGCGCGCCACCTCCGCCCCCGCCGCATGCGGAGCCGGCGGGACGACACCGCTCGGGATGTAATCGGTCCGCCGCTGATAGCGCTGCTGGTAGAAAACCTGCAGGTCACGGGACACGGTGATAGTGGCGTCGGGCACCCGGGCGCTCATCCAGCCCGCGGTTCGCAACACGGACCGGGCGACCATGCCCCACTTGGCCCGCTGATCGTCACGGCCGTGGACGGTCTGGACGACCTTGGCCCGCGACAGCCACCGGGGCAGGGGCGTGAACAGCCCGGGGCCAAGGGCGTGGAAATGCACGATATCGAATCCCTTGCCAAGCGTTGCCAGGCTGCACACCAGGCTGTGGCTCAGTGCCTCCAGGTGTTTGCTGTCGAGCGACGGGAGGTAGCGCAGCTGCATGCCGCGGTACTCGGGGGCGCCTCCGGCGACATAGCTGGTCCGGCAAAACACAGTCACCTCATGGCCTCGCTGGACCAGCCGGGCCCCGAGTTCCTCGACGTGGCGCTCGATGCCTCCACGGGTGGCGGGCACCCCACGCTGGCCGATCATCGCAATATGCATCGTTGATGGTTGGTTCCCGAGTGAAGCGAGGCAAAACCGTCGCGGGGCGGGGCGCACCCACCGGCACCGTCCCAGGGGGCGAGGCTGATTGGTGAAGCTGAAGTCCCTGTCGGCGCCCGTGAACTGAAGCTTCGGTCGTGCCAGAGGGACGATACTCCGTCGCTGCGACATCTCCAGGGAGCCGGGCCACGGTGGACACTGGCGGCGCCTGTTGCAGGAGAATGATTCCATGCCGCCGGGACCAGCCGCGACGCCGCCCGGCCGGACCAAGGTCATGTACATCGCCGGAACCGGCCGCAGTGGCAGCACGCTGGTTGTGCAGATCCTGGACCGCGTGCCCGGCGCGGTGGGGGTGGGCGAGGTTCGCTACCTCTGGGACCGGGGGATCCTGCAGAACCGCCTGTGCGGGTGCGGGAAGCCCTTCTCCGATTGTCCGGTCTGGACGACGATCCTCGACGAGGCGTTCGGCGGCGCGGGCGGTGTCGACGCAAAGGCCGCCATGGCCGATCAGCAGGCTCGCACCCGATTGCGGCGGGTGCCCGGCCTACTGTGGGCGTCCCGGCGCCGCTCGCCCGGTGGAGACTCTGCGCACGCCGGCCGCCTCGGCCGCTTGTACCCGGCGATCGCCGCCGCCACCGCCTCGGCGGTCGTGGTGGACTCCTCGAAGCTGCCAACCTACGGCTGGCTCCTCGGCCAGGTGCCCGAGATCGACCTTTACGTGGTGCACCTGGTCCGCGATCCGCGTGCCGCGGCGTACTCGTGGACTCGGAGAAAGCCGCTGCCCGATGTCGGTGCCGACGCCGTTATGGCCACCCAGGGACTGGTCCGAAGTTCGGTCCTGTGGACGGTGTGGAACCTTACCGCTGAGCGGTTCTGGGCCCACCACACTGAGCGGTACCTGCGGATCCGCTACGAGGATCTCGTCGCCGCTCCCCGCCATGCCATCGACCAGATGCTCGCCCTGGTTGGTCTGGACGGCCCGGAGGGCGCCGCTGGCAGCGTCTTCTTGGACGACCAGACCACGGAGCTGGGCGTGACCCACAGCGTCGCCGGAAACCCCGATCGGCTGAAGCAGGGACCCGTCTCGATCCGGGCGGACAACAGGTGGCAGGCCTGCATGTCCGGGTTCCGCCAAGCTGTTGTCACCGCCCTCGCGCTTCCGCGGCTGGCCCGCTACCACTACCCCCTGCGTCCCGCGCACGCGGGGTCTGCACCCGACGGCAAGGGCTGATCGACAGCGGGGGCTCGTCGATGGCGAGGGCTCGTCGAAGCGATTAGCCGCTCACAGAGGGCGGCAACACCACCCCTAAGCGGTGCAGGTAGTCAAGCTTGCGCTGGATCGCGGCTCGCCATGCCGTGAGGTCCTGCTGGAAGTGGGCTCGATCGCCATCCTCGAAGGCATGTTCGAGCTCATCGAACGCCTTGTCCTCGGCGTCGAGCAGAGCTCGATAGCGGATCAGGAAATGGTCGTCGATCACCTCGGCAAGGGTCACGCTTGTACCTCCGGGCGGGGAACGGAAGATCTTTGACTGTATCGCAGGCGCTCGCCGGAGCGCAGGGGTGTCATCCTGCGCCCGAGGCGGCTACATGTCGCTGGCGTTGGAGGTGTCGACGTAGGTGAACTGGCAGGCGTTGAGGTGGTTGGCCAGCGCAAAATTTGATGCCTTGGCGGCCACCGTGCCGCCCGTCTTCAGCACCTGGGGCTCCTTGTCGGTGGTGCCGTGCTGGCGCAGGAAGTCGGCGTACTGCCGTCCCAAGCTGGCGTACTGATGCCATTCGCCAAGCCAGGTCGACACGAACGGCGCGTCGATCGCCGTGTCGGGAAGGGCGCTCAGCTGGTTGGCCAGGCCGTCGAGGCCAGTGGCCGCCTTGTCGATGTCTGATGCTGCGTTGGTGGCCGACACGATGCTGCCGAAGGCACCGCCATCGGTAGGCCGCAGGCCGGGGAGGACCTTGGCGCACAGGGCGTTGGCCGCCGTCACGAATGCAGTGTCGGTGACCACCCGAGGTCCGGGCGAGGGAGGCTGAAGCGCCTGCGCGGCCAGGACCACGGCAAGCGCGCAGGTGACGGCGGCGGCGGCCAGCAGCCACCACTTGCGGCGGCTGCGGGGTCGAGCCCGGTCTCCGGCGCCGTCGTCGCCACCTCCGCCGCTACCGCCATCTCCGCCTCCGCCTCCCGACTGCGGCGGCTCCGGCGGCACTCCTCGCCCGCCTCCGGTAGCAGTGGGCATGTCCACGCTGCGCAGTTCCGATGGCCGGGGCCGGTCGAGGGTGTCGGCCCGCCCGCCGGGAGCGTCTCGCCCGCCCGGAACCTCGGCGGCGCGGGCCGGCAGCTCTGCCACCCGCGCCGGGCCCTCGAGGACGCGCGGGAAGGGGATCCCGACCGAGGTGCCGATCTCCAACCGGGTCAGCATCGGGACGGGGCGCCGGCGCTCGGTCCAGTGGCGCCCGTTCCAGTAGCGAAGCATCGCTTTGGACGCCGGCAGGATGTCGGGATCCGGATACCAGCCGGCGGCCTTAGGAGCGATGCCGGACATCAGAACTCCGTGGACGCCCGAACGGCGGCGGGCATCAGATCGCCGACTGGCAGTCGCTCTCGGCCGTCGAGCAGCGCCGCCAGGTCGCCCGCCACTCGAATCTGCCCGGACAAGAGGGCGGCTGGCGCGCCGAGGTGGCCTTGAGCCACGGCTGCGGCTGTCTCGAAGTCCTCGCAGAAGGTGATCTGGGGGTGCTCCGCCCGTCCTGGCACCACTGCGGCGCCAAGGCCGTCGGCGCTGAGGCGCACGTAATACCAAACGTCGCCGTCGGGCCCGCCGGTCACACGGTGCTGGAGCACCAGGTCATCCATGCCTGGGTTGCTGGCGCCCGACACGGTGGCCACCTCGTTCCACCACTCGTCGCTCAGGTAGCGCGCCACATCATTAGTTAACCAGCACCAGGCCGGTTCTGGCTACCGTCGATCCGGTGGTGACAACGGCCGACGAGCAGCGCCGCGCCCCGGCCGGAGACAGCCGCTGGGCTGAGTCGTGGTGGTTCGATTTCGCGGCCCGAGACGCCTCGCTCGGCGGCTTCGCTCGCCTTTCCGTCCATCCCCACCAGGGCATCGCCTGGTGCTGGGCGGCCCTGGTTGGCGACGGCCGTCGCCTGCTCCTGGTGCGCGACCAAGATCTGCAAGCTCCTCGTGGCCAGTCACTCGACGTGCGTGGCCAGGGCCTGTGGCTGTCGGCGACCTGCGAGACGCCCCTCGAGCACTGGTCGGTCGGTCTCGAAGCGTTCGCGGTGGCCTTCGACGACCCTCGCGAGGCTCTCGTTGACGAACGGGGCGATCTGGTCGGGCTGGGTCTCGACCTGGAGTGGGAGGCACCGGGTCGCGCCGCTGGCGCCTCGCAGACGGGCTACTGCCAGCCGTGCCGCGTGAGCGGCGAGATCCTGGTGGCCGACGAGCAGCTGGTTTTCGATGGGGTGGGGTTCCGGGGCCATGGATCCGGTGTCGAAGACTGGTGCCATGCGCCGGGCGAGTGGTCGTGGGGCACGTTCGACGGAGGCGAGGCCTTCTGCGCAGGCAGCGGCGGCGGCACGGAGCCGTGGGCGATGAGATGGCGCGCCAACGCCGCGGAGGACTTGGATCTGGCGGCCGGCGCCGTCTCGGTGACCTGCGACGCCGACGGGATGCTCGCGGGCGCCCGCGTCGGCTCCGAAGGCGAAGGTTCGCTCGCCGGGTCTGTGGTGGGCACGATCCCGGTGCTGGTGGAGCCGGTCGGCGGGCCCCGGGCGCGGCTACTTACCGGGCTGGCCCGCTACCGGGCTGCGGCGGGTGCCCAGGGCGTGGGTTGGGTGGCTCGCCTGGTTCCCTAGGCAGGACCGAGGTCTGCCAGGTCGGCGATACGAAAGCGGATGGAAAAGGGGGCGTCGGTGCTGAACTCGTCCTCTCCGGAGACCTCGGCCTCTGTGTCGTACACGCCGTCGACGAGCCGCAGAGCCAGTATCGAAGGGCGGTCCGGGTCCACGATCCAGTACGAGGGGACGCCGAGGCGCTCGTAAAGCTCCCGCTTCATGGCGCGGTCGTAGGCCTGGTTGGTCGGGGAGAGGATCTCGACGACCAGCAACGGCGTGGCTTCTGGACCGAGCGGTCCGTGGCGGTCGGCGTCCCTCTTCCACATCACGAGGAGGTCCGGCTGGACGACCCCACCGTCGGGGTGGCGC
>JBOGGN010000093.1:0-20997 GCA_050744165.1 Acidimicrobiales bacterium | reverse complement strand
GGCCTACGTCTTACCGGACCGGCGTGCGACCCAGTCCCGGACCGATGGGAAAGAGGCGGCGCTTATCCGATCCGGAAGTCGTCCACTCGGTCACGGGACCGGTCCGTCACCGTCGACAGAAGCCGGCCCGCCAGGTAGAGGACCTCCTGGAGTTATATGTCGCTCAGTGGAGTCGAACAGCGGGCGAGACGATGGACTTCCACCAGTTCTTCCGCAAAGAGCGAAGCCCAGCGGGCGAGACGAAGAGGCGGTGGGTCGGCCACCCCGTTGGTCATGCTCGGGAAGGCGGCCAGCTCGGCCCGGGACCATGCTGCTGCCGGCTGCTCGGCGAGGGTCTTGACCGTCCGGAGTATCGCTGCCCGCCGGCGCAGCCGCTCGCGCGCCGCTTCACGTTCGGCCGGGGTGCCGAACGGTCGGGACAGTGCAGGCGGTTGCACCGGCACGGAACGCCGCCTCCTTGTACGGATATCGGCCGCGGTACTCGGCCAGCCTGATGATGGTCGCCAGGTTCGAGACAGCCGCCCCCTCTGGCGGGTCCTGTCGGATCAGGTCCTCGAGAACGGCGCCGAGCTCGATGGTCTGGCCGTTCCCGAAGCGGACGACGAGCGCCAGCTCTGCATCCATGCTCTCGATGTAGCGGACCATCGTGGAGAGCAGCAGGTCGGCCTGGTGCTCGATCCGGGATACCTCGCTCTGAGCCACGCCGAGCCGTTCCGCGACGACGACCTGGGTGAGCGCCAGGGCCCGGCGCAGAGCAGCCAGCGCTTCCCCGTACGCAGCCCGACGTGCCTCCGCGTGCGAGGCGGCCTCCGACCGGGCCGCCCGGTAGGAGGGCTCGTCACGCCGTTCGTGGTGGTCGGGGTCGTACTCATCCCAGCCCTCGGGCAGGTCGCTCATGTGGATTTCCTCCTCGCCTTTTCAAGCGCGGTCAGGTAGCGGTCGAACCGCTCATCGGCCACCGGTACGTTGGCCTCATACCAGCGGTTCCCGATGCCGGCCTTGTTGCCGGCCAACAGCAGCGCCGGCCTGTCCGTCGACGAGACAGCAGCCGTGGTTCGGTGTGTACCGTGCCCTCGCGTACCTGATGGTGGGGCGGGTGAGGTCCCGTCGATCCGCCTCGCCTTTTCAAGCGCGGGCTCTGCCCGGTTTGCAGTCCCTACTCGAAGTGATCAACGAGCCGATCGAGCACGGAGCCGAAGCCATCGGACGTCATGCTGCACGGGTATCCCGGCAAGTCCTTGGCCGTTGACAGGCGTGGTCACGGCCGCTCGATCCGTATGCGGGGACTCGCTGCGAGCAGGCGTCGGAGGTCCCCAGGGTCGGTTGTAAACACCACGCCCGTTCCGGCGGCCGCAGCATGCGCGGCGACGATGGCGTCGATGGCGCTGGGTGGGCGGCGTCCGGGCGCTCGGCTGGCGCCATGGCGCAGCACGCCGGCGTGCCGTGCCAGGGGTTCGTCTGTAGTCGTCGTGCCGATACGGCCGATCGCCTGGTTCGCAGGCGCGTCAGTGAGTCGACCAGTGATCGCCTCCGCGAGCACCGGAGTCGGGATGACCGGCGTCCAGCCAGAACGGACCAGGTCGTCCACGACCGCTCGGAACTCCTTGTTCGTCACGACGTGATCGATCGCGCCCGAGTCGAGGACGATGGCCGGCCCGGTCACGCGCCGACCGCGGAGCGCAGCCGAGCGGCACGCTTGGCGGCGCGGGCCCGGACATCAGTGGGCGTCGGGTCGCTCGCCTCGAGCTCGTCGAGGAGGGCCAGCAGCGCGTCGCGGCGCTCGTCCCGTTCGAGCTTCTCCTGTAGGGCGGCATCGAGGTAGGACGACAGTCCTCGCGGCCCCGCCGCATGCCGCGCCCGCTCGATCGCCTCGGCCTCTAGCGTCACCGACACCTTCTGTGTTGCCATGCTGTGAATCGTAGAGAGTGGCCGGCCCTCTTATCGCCTACTTATCGCCTATTCGAGCCCAGCACAACGGCACAGACGTGCCGGGTCCCCTCACGGGCACCGGAGCCCATCTGCCGGCTATGACGCGGCCAACGCCCACGACGGCGGCGACGGAGTCCCGGCGCCGCATCGTCGGCACCAAGTCTGACGACGGTTCGTCCGCATGGCCGGCTTACGTATCCCCTTTCGCTTGCCGGCGTGGTGTCGCCTACGTGGGCCGCGATCTCGCCGTGCACCACGCCGGCTCACCGTAGGGACCGGACAGTCGAACAGATTGACTGAGCTTACCAACGATGCCGATAACATCGATAAGATCTAGTAAACTTCGTCAAGATGGACGAGTTCTCCAACCCCTACCGTCCGGGAGCGGGCACGAATCCCCCGGCCTTGCTTGGTCGGGACACCCTGATCGGACAGTTCACCGTCGCCGTCCGTCGGGCCCGAGCTGGCCGGCCGGGCAAGGGTCTGATGCCGATCGGGCTTCGGGGCGTAGACAAAACCGTGCTCCTGAATCGCTTCGCCGAGATTGCCGAGACCGAGGGTTTCGCAGTCGGGTACATCGAGGCGTCGGAAGCTTCCGATTTCCGACCGCTTCTGGCGGTGCACCTACGCAACATCCTGCTGTCCTACGACCGTCACCGGAAGACCGCGAAGGTACTGCGGGCGCTGCGCGTGTTGAAGGCCTTCACGCTGCAGATCCCGGGCGGTTCGAGCGTTTCGATCGACGTGGACGCGCTCGGCGGATCGGCAGACAGCGGGAACCTGCAGTCGGATTTGACCGACCTGCTCGTCTCGGCGGGCGAGGCCGCGGCCGAACGCGAGGCGGGCATCCTTCTTGCGGTCGACGAGGTGCAGTACCTCGCTCCGGTTGAGCTCGCCGCCCTCATCACCGCCGTTCATCGGACGACCCAGTTGGACCTGCCCGTGGTCCTGGCCGGTGCGGGGCTGCCCCAGCTTCCCGGCATCGCCGGTGACGCCAAGTCGTATGCCGAGCGGTTGTTCGAGTTTCCACTCATTGGATCGCTCGACGCCCACGATGCCCGGGCCGCCGTCGAAGTCCCTGCCGCCGCCCAGGGAGTGGAGTTCTCAGATGCTGCCCTGGACGCGATCGTCGAGAAAGCCCGCGGCTATCCGTACTTCCTCCAGGAATGGGGCTACCACGCTTGGGACGAGGCAGAACGCAGTCCCGTGGGTCGGGAGGTGATCGATCGAGTAACCGCCCGGGTTGTTCGTCACCTCGATGCCAACTTCTTTCGCGTGAGATTCGACCGGCTGACGCCGGCAGAGCGAACCTATCTCCGGGCCATGGCGGAACTCGGACCCGGCCCCCACCGCTCAGGCGACATCGCAGCCCAGCTCGGGGCACGGGTCCAGTCGGTGGCACCCCGGCGCAGCGCCCTCATTTCCCGAGGGATGATCTACAGCCCCGCCCACGGCGACACCGCCTTCACCGTTCCCCTCTTCGACGAGTTCCTTCGACGCAGCTTGCCGCTGGATTGAGGGGTGCACCGGGGCTCAGGACAGCAGCTCCACGTAGCCCTCGGTTCCGTGCACCCGGATCATCTGGCCGTCGGCGATCAGTTGGGTGGCGCGCTCCACGCCCACCACCGCCGGCAGGCCGTACTCGCGAGCGATCACGGCGCCATGGGTCATCAGCCCCCCGACCTCGGTCACCAGGCCGCCGACAGTGACGAACAGCGGCGACCAACTCGGGTCGGTGAAGGCGGTGACCAGGATGTCGCCCTTTTCCAGGTCGGCCGCCTCGAGGTCGGCGATCACCCGGGCCCGGCCCTCGACCGTCCCCGCGGACACCGCCAGGCCGACCAGGGCACCTGCGGGCGCGTCGGCCCGCCGGTAGGAGCCGGTGACGGCTTCGCCTTCGGAGGTGAGCACACGCGGGGGCGTGAGCGTCCGGTACCACACGAAGGCCTCCCGGCGCTCGCCGATGAGCCGGCGGTCGACCTCCCGGGTGCGCACCACGGCGTCGATCTCGTCGAAGGTGAGGAAGAACAGGTCGTCGACCTGGCGCAGCACGCCGGCCTGCACCAGCCGCTCGGCTTCGGCGAGCAACGCCTGCTTGTACACCAGGTAGCGGCTGACCATGCCGTACTTCGGATACTCGCGATAACCGATGAAGGTACGCACCCGGTCGATCATCTGAGCGGTCTCGCCGGCCTTGGCGTCGCCGTCGGGCAAGGCCCGCAGCCGCTCGAGCACCTGGCGGGCCGTGGCCTCGGCCTCGACCCGGCCTTGCTCGAAGCGCCGCGTGGCCTCCCCCGGCTCGAAGTGCTCGATGTGGGCGAGGATCACCGGCACCAACAGGGACGGCCGCTCGGCCCAGCGCGCTCTGGTGATGTCGATCTCGCCCACGCAACGCATGCCGTACCGATCGAGGTAGGCCACGATGGCGGCCTGCGCCTGGGCCCCACCCTCGAGGGTCCCGAGCTCGTCGAGGAAACCGTCGCCGTCCACGCCTTGCAGGAACGCGATCACCTCGGGATGGGGTCGGATGGCGTCGGCGACGTCCAAGAGGGCCAAGCCCATTTCGGAGGTGACGTTGTTGGGGACCGACTGGGTGAGGGTGTCGGCCACGTTCTTTTCGCCGAGCCACTCCTCCAGGTGCTCGTTGAGCCACCCGGCGGCCTCCATCGCCGACATGAACACCTGGTAGCTGCGGGGTTCGAAGAGGATCCGCTTCAGCTCCGGGATGTCCGCATGGATGGCGTCGATCAGGTCCGATCCGGTCTTCGACTCGAGGCGGCGCCGCATCGCGGCGACCGAAGCCCGGTTGGCGGCGATGAGCTCCTCGACGATCGCGGGATCGGGTTCGATCGGGTCGGCGGGCGGGAGGAATCGTGGTACCGGGCCGTCGTCGGCGACCAAGGGGATGAACTGGCGCTCGAGGACGCTGCGGAGGGCGTCGCCGGTCAGCGGGTCGGACTTCTCGAAACCGGCGACGAGGCGGTTGCGGATGGTGGGCGACGCCAGGTGGCGGCTGACGTCGACGAACAGGCGACCACCGGCGGGGTGCATCGGCGCCGCCGCGGTCAGCTGCCAGAACGAGATCCCGAGGGGCTTCAGGGGGTCGGTCATCATCTGCTGATGGCCGACGGACACATACACGTGGGGCTCGTCGTCGCCCGCCGCGGGGATGGGGAACAGCGTGGTGATCGGCCGGCTCTGCACGATGTGGAAGTCGCCGCCGACGAGACACCACTCGATGTCTTGGGGTCGCCCGAAATGCGCCTCGATCTTCCGACCGAGTCGTGCCAGCTCGATCACCTGGGCGTCGCTGAGGGCAGGCTGGGCCTGGCGCGCCGGGTCGATCGCCCGCTGGCGCGTGCCGCCGCCGGGGAGCGCTTCGATCGCGAGCTGCTTTCGCGCCACGACCTTCTCGACGATCTCGCCGTCGCGCACCGTGAACACGTCGGGGTTGACCAAACCGGACACCAGCGCCTCGCCCAGGCCGAAGCTGGCGTCTACGGACACGATCTTGCGGTTGCCGTTGACGGGGTCGGCCGTGAACAAGATGCCCGACGCCTCCGGGATGACCATCTGCTGGATGACCACGGCCATATGCACCTGGCGGTGGTCGATGCCGTTGCGCAGGCGGTAGGTGACGGCGCGCTCGGTGAACAGCGAGGCCCAACAGCGGCCGACGGCTTCGAGGATGGCGGCGGGCCCGACAACGTTTAAGAACGTGTCCTGCTGGCCGGCGAAGGACGCGCTGGGCAGGTCCTCGGCGGTGGCGCTCGACCGCACCGCGTACCCCGCGTGCTCGTCGAGGCCCGCCAGGGCGCCGGTGATGGCGGCGGCCAGATCGGCAGGCATGGCGATCGCTTCGATCGTTTGGCGAAGCGCCGCCGCGTGGGTGCCGATCCCCTCACGGTCGCCGGGGTCCCGCTGCGTCAATCGGTCGAGCGCGTCGTCGACTGCCGGGACGCTCGCCACGATCCGCCGGAAGGCATCGGTCGTGACGCAGAAGCCGGGCGGCACCGAGACGCCGTCGATCCGGGCCAACTCCCCGAGGTTGGCGCCCTTGCCCCCGACCCGCGAGACCTGCGTCGCGTCGATCTCCTCGAATCCCAACACGTCCTTGTCCATGAGCACCCTCCCTCGGCCATGTTCCTCGCCCGTGCAGTGTCAGCACACAACTGCTCCTTGCGGCAAGCCCCCCACTTTCGTGTATTCTGGTGTCAGCAGGAAAAGGGGGCGCCCCGCGGCTAACGGGACCGGTCACATTCCGGGCGTCAAGGCGTCGCGGACGGCATTCCGATCCACGGTTTTCGCCGCCTGGCGGAGCCAGTCGACCGGTGAGCGGCCACGATCGTCGGTGGCGACGACGTCGGCGCCGTGGTGGCGCAGGACCTGGATCGTGCCCAGGAAGCCCGCTCTGGCGGCGTAGTGCAGCGGGGTCGCGCCGTGGTAGCGCTGGTCGACGCGCGCCCCGTAGGCCAATAGCGCGGCGACGTAGGCGGGATCGTCCTTGCGGCCCTGGTTGCCGGTGCAGCTGATCCTCACCCAGTCGCCCGAGTCCTCGCCGCCGATGCCGACACCGGCCGAGGCGCCGGCCTTCGCCAGCAGCGGGGCGATCTCTGGATGCAGCACCCAACTGCCGGCACCGACCGCACGGGCGTCGGCGCCGGCGACCAGCAGAAGCTCGATCATCTCGCGGTTGGCGCGCTCGGCCGCGGCGCGAAGGGCGCGGGCCCCCGTGCGAAGGGGTTCGGTCGTGTGATCGAGGAGGGTGCGAAGGGTCGAGACGTGGTTGCCGGCCACCGCATGGTGGATCGGCGTGATGGCGACGACGTCGGTGGCGGGATCAACTACCTGCGCCAACGACGGCCGTTCCGACACCCAGCGGGTGACCGCCGTCAGATCGCCCAGGAAGGCGGCGGTGAACACGTCCTCCCGGGCCCCCCGGCGCAGCAGAGCGGCACTGGTCTCCGATCGACCCGTCATCTGAGCGGCGCACAGCGGCGTGACGAATAACACCAGCTCCATCGCCCCGCCGACGAACTGGACAGGTAGCGGCCACGGGGCGTTGGCATCGACTCCTCGGTCGAGGAGCCATTCGATGACCGCTGTCCGGCCCGCCAGCGCGGCGCACAGCAGCAACCGAGCCGCGAAGGGGGCACGCTCGACGAGATCGGGAATCTCGCCCACGAGCGTCGCCAGCTTTCCCACGTTCCCTCGCTCGGCCAGGAGCGTCGCCTGCTTCACCGTCCGGGCGCCCGCCCGACAGGATGCGACACGGGGCGAGCGGTGCCGTGGCGTTCCCGCAGCGGCTGCGTCCGGCGCCGGTTCGGTGGTGACGAGGCAGGCGGCCAGGGCGCAGGCCCGGGCGAGGATGAAGGCCGTGTCGCCCTCGGCGGCCACCACGTCGCGCAACGCGGCGCGGAGATGGTCGAGCCAGCGCTCGGCGACCGCCCGGTCGATGGGCAGGTCCTCGTGGTGCTGGTAGAGCCCGCCCCAGGCCGATTCGCTGTAGCGGGGCGGACCGCCCAGCCATTCGGCGAAAAAGCGTTTCTGCCGGGCGCGCCCGGCGGTGAGTTCCCGGCCGAACAACGGCCGGAGCACGGCATCGGCGGCAAAGCGGTCGTAAAGGTGGTCCACCAGCCGGTCAACGGTGGCCTGGCCGCCAATGCGGTCGAACAGGGCCCTGTCCGGGAGCGGCCGAAGTTCGGGAACTAGTTCGAGGAAGCGACGGTGGCTGACAGCCGGATCGACGCAATCCCCCTCCGGCATGCCTGGAACCTACGCGGCGCGGGGCCTTTTCCCCACGTCCAAATTCGCCCGGCGTGTACCGTCAGTCTTGCTCCTCGACCGCGGCGCCGCCCCTCGCCGTCAGCATGGCCCATAGGGCCCGGGCGGCCGGGTTGACCGGTCCTGACGCCAGCGTCTGGGCGCCGACCACCCAGGTCCAGTGTCCGTCCTCGATGGTGAGCCGCCGCAGGCGGGGTCGCAGCCGGGCCAGCGCCTCGGGGATGACGGCGACGCCGAGGCCGGCCTCGACCAAGTCGAGCAGGGTGTCGGTGTCGTTCACCTCCAGGTCGACGCGGGGTTCGAGGCCGGCGGCGTGGAAGGCGCGGGTGGCGAGCAGGGCCACGCCCCAGTCGGCGGGGAACCCGACCTGGGGCCGTTCGACCACCTGGGCCAGTGCGATGGCGCCGTCGGGGCCGAGACCGGGATCGGAGGTGCACGCCACCAGGGGCGAGTCGGCCAAGGGGAGGGCGACCACGCCCGGTGACGCCTCGGCGACCACCGGCGCCAAGATGACATCGACGGCCCCGTCGAGAAGGAGGCGGTACTGCTCGGTGGCGCCGGCGTGCACCAGCCGCACGGTGATGCCGGGGAACTCGGCCCGGTAGCGGGCCAGGATGCCGGCCAGGTCGAACAGCCGGCCCGCCTGCGTGACCCCGAGGGTGAGGGTGCCCCGGCGGACGCCTTCGACCGCGGCCACCGCCTCGGTGGCAGCGGCGGCCGAGGCCAGGGTGCGGCGGGCTTCGGGGAGAAGGGCGGCTCCGGCCGGTGTGAGGTCCACCCGGCGGGTGCTGCGCACGAACAGCAGCGCCCGCAGTTCGGCTTCCAGGGTCCGCACGGTGGCCGACAGCCCGGATTGGGCCAGGTGGAGCCGGGTCGCCGCCCGGGTGAAGTTCCGCTCCTCCGCCACCGCCACGAAGGCCTCCAGCTGACGCAGCTCCATTGAGCAACCCTACTGCTTGGTTAAATCAGATATTGCTGTTGGACTTCTGAATCGCCCGGGCGGAGGATGAACCTGTGAGACCGAAGGAGGAGGCCATGAAGCAGACGAGATTGGGACGCAGCGAACTCACGGTGAGCCGGCTGGCGTTCGGCACCTGGCAGCTGGGCGGCGACTGGGGGGCCACCGACGAGCGGCGGGCCATCGCCGCCATCCGCCGGGCCGCCGATCTGGGGGTGACGCTATTCGACACCGCACAGGGGTACGGGTTCGGGGCCTCGGAGCGGCTGCTGGCCAAGGCCCTGCAGGGCCGGGCCCGCGACGAAGTGGTGATCGCCACCAAGGGCGGGCTGCGCCCCCAGGGCAACGGCGTGGCCCGCGACGCCAGCCCGGCGTGGCTGCGCAAGGGGGTCGACGACAGCCTGGAGGCGCTCGGCACCGACCGCATCGACCTGTTGCAGCTGCATTGGCCGGACCCGAACACGCCGGTCGAGGAAACCGCGGCCGCCTTGGCGGAGCTGGTGGCCACCGGCAAGGTCGGCCACATCGGGGTGTCCAACTTCGACGTGGCAGAGATGAAGGCCTTCGACGCCGTCGTGCCGGTGGAGACACTGCAGCCGCCGTACCACCTGTTTCGGCGGGGCATCGAGGCCGAGATCCTGCCGTACACCGCCGCCCACGACATCGGGGTCCTGGTGTACGGGCCCTTGGCCCACGGGCTGCTCGGCGGTCGGCTCACCGCGGACACGGTGTTCCCGCCGGGCGACTGGCGGGCGTCGAGCGAGGTGTTCCGGGGCGACGCCTTCCGGGCCAACCTGGCCGTCGTCGCCCAGCTGAAGAAGCTGGCCACCGAGGAGCTGGGGGTGTCGCTCAGCCAGCTGGCGGTCGCCTGGACCCTGGCCAACCCGGCCGTCCAGGTCGCCATCGTGGGCACCCGCAGCGCGGCCCACGTCGACGAGGCGGTCGCCGCCACTGGCCTCTCGCTGGACGGCGACGTCCTCGGCCGGATCGACGACATCATGGCCGCCGGGGTGCCGGTCGGCGGCCCCACCCCCGAGGGAATGCCCGAGTGAATGCCCGAGTGAAGGACCTTGAGTGAAGAAACGGAGGAACGACCATGTTTGACCACGCCAACCCCGCCCGCCCAGGAGTCCCGACGGTGGCGGTGATCGGGACGGGCATCATGGGCTCGGCCATCGCCCGCCGCCTCCTCCGGGAGGGCTTCAGGGTCCGGGTGTGGAACCGCAGTTCCGAGCCGGTGGCCGCGCTGGCAGAGTGCGGCGCCACCGCCTTCGCGGATCCGATTGACGCGGTGGCCGATGCGCCCGTCGTCCTGACCCTGCTCCCTACCGGCGACGCCGTGGCCGAGGTCATGGTGGGCCGGGCCGTCGTCGACGCCCTGGCGCCCGGATCGGTGTGGGCGCAGATGGGCACCATCGGCGTCGAGGCCACCGAGCGCTTCGACCGGCAGGTGCGGGCCCGCCGACCGGACGTGGCCTTCGTCGACGCCCCGGTGTCGGGGAGCCGGCAACCGGCCGAGTCCGGCCAGCTGCTCGTCCTGGCGTCGGGTCCCGACGAGGCCCGCTCGGCCGTGGACCCGGTCTTCGATGCCATCGGGCGCGCCACCCTGTGGGTCGGCCCGGCCGGGACCGGCACCCGGCTCAAGGTGGTGCTCAACACGTGGCTGGCCTTCGAGGTGGAAGCCGCCGCCGAGGCGGCCGCCACCGCCGCTGCCCTCGGCATCGCACCGGGCGTGCTGGCCGCCGCGGTCGGTGGCAACCCCGTCGCCTCGCCCCTGGCGACCGCCAAGCTGGCCAAGATGCAGGCCGCCGACGAC
Source organism: Acidimicrobiales bacterium (assembly GCA_050744165.1). Classification (GTDB taxonomy): domain Bacteria; phylum Actinomycetota; class Acidimicrobiia; order Acidimicrobiales; family Palsa-688; genus JBOGGN01. The sequence goes on along the minus strand of JBOGGN010000093.1, from coordinate 10,510 downwards.
CGAGCCGACTTCCCGCTCGCCTGGGCGCTCAAGGACCTCGACCTGACCCGGGACGCAGTCGGGTTCGACGCCGCCCCAGTCGCCGCCGCCATCGCCGAGCGGTGGCGGGGCCTCGTCGAGCAGGGGTCGGGCGGCCTCGACGTCAGCGCCGCCCGCCACGGTCTCGACGTCAGCGCCGCCCGCCCGGGCCTCGCCGATGCCCCGCCGCCGCCTGCTGAGGTGCGACCATGACTGGCGCCCTCTCGTCCCCGAGGCACGGAGGCGACATGGCCGACGACGCCAACCGAGCCCGCGACCGGGCCTCCGCCGGCCTCATCCGGCTGCTCCTCGCCCTGACCGTGGTGACCGGCATCGTCGACGCGGTGTCGATCCTGCGCCTCGGCCACGTGTTCGTGGCCAACATGACCGGCAACCTGGTCTTCCTCGGCTTCGCACTGGCCGGCGCATCCGGTTTCTCGGTGCTGGCGTCGTTGACCGCCGTCGCCGCCTTCGTGGTCGGCGCGGCCGCCGGTGCCCGGCTCCCCTCCGGAACCCCGGCGCAGGTGCTGGGCCGGATGGCGGCGATCGAGGCGGCGCTGGCCGCCGGGGCGACCGTCGTCGCTGCGGTCGGCGACGGCGCCGGCGCCCGGTATGCCATCACCGTGCTGCTGGCCTTGGCCATGGGCGGCCAGAACGCGACCGTCCGCAAGCTCGCCATCCCCGACATGACCACGACCGTCCTCACCCTGACCCTCACCGGTCTCGCCGCCGATGCCCCCGACCTCCGCACGCCGGGATCGCACACCCGGCGGCGCACTGTCGCCGTGGCGGCCATGCTCGGCGGCGCCGTCCTCGGGGCGCTGGTCGTGCTCCACGCGTCGACCGCTTGGGCGCTGGCGGCCGCCACCGCGGTGCTGGCCGCCGTCGCCATCGGTGCCTTCCGGTTGGCGCACCGGACTCGACCGGCGGGGAGCCGCTGAAATCCCTCGCCGGTTCGAGTGCGGCCTCGCCGCCGAACGGTCACGCCCGGGTGACCCGAATACCTACCGCATGGCGCCAGGTATTCGGGTCGCCCGTCGGCGGGCCATCCGAACGGTGGGAAAATGCGTGGCGCCTCGCGCCAACGGCTCCGCCGAAGCTTTCCCCACCTCTTCAGCAGCCGATCACGCTGGCACTCAGCTAACATAGTAACCACGGAAAACGCACGAGAAATATCAGCGACGGCCGAGAAGGATGTGGAGACTGGGACCGTCGAAGACATCGCCGCCGTCCTGCCCGCCTGGCGCCGGCATCTCCGGGCCGGAAACAAATCGGCTCGCACCATCCAGTCCTACCAGGAGGCGGCCGAGCAGCTGGCGGGCTTCCTTGGGGCGAGCGGCCTGCCCACCGAGGTGGCGGCGCTGACCCGACGGCACATCGAGGCCTTCGAGGAGCACCTCTTCGAAGTCGGCCGCAGCCCGGCCACGGTGGCCAACCGATATCGGAGCCTGCAGCAGTTCTTCCGCTGGCTGGCCGACGACGGGGCCATCCTTCGGTCGCCGATGGCGACGATGCGGCCGCCTCGGGTCCCCGAAAACCCCGTGCCGGTCCTCACCGAGGACCAGGTCCGGTCCTTGCTCGAGGTCTGCGGCGGCGAAACCTTCGACGACCTCCGGGACGCCGCGGTCATCCTGTTGCTGTACGACACCGGGGGTCGCTTGGCCGAGGCCACCAATCTCCGCTGGCGCGACGGCGAGGGTCCGTGCGACCTCGACCTCGACCAGCGGTGCATCGTGGTGATCGGCAAAGGAGCCCGGCCCCGGGTGGTCCCGATCGGGACGCGAACCACCGTCGCCATCGCCCGCTATCTGCAAGCCCGCCAACTCCACCCGAGTGCCGGCGAGCCCTGGCTGTGGCTCGGCCGCAAGGGCCGGCTCCGAGAGTCGGGCATCATCCAGATGCTGGAGCGCCGGGCCGAGGCAGCGGGGATCGGCCACGTCCATCCGCACCAGTTCCGGCACACCTTCGCCCACCGGTTCTTGTCCAATGGCGGAAATGAAGGCGACCTGATGCGGCTTGCCGGCTGGCGCTCGGCCGACATGCTGCGCCGCTACGGCGCCTCAGTCGCCGACGAGCGGGCCCGCGAAGCGCACCGACGGCTCAGCCCCGGCGACCGCCTGTAGGTGGCGACGGCGACGCGCGTGGCGGCCGAGGCGATCTCGATGCGGCCGTCACGCTCGGGTGATCGACCGCCGCCGACACGCCGATGTCGCGACTTGGCGGCTCCTCATTCTTGAGAGGAAATCAACGTCGCGTCCGTCGTCGATAGGCCTTCGCCGTAGCGGATGCGCTGCCCACAGACACTGTTAGGGAAAATAAAGGAAAAAACGGACTGGGCGAGGACAGCACAGCCAACAAAGACCACGACAATGACGACTCCCAACTTCCAAACCCAAGGTGGACAATCTGCGCGTTGATCAAGCCCAGGCTGCTCGGTCAAGCCAAGTTAATCCGTCACCCTCCGCAGTCGACTCGACCCCACATCATCAGTATACGATCGGGGCCACGAAGCGTGTCCATCAATGGTCTACTTGCGATTCGAAGTCGTTGATCGGCGCTCGGGTTCATATCACTTTCGGCGCAGGAACCGCATCGCGAAGAAAACCGTACAACAGGCGAAAACTATTATGGCGACAATGACGCTATAGGTCCGGTGTTTCTGCCAGAACCTGTAGCGACGCCGCTAATGAGCGGGTAGCTAACCACGTGGCTCCTTTGTTAAGTGAAATTTATACGCAAGGTTCGGATCTCTAGAAGTTCTATTCCGCACAGACCTCGTACCCGGCCTTGCCTCTGGCGCCAACGCCTATGTCGCCGGCTTCGCGACAGAGATCCCGGTTTGATTACGCAACATCGTGGGGTCTCGGGTTGGGGTGTTGTAGGGTTGGTTTCGATGGTAGGCGAGGCGCCGGACGCGGGCGGTTTCGAGGCGGGCTTGGCGGGCTTTGCGGAGGGCGGGGCCACGTCCGGTGTCCGGCTCGAAGAGAAGGCCAAGCTTGGCGACCTTGCCTCGCTCCTAAACGAAATGTTGGCCGACACCGGCGGCCCTCTCAGCGTCGCTGAGCGGACGGCCGCTGATCGAGCCCTTGGGCGATGAGCGGGGCGATTCTCGACATCCTCGGCCAGCAAGCAGCCGCGGGCATCGCGGTAGTCAGGCGGCAGTGAGCCGTTCGACGGGTTGACCGGTGATGTCAGCGATGAGCTCGAAGTCCTTGTCATCGTGCAGGACGGTGAGCTGGGACAGTTCGGCAGTGGCGGCGATCAGCAGATCTGGGATCGATGCTGCCCGGTGCTGACCGCGCTCCGCGAGCGCAACCTGGACCTCGACGGCGCGGTCTTCGATCGCCGGAGTGAGGTACTCGACGGGCATGCGGGACAGTGGCGGCCGGTCGAAGCCGGCCCGCAGGTCCCCGCCGGACCGAGCGGAGAATCCGAGTTCGAGTCGGGTCACCGTGCACACTCGGACCACGCCGCGCTCGATCCTGGCCGCCCACTGAGACGCGTCGGGGCTCTGGGCGAGGCGGACCAGAGCCGACTTGTCGATGAGCCAGGTGGTCACGCCCAGGCCTGTCGCATGACGTCAGGGTCGGCGAGATCTGCAAATGTGTGGGCGAAGGCAACCAAATCTTCCATGCTGACCTCTCGACCGGCATCGCCACGTTCGCGGGAGAGGGCCCGGCGAATGTATTCGGTGCGCGACAAACCGACTCGTCGAGCATTGGCGTCGATTGCGGCCAAGACGTCGTCGGGAAGGTCACGGATCAAGATGTCGCCCATAAAGTCCCTCTCAAAAGATATCCTATGATATCACGGAGGTGCTGCCGGGGCAGCAACAACGAGCGAACCTGGTCACCCATCTGAACGGCTGACCGGGCAGGCCGCGACCAGGGCTCCATCCGCTCAGCGCCACCGGCAGTCTCGTCACACCTCCGTTCCGACAGGCTGTGGAGCGGGGCTTCGCCACCCCCCATGGCGCCGCCGACCCGGTATCTTCGACCCGTGGCATACCCGACGTTGCTGATCAGGTGAGTCGTCCATTGCACCGCCACCCGACGCCCCCGACGCCCCCGACGCCCCTGAGTCCCCTGAGGCCCACCCCATGACCGCCGACCGCACCTGGGGCTTCCGCACCCGCTCCGTTCACGCCGGCAACCGCCCCGACCCCACCACCGGGGCCCGGGCGGTGCCCATCTACCAGACCACGAGCTACGTCTTCGAGGACGCCGCCGACGCCGCCGACCTCTTCGCCCTGCAGAAGTACGGCAACATCTACACCCGTATCTCCAACCCCACCACGGCCGCCTTCGAGGAGCGCATGGCCAGCCTGGAGGGCGGGATCGGGGCGGTGGCGACCGCCAGCGGCATGTCCGCCGAGCTCCTCGTCTTCACCACCTTGGCCGGCTCCGGCGACCACCTGGTCTCCAGCGCGGCCATCTACGGCGGCACCCACACCCTCCTCGACGTGTCGCTCCGCCGTCTCGGCATTGAGACGACCTTCGTGCCCCCCGACGACCCCAAGGCCTTCGCCGGCGCCATCGGCCCGAAGACCAAGTGCCTCTACACCGAGATCGTATCCAACCCCTCCGGCGTCGTCGCCGACCTCGAGGCCCTGGCGGAGGTGGCTCACGACGCCGGCATCCCGCTGGTCGTCGACGCCACCCTTGCCACCCCCTACCTGTGCCGGCCCTTCGACTACGGCGCCGACGTCGTCGTCCACTCGGCGACCAAGTTCATCGGCGGCCACGGCACCTCCATGGGGGGCGTCGTCGTCGAGCACGGCACCTTCGACTGGTCGAGCGGGCGGTTCCCCCGCATGACCGAGCCGGTGGCCAGCTACGGCGGCCTGCGTTTCTGGGAGAACTTCGGCGAGTACGGCTTCTGCACCCAGATCCGGTTGGAACAACTTCGTGACTTCGGTACCTGCCTGTCCCCGTTCAACGCCTTCCTCCTCCTCCAAGGATTGGAGACGCTGTCTCTGCGCATGGCCGCCCACGTCGCCAACGCCGAGCAGGTGGCCGCTCACCTGGCTGCCCACCCCGACGTCGCCTGGGTCGAGTACCCCGGCCTGCCCGAATCGCGGAGCCACGCCCTGGCCCAGAAGTACCTGCCCAAGGGCCCGGGGGCAGTCTTCGCCTTCGGCGTCCGAGGCGGGCGCGATTCGGCCCGGCGGTTCATCGAGTCGCTCGAAATGTGCAGCCACCTGGCCAACATCGGCGACACCCGCACCCTGGTCATTCACCCCGCCTCGACCACCCACCAGCAGCTCTCCGAGGAGGCGCTGCGAGCCGCGGGCGTGCCGGCCGACCTGATTCGCATCTCGGTCGGCATCGAGGACGCCGACGACATCATCTGGGACCTCGACCAGGCCCTCGCCTACGCAGCCAAGGAGGCGGACTGATGGTCACCACCGAAGCAGGCTGGGAAAAGTCGCCGCCCCCCTCGACGGAACCCTCCAGAGGGTGGACGCCCCCCTCGGCTCGGGAACGCCTCGCCATCCTCCAGCGCACCAAGACCATCGCCATGGTCGGCGCCTCGTCCAACAAGGCCCGTCCCAGCAACTTCGTTGCTACCTACCTGCTGAGTTCGAGCACCGATTTCACGGTGTGGTTCGTCAACCCCAGGGAGAAGGAAATCCTCGGCCGGCCCGTCTACGCGTCCCTGGCCGACCTCCCCGCCACGCCCGATGTCGTCGACGTGTTCCGCCGCTCCGAGGATCTGCCCGGGGTGGCACGGGAGGCGATCGACGCCGGCGCCGCGGTGTTGTGGATCCAGCTGGGCCTGTGGAACGAGGAGGCCGCGGCCATCGCCAGCGCCGCCGGCCTGCAGGTCGTGATGAACCGTTGCATCAAGATCGAACACGCCCGTTTCGCCGGCGGCCTGCACCTGGCGGGCTTCGACACCGGCGTCGTCGACGCCCGCCGAGCCCCGCGGGCCCGGTGAGCCTGCCAAACTTGACTTGGCCCGTCAGGTTTATAAGGTAAGAGGGTCGAAGCGATCGAGAGGACGAAGCCCACATGACCAGCACTGACACCCCTGTCAACAACGGGGTCAACGTCGACTTCCTACACGCGGCCCGCGGCATCCTGGCCGAGCAGCCGGCGGCCGGTGACTTCACGTGGCGGGTGAGCAACAGCTGGATCAACGGGACCCATAGCCAGAGCACCGTCAAGGGTTTCTTCGGCTTGGGTGCTGAGCAAACCCACCAGGCCGAGTGGAGCTACGACGGCGACCACCCCCAAGCCTTCATGGCCGAGGACAACGGCCCCACCCCCGTCGAGATGGTGCTGGTCAGCCTGGCCGGCTGCCTCACCGCCGGCGTGGCCGCCGTCGCCCAAAACCGCGGCATCCAGCTCAACTCGGTGTCGGCCACGATTGAGGGCCAGATGGACATCCGGGGCATCCTCGGCGTCGACAGCGACGTCCGCAACGGCTTCAACGGCATCAAGGTGACCTACAACATCGACGCCGACGCCAGCCCCGAGGACATTCAGGCCCTCGTCGCCCAGTCGCAGAAGCGCTCCGCGGTCTACGACGTCATCACCAACCCCACCAACGTCACCGTCGACGTCAACCCGTAGTCCCTGCCGGTAGCCCGCCGCCTGACCTGATGCGAACGTCCACGGTCATCATCGGCGCCGGACAGGCCGGGCTCGCCATGAGCGCCTGCCTGACCGAACGGTCGATTGACCACGTCCTGCTCGAACGCGCCGAGGTTGCCCACTCGTGGCGGACTCGCTGGGACTCGCTGCGGCTGCTGACCCCCAACTGGCAGAGCCGCCTGCCGGGCTTCCGTTACGACGGTGACGACCCTGACGGCTACATGTCGATGCCCGAGGTGGTCGCCTACCTGACCCGGTACGCGGCCACCATTGACGCGCCGGTCGAGTGCGGCACCGAGGTGCTGGCGGTCGACCGCACCGACGACGGGTACCTGGTCACCACCACCAACGGCGAGTGGCAGGCGCCGACGGTCGTCATCGCCAGCGGCGCCTACAACATCCCCGACATTCCCAAGGTGGCGGTCAACCTGCCGGCAGGCATCGCCTCGGTCACCGCCGCCGACTACCGCAACGCCGATTCACTGGAGGACGGCGCCGTCATGGTGGTCGGCGCCGGAGCGACGGGCATCCAGCTGGCCGACGAGATTCACCGCTCCGGCCGCCCCGTCACCCTGGCGGTCGGCGGCCACGTCCGGGTGCCCCGGCTCTACCGGGGCATGGACATCATGTGGTGGCTGGACGCCTCGGGCATCCTCGACGACCGCTACGACGAGGTCGACGACATCAACCGGGCCCGCAGCCTGCCGAGCTTCCAGCTGGTCGGCACCGCGCAGCGCCAGACCCTCGACCTCAACGCCCTCCAGGACGAGGGCGTCAAGCTGGTCGGCAAGCTGGCGGGTATCACCGCCGAGGGCAACGCCCAGTTCTCCGGCTCGCTGCTCAACGTCTGCACCCTGGCCGACCTGAAGCAGCGGCGCCTGCTGGAGGCCATCGACGCCTGGGCCGAGGAAAAGGGCGTCGGCGAGGAGGCGGAGCCCCCCGAGCGCTACCAGCCCACCCGGGTCGAGGCGTCACCGCCACTGATGATGAAGCTGTCGAAGTTCAAGACCATCCTCTGGGCTACCGGCTTCCACTCTGAGTACCCATGGCTCCGCCTCCCGGTCTTCGACGACAAGGGCCGCATCCGCCACGAAGGGGGCGTCATCACCGCAGCCCCCGGGATGTACCTCCTCGGCGGCAACTTCCTCCGCCGCCGTAAGTCCACCTTCATCGACGGCGTGGGCGACGACGCCCTGGACCTGAGCGCCCACCTGTCGAGCTACTTGGACGAACTGGCCGGCGTCCCGTAAGCCTCCGTCGACGCCAGGCAGGTTGATCAAGCTTAACAGGGCCGTGACTTAACACCCCTAACACAAGTGGAGGGCGTTATAGCGCCCCGCACTTGTGTTAGGGGTGTTAAGTTAGCATTGCGGTTGCCAAGGCAGAAGGGGACTTATGGTGGCACCGGGCCGATGGGGGGGTTCGGTTGTCCCGGCCGCGCACTCATAACAGAGAACCTGTTAGGACAGGGTCGTTCTTAAGAGATCTCTGTTAGGTGTTGTGGTCCCGGCAGGCGGTCAGCGGTCGGCGTGGAGGACGGCTGCCCCCTCGACCTCGTCATGGGCCAGCGCCCGCAGCGCGGCCGGCGCCTCCGAGAGCCCGAAGGGCGTGGTGGTCACCGTGATCGGGATCTCGGCTGCGATCCGCAAAAATTCCTCTCCGTCGGCTCGGGTGTTGGCGGTCACGCTGCACAAGCTGCGCTCCTGGAACAGGTGCTGCTCGTAGTTCAACGAGGGAATGTCGCTCAGGTGGATCCCCGCGACGGCGCACGTCCCGCCCCGGTCCAACGCTTCGAGCGCCGGCAACACCAACTCGCCCACCGGGGCGAACATGATGGCCCCGTCCAGCGGCTCCGGTGGCGGGTCTGACGCTCCCTGGGCACTGGCGGCGCCGATCGACAGCGCCAGTTGCTGGGCGGCAGGGGACCGGGTCATGACGTGCACCCGCGCCCCCTCGTGGATTGCTATTTGCGCCGCGAGGTGCGCCGAGCCGCCAAACCCGTAGATCCCGAGGCGCCCCCGACCCTCCGAGGGGCAGCAACCGCTCCTGCGCAGCGCCCGAAATCCGATGATCCCCGCGCATAGGAGGGGCGCCCCTTTTTCATCATCGAAGACCGCGGGAATCGAGTAGGCGTAGGCGGCATCGACCGCGGCGTACTCGGCGTAGCCACCGTCGGCGTCCCAGCCGGTGAAGGCGGGAGCCACGCAGAGGTTTTCCTGACCCGAGCGGCACCAGCGGCACATTCCGCAGGTGTGGCGCAACCACGCGATGCCGACCCGGTCACCGACGCCGAATCGGCTCTCGCCCGAACCCAGGGCCTCCACGCGGCCGACCACCTCGTGGCCCGGGATCACCCCCGGCTTATGGGGGGAAAGGTCGCCCTCGGTGACGTGCAGGTCGGTGCGGCACACCCCACAGGTCGTGACTTTCACCAGGATCTCGCCCGGGCCGGGCCGGGGCACTGGGCGATCTACCGGCTGAAGCGGCGGCGGTTCCCCGTCGATGGGCCCGGGATGCACCACTGCCCAGGCCCGCATCGAACTACAGGGTGGCGGGCACCGGTTCGCAGGACCCCAGCCACGATGAGGCGCTCTCCCGGCCCCGCTCGATCAGCGCCTCGCTCTGGCGGAAGTCGAAGGGGGAGACGTCGATCGGCGGCGGAGGGGCAACCAGGTACAGGGTGCAGCGCGAGGCGTTGGCCCGGATCTGGCTGAGCGAGGCGTGGCCGAGCAGGTGGGCCACGGCCCGCATCGACACGCCGAGGGCGCCTCGGGGACGGCCTCCGGCCAGGTTGCCTACCGTCGAGAGGACGTAGACCACGTCAGCACCGAGGTCGACCGCCTGGCTGATCGGGGTGTCCGCCGCCAGGCCGCCATCGACAAGCACCCGGCCGTCGATTTCCACGGGCGGGAAGACGCCCGGGATGGCCGAGCTGGCCAGCAGCGCTTGGACGAGATCGCCCTCGGACAACACGACCGGCTGGCCCGAGAGAAGGTCGGTCGCCACCACGTGGAGGGGCAACGGCGCGTCCTCGACCCGGGCGAAGGGGGCCCGCTCGGTCAGCCAGCGGGTCAGGTGGCCGGCGCTGACCAGGTGGTCGCAGCGGCCGACGACGCCGCCGACCAGGCAGCGAGGTGAGACCGGGAACACATCGCGCCGGCGGATGGAGCGCCACAGCTCCTGCAAGGACAGTGCCCCTTCGACTCCGGGGTGGCTGGCCAACCAGGTGCCATTGATGGCTCCCACCGAGGCGCCGACGAACAGGTCCGGTTGGATCCCTGACCCGAGCAGGACCTCGGCCATGCCCGCCTGCACTGCACCCAGGCTGGCGCCGCCGGCGAGGACGAAGGCGGTGGTCACTCTTCGACGGTACCGCCACCCGTCCGTGGCCCGGGCGCCCCTACGGGGTTTGCCGGTTCTGCCGGTGCGACCGGTTCGGGTACAGGCACTCGCCTGCCTTGCCGATAGCCCACCCCCTCCGGGATGGGGCAGGGTGGTGGCGTGGGAGCTCCGCTGGTCGTGCGCGACCTCCGCCACCGCTATCACACGCCGGAGGGCGAACTGGTCGTCCTTGACGGGGTGAGTTTCGAGGTCCGGCCGGGCGGCTACGTGGCTCTCACCGGGCCCTCCGGGGCCGGCAAGACGACCTTGCTTTCGCTGCTGGGTGGCCTGGAGGCGGTGCAGTCGGGCACCGTCGAGGTGGATGGGGTCGACCTCGGCGGGGCCTCGCGGGCCGAGCTGGCCCGATTCCGGCGGCGCAGCGTGGGCTTCGTGTTCCAGCACTTCGGGCTGCTGGCCACCCTCACAGCAACTGAGAACGTCGAGTTGGCCCTCGCCCTTTCTGGCGTCGGAGGCCGGCGCCGGCGAGCCCGGGCCCGGGACCTGCTTGAGGC
>JBOGGN010000092.1:0-3636 GCA_050744165.1 Acidimicrobiales bacterium | reverse complement strand
GGTGTGGACCGTACCGGCTCTGTCGCTGCCCTGTTCCAATGGGCTTGGCGAGGTGGGTACCTGTGACGCCGGTGCCCTCTTCGTCGAGCGAGCGAGGAAGGTGTGCCCCGAGTTCAGGCTTGACGGCACCAACGCGGCGGCAATCGGACAGATATGCGCCCAGGTCGACGGCCTACCCCTGGCGATCGAGCTCGCGGCGGCGCGGATGCGCATGCTCTCGCCCGAACAGATCGCCGCCGGTCTCGTTGATCGGTTCAGGTTGTTGACGGGCGGTCCGCGGGGAGTTCAGCCCCGCCAGCAGACGCTGCGGGCCTCGGTGGATTGGAGCTACGCACTGCTCGCCGAACCCGAACGGGTGCTGCTGCGACGGCTCGCCGTGTTCGCCGGCGGCTGGTCGCTCGAAGCCGCGGAGGCGGTGTGCTCCGGTGCCATCCTCACATCGGGCGCCATCCTCACACCGGGCGCCATCCTCGATCTGCTGGCGTCGTTGGTCGACCAGTCGTGGGTCATGGTGGAACGCCAGGACCGAGTCGCCCGCCATCGCATGCTGGAGACGGTCCGTCAGTACGCGATGGAGCTGCTCGACGCCAGCGGCGAGTCCCAGCCACTCCGCGATCGGCACCTCGACTACTACACCTCGTTAGCCGCCAGGGCTGAGTCCGAGCTCCACACGCCACGCGCTCGCAGCTGGATCGAGCTTCTGGATCCCGAGGTGGCGAACATCCAGGCCGCGATCGATTTTGCCATTGGCGGCCGAGCTGAGGACGCATTGCGGATCGGCGTCGGCCTCACGGGATGGTGGAAGGTGAGCGGCCGGTTCGCCACCGGCCACGACGCCCTCAGACGGGCCCTCGAAGCCGCGGCCCCGACGTCGACTCCGCTGCGGGCGAGGGGGCTGTGGAGTTGCGGCTTCATGGCCCACTTCAGCGGCGATCCTCGATCCTCGGTTCGTTGTGCCCAGGAGGCGCTCGACATGGCGGAGTCGATCGGTGATGACTGGACGGTGTCGATCGCGTTGCACACGTTGTCGACCGTCAAGATGCGAACCGACCCGATCGGCTGCCGGGCGGGGTATCTCCGTGGGCTGGAGTTGGCGCGCCGCGTCGGTGATCCATGGCTTGTCCTCGTGCACACCGCAAACCTCGGCCGGTCCTGCTTCCTGGTCGACGAGATCGAGCAGGCCGAGCGATGGTTCGCGGAGGCGGCGACGACGGTAGACGCCGTCGGGATCGAGGCCGTCGCCCACAGTGCCTTCGGGCTCGGTTGGTGCGCCATGACGAGAGGCGACTTCGCCCGCAGCGTCGCCCTGCTGGCACAGGCGGCGGCAGCAGCCGATGACCTCGGGGACCCCCTGACCGATGGGACGGTGAGCGCGGTTACCGCCAAGTTGGATGTCCTGCGGGGCCGAGCGGGGTCGACGTTGGAGCGCATCCGGGCCAGTGAACGGCGGGCGCTGGCAAAGGGCGCGTTCTTCGTGGTGGCCAACATCAGGATCGAACTCGCCCGGACGTTGGCTGCGCTGGGGTCGACTGACGAGGCACGTGAGCTGCTGGAGGCGGTCGTGGCGGGAGGCGCCGACGCTGGCTGGCACTACTGCGACGCGCTCGTCACGCTGGCCGATGTCCTGCGGGCCATGGGCGACACCGGGGGCTCGGAGGCCCGTGCCATTGAGGCATTGGAGCTTGGACAGCTCCGATGCGCCAGGGTCCACGCCGCCTCGGCCCGCGAGGTCTTGGCGCGCCTGGCCATTGGCCGGCGGGAGTGGAGCAGGGCCGAAGGGCTCCTCCACGAGGCGCTGGCCGATCGGATTGAGATCGGGGTCACACTCTGGGCGGGACCGACCTTCGACGCCCTCGCCTTGGTCGCGGCCGGGCTTGATTCCTACCCCGAGGCGGCGCGCCTGCTCGGCGCCGCCGAGCGGGCTCGGACGGACCTCGGGGTGGTGCGCTCGCCGCTCGATGCCCCCATCTTCGCCGACCTCGACCGGCGGCTGTGCCAGGAACTTAGCGCCGAAGCACTGGCGGCGGCGCGCGACGAGGGCGCGGCCATGCCCACCGCCGAGGCGATCAGCTGGGTCCGGCGCGCCCGCGGGACCCGCAAGCGGCCGACCGGCGGCTGGGAGGGACTCACCCCCACCGAGCATCAGGTTGTGGAGCTAGTGGTACAGGGGCTGTCCAACCCGCAGATCGCGGCGAAGATGTTCATCTCCCGGGGCACGGCCAAGATCCACCTCGAGCACATCTTCTCCAAGTTGCAGATCCACTCGCGTTCTGAGCTCGCGGCGCTCGCCGCCCGCCGGCCCGGTTAGCCGCCCGCCGGCAAATATGCCAGCTGGCAGATGTTGTGCCGGAACCGGCTTCTTATGGTGCCGGTATGCAGTCGAACGACGTCCCCCGCTCGACCGGCGGCCAACAGGTCGTCCCTGGCGCCTGCCTGTGCGGCGCCATCGCTTTTGAACTCGAGCTGAACGTTGCGAGTGACCCCGACCGGACGGTGGGGGTATGCCACTGCACGGCCTGCCTCCGCTGGACGGGCGGTGGGCCCGTGCAGTTTCTCGTCACCGTCCCCGAGCGCTTCCGCGTCCTCCACGGCCAGGAACTGCTGGCCCACTACCGGGACCAAACCGCTCTGATCCGCACTTTCTGCCGGCGGTGCGGATCGAGCCTTTATCAGGACAGCGGACTTGCGTATTTCGTGAGTGTCGGTGCCCTCGACTACCTGGAGCTACCACTGATGGTCCGCATGCGCCTGCTGGAAAAGGCGCAGTCCGAACCCGTCGCCGTCGACGGGACGGCCAACGACCCCCTCTCCCCCGTCCATCGTCTTGGGGGCGGACGGGCTATCGAACACAACCATTTTCATTTCCACTCGTGATCGCAGCGAGGGACCTGATGCAAACCGAGAGACCGCACGCCGTGACCGGGGCTGAAGCCCGCTACCTTTCGCATGTGCCCAGCGAGGGTGGTGCCGTCCCCCAGCCATCCGACTACGGAACCGAGCGCGTCGAAGGCTTCAGCGATGGCGTCATGGCGGTGATCATCACGATCATGGCCTTCGAGCTGAAGACCCCTGCCACCGCCAGCTTCGCCTCCCTGCAGGATCGACTGCCGGGACTGCTGGTTTACGTCCTGAGCTTCTCGCTGGTGGGGATCTATTGGAACAACCACCACCACCTGTTCAAAGCCACCCGCCGGATCAACGGTGCCGTCATGTGGGCCAACCTCCACCTGCTGTTCTGGCTGTCGCTGATCCCGTTCCTGACCGAGTGGGTGGCGAGCCAGCACACCCACCCCCTGCCCGCCGCCTGCTACGGATTCGTCAACCTGGCTGCCGCCACCGCATACACCATCCTGGTACGGGCCATTGTGCGCGCCGACAAGCCGGGCTCGGTCGTCGCCCAAGCCATCGGTGCCGACCTCAAAGGCAAGGTTTCCCTGGGCTTGTTCGCCGTGGCCATCCCACTGTCGTTGCTCAGCCCCTGGATCTCCTATGCCCTGTACGTCACGGTGGCCGTCATCTGGGTCATTCCCGATCGGCGGCTCAGCCGGTTCCCGAGGCCGTGACACGTGCCACCGGCCAGACAAGTACCGAGAGAGCAACGAGCGAGGCGAAGCGCTTGACGAAGCCGCCGGCATC
>JBOGGN010000091.1:0-2654 GCA_050744165.1 Acidimicrobiales bacterium | reverse complement strand
GGATAACCCGCGCCCCCACGCGGGTTATCCGACCCACCCCCAAAATTCAGCGCGGCTGCGGCTGCGGCTGCGGCTGCGGCTGCGGCTGCGGCTGCGGCTGCGGCTGCGGCACACGGTTACTCGGGCCGGTGGGCGGGTAGGCGGGTAGGCGGGTAAACGGGTAGGCGGGTAGGCGCTGCTATCGTGCCTTGGTCCTTCCGGGGTAGCTCAATCGGCAGAGCGGTGGCCTGTTAAGCCAATGGTTGAGGGTTCGAGTCCCTCCCCCGGAGCGCCCGGGACCCCGAGGAGTCGCGGCCGCGGGCCCGTAGCTCAGTGGTCAGAGCGGGGGACTCATAATCCTTTGGTCGCAGGTTCGATCCCTGCCGGGCCCACGGAAACATGCAGGTCGGAGGCTATATTTGACTCGGGCGCTCGGCGCGTTGGTAGGGATGTCCAACTGAAAAGCCAAAAAGGAGCCAAAAAGTACTCGCCGGAGGGAGCCACTTGTGGGTGGCAGGGTGCGGGAGATCAGACGGGGTGTCTGACAGCTGCGGGTGTTCCTCGTACGGGGGTGACGACGGCAAGGTCCACCACCACCATGTGGCCTTTCACGGCACCAAGCGGGAGGCGACCCGGGAGCTGAACCGCCTCGTCGCTGATCTGGAGTCTGGTACGGAGGCGGGCGATCAGGCGCTCCGGGAGGCAACTGCTGATCCGACTTGGGGACCGAAGACGACGTTCAACGACGCCTTGGAAGGATGGCGTCTCAACGGCTGGGAGGACCTCAGCCCCAACACGGACCAAACGGCACCGGAGCCTTTGGGACGTCCACATCCGCAGGCCATCGGCACCTTGCGGATCGCCGCCACCGGACCCTACGAGGTCGAGCGTTTCCTGCATGGCCTGAAGGCCGCCGGCGAGAGCAAGTCGAGCGTCCACCAGATCCGGGCCATGTTGCGCCGCTCCTGCCGACTTGCTCGTAGGTGGAGCGGCAACCTGCTTCCCAACCCGGTATCGGACACCGATGCCCGAGTGGAAGCTCGGGGCGTCACGACCAGAACAGCGGGCTCCGTCCCTGGAGGAGGTCAGAGCCCTCCTGTCCGCCGCCGAGGAGCTGGATTTGCGTCTGGCCACATTCCTCCGCGTGATCGCCGCCATCGGAGCAAGACGAAGCGAGATATGTGCGCTGCGATGGAGCGACCTCAACCGGTCTGCCGCCTCGATACTCCTCGACAAGGCGACCGTGGCCGATGGCGGCGTCGGTATCAAGGGCCCGAAGACCCGTGCCAGCATCCGACGGGTGGCCATTGACGCAGGAACATTGGCGGCACTCGATGCACTGGAGGCCGAGCGCAAAGCATTGGCGGAGGAGTGCGAGCTCGAGTTGCCCCTCGATGGCTTTGTGTTCGCCACCGATCCTTCCGGGGCCGAGCCGCCCCACCCCGACGGAATGTAGCACGCCTTCGGCCGCATCCGACGCCCGAGCGGGCGTGGCCTCCGACATCCACCTTCATTCTCTCCGGAAGACACTTCGTCACCGCCGGCACCGCAGTCAGCCATAAATCCCGAAGTACGCAAGCTTGCAATGACCGTCTTGGCCTCGGATTGGTGATTACCGGTGTTCCACATCCACACCAAATCCTCGGGCTCGGGCACTGGCAGACACTTGCAACGCCCTCAGACACCTATCTCAGCGGCCGCCGCCCAGGCGGCCTCGTATTCCAGGGGTGGCCGGTTGTCGCATGCCGTCGAACGCGGCACTCGTCGTGCTCGGTGGTCGCGGGTTGGGCATCGCAGGTGTGCTCGCCCTGAAGGTTCCTGCTGCGCAGGCGGACGGTGCCGCCCTTTTTCCACCAGGCAAGGCGGGCCCGACGAGGAGCTAAACCGGCCGATGGCCGCGTCGGGACGCCGAGCGGCTATTGCTCCAGGGCGTGGCGAAGCGAGTTGGCGCGTTCGTCGGTCAGCAGATGCAGTTCTCGCTTCGTCGGGTCGTCGATCCAGCAGGCGTCGATGCCGTCATGGGCCACGGCGACCATGTCATCGAAACGCCAGCCGTAGGCCGCAGCCACCGCCCGGTACTCCTGACCGAGGTCGAGGTGGGTCAACGCTGGATCGTCGGTGTTGAGGGTGGCCAATACACCGGCGGCGCGCATCGAGGCGAAGGGGTGCTCGGCGAGGGACGCCACCCGGTTGGCGATCACCATGTTCGACGTTGGGCAGACCGTCAGCGGTATGCGCTCGGCGGAAAAGCGCCGCAAAAGCTCCGGGTCCTCCATGAGGGACAGCCCGTGGTCGATGCGCTCGGCTCCCAGCACGTCGACACACGCCTGGATCTCGCTCGGCCCGGTGTCCTCCCCCTGGTGGGCCGTCAATCGCAGGCCGGCGGAGGCGGCCAGCCGGTAGGCCGGGGCGAAGCTGCGAGGATCGATGCCGATCTCGGTCGAGTCCATCCCCACGCCAAGGATGCGCTCGGCCCCTTCGGCCCCGGTCCGGCGCAACTCGATCACGCCCTTGACCAACTCCAGGCCCGCCCGTGGCCCGAACGCCCGGTCCATGTCGGCGACCAGGTAGCAGCGGGACCCGGTCTCCGCCTCGGCGGCCGCGATCCCTTCGGCCAGGCCGGCCACGATGTCGCTCAGCCGCTGGCCCCCCGCCAGGTGGCGCGCCGGTGTGAA
>JBOGGN010000090.1:0-5013 GCA_050744165.1 Acidimicrobiales bacterium | reverse complement strand
GGGGCAGCCCAGGGTGCAACCACGGGCGGCGCCGGTGCCGGCTCCCCCTCTTTGTTGCCCTCATCAGGGTACGGCAGTGGCATCGGCTCTTCAGACTTTGACACGTGGTCCTTCAAAGGTGGCGGCGCCGCCCCTCTTGGACGCTTCAGGCGCCCTAAGCATACGTACGTTCCCCCGTTCTTGCTGGAGAAACGTCCGATTGGTGCCTTAGAGCAACCCCACGACCGCCGCCGCGTCCACGTTGACAGCCACGCTTGACAGGTAGCCGCACGGCTGCGAGCACAAGAAGGCCACGATCCGGCCGAAGTCGGCGGGGTCACCCATGCCTGTCAGGTCGCCGCCGCTCAGCTGTCGCATCCGGTCGGTGCTGTGGTGGCCCGGGCACGCGAGGTTGAGGGTGATGCCATCCGCGATCAGGTCCTGGGCGGCGGTCTTGGCCCACGCCCACAGTCCCGTGCGTGCCAGGTTGGAGAGCGCCAGGCCGTCGATTGGCTGCTTCACCGAGAACGAGGCGATGAGGCAAATCCGGCCCCAGTGACCCCGCCGCATCCAGGGCACCGCCTCCCTCACCAGCCGGACCGAGGTGGTGAGATTGCCGTTCACCGCCGCCGCGATCTGCTCGTCGGTGATGTCGAGTGCCCGACCCGGTGGCGGCCCGCCGGCGTTGCCGACGAGGATGTCCAGGCCGCCGAAGCGCTCCGCGGTCTCGGCCACCAGCCGCGACGGGGCGTCGGGGGCGGTGACGTCGGCAACGATGGCATGGACCTGGCCGCCGGCATCGCGGATGGCGACCTCGGTCGCCCGCAGGGCCTCCTCGCCCCGAGCACAGATGGCGACACGGGCACCCTCAGCAGCCAAAGCCATGGCGCTGGCCCTGCCCAAACCCTTAGACGCCGCGGTAACGAGCGCCACCTTGCCGGCGATTCCGAGGTCCACCGTCAGGCCTCGACCACGGCCAGGGCGTGGTCGACGGCATTCAGCGGTCGAGGACCGCTGACGGACGCCACCACAATGTCTTCGATGCGGGCGCCGTACCGACCGGGAAGGTAGATCCCCGGCTCGACCGAGAAGGCGTGCCCAGCCGTTAGGGGTTGCACGTTGCCACTCACGATGTAGGGGTCCTCGTGCTCCTCGAGGCCGATGCCGTGACCGGTGCGGTGGATGAAGTAGGCGCCGTAGCCGGCGTCGGCGATGATTTCTCGGGCCGCCCGGTCAACCGATTCACAGGTGGTTCCGACGACGGCGGCGCTGACGGCGGCTCCCTGGGCTTGCTGCAGAACCCGGTACAGGTCGAGGAACTCCCTCGATGGTTCGCCGGTGAACACGGTGCGGGTGATGTCAGAGCAGTAGCCGTCCATGGTGCCTCCGAAGTCGCACACCACCGCTTCGGCGGGTCCGATGACCCGGTCGCCGGCGTCGTGGTGGGGGCTGGCGGAGTTGGGACCGCTGCCCACGATCGAGAAGTTGACGCGCTCGTGGCCCTCGGCCACCAGCCGCCGCCCGATGTCGGCGGACACAGCCGCTTCGGTGCGCCCGATCAGCCCGATGTCGCCGGCAAGGAGCGCGGCTGCCACCCGATCGGCAGCCGCGGAGGCGGCGGCCAAGGCGGCCACTTCGTCATCGTCCTTCACGGCGCGGATCGGGCCGATCACCGATGAAGCGTTACGCCAGGTGGTACCAGGGAGGTGGGCCTGCAGCTGCAGCAGGAAGGTGGCCCACGTCCGGTCGCCGATGGCCAGGTGGCGGCGGTTGCCGACCAGGCCGGCGACGAGCTCCACGGGGTTCTGGGTCTCGGCCCAGGCGAGCAGGCCGAAGACGTCGGGGGCGGCTTCCACTCGCGGCGCCTCCAGCCGGGCGATGACCAAGGTGGCGTCGCCCTCGGCCGGCAAGACCAGCATGGTCAGCCGCTCGAGCGGCATGGCGGTGTAGCCGGTCAGCCAGGGGAGGTCGGCGCCGAGCGACAGCAGCACGCAATCGACACCGGCCGCGGCCATGGCCCGCCGGACCCGGCCGAGACGGTCAACGCGGGGCGAGCTCATGCGAACGACAACGCCTCGGTGCCCTGCGGACCTTCGCTCGCCGCCAGGACCGACTGGGCCGCCTGGCGGGCGTGGTAGCTACTGCGGGTGAGGGGCGACGACTCTACGTGCGGGATACCCATGGCTTCGCCGAGCACCTTCAGCCGGGTGAACTCCTCCGGGGTCCACCACCGGGCCACGGGGAGATGGCGGGCAGTGGGCCGCAGGTATTGGCCGATGGTCACGATGTCGCAACCCACGCCGTGAAGGTCGCACAGCGCACCGAGCACCTCGTCCTCGTGCTCGCCCATGCCGAGGATGAGACCCGACTTGGTCGTGAGGCCGGCCGCCTTGGCCCGAGCCAGAACCGCCAGGCTGCGGGCGTAGGAGGCCGAAGGGCGCACCGCCCGTTGCAGCCGGGCCACGGTCTCGATGTTGTGGTTGAGCACCTCCGGGTGGGCGTCGAAGATGATGCGCAGCGCCGCCGGTTCACCTCGGCAGTCTGGGATCAGGACCTCGACCGAGGTGCCAGGACAGCGCCGGTGCACGGCGCGGATCGTGGCCGCGAAGCCGGCGGCACCGCCGTCGGCCAGGTCGTCACGAGCGACGGCGGTGACCACGGCGTAGGCGAGACCCATACGGGCCACCGCCTCGCCCACCCGGTCCGCCTCGCCGGCATCGAGCGGGTCCGGCTTGCGGGTGTCGACCAGGCAGAACCCGCAGGCCCGGGTGCACCGGTCGCCGTTGATCATGAACGTCGCCGTGCCGTCGGCCCAGCACTCGAAGATGTTGGGGCAGCCCGCCTCCTCGCACACTGTGGAGAGGCCGAGAGAGCGCATGGTGTGTTTCAGCGCTCGGTACTCCGGGCCCATCTGCGCCTTGGCCCGCAGCCACGGCGGCTTGCGCTCGCTCGACGCCAAGCCCTGGGATGCTTCGACCCCTGCCTCGGCCAGCCGCCCGAGCAGCCGCACGGGGACGGCGGTCGGCCGCACTGCCTGATCACCGCGGTCATCGGTGCCACCGTCCTGGGTGAACGCCGACAGGTCCTCGGGACGCACGCGCCAGGCCACATCCTGGCGGTCGGCGGGAGGCGCCTCGGAGGAGGCATTTTTCCATCTCTGGGAGGCGTGCGCCGAGATGGCGTCGACGACCTCGTGCATCGACACGTCGAGGCCCTCGGCGGCCAGCGACGTGACCTGCTTGCCGGCGATCCCGCAGGGGATGATGTGGCCGAAGAAGCCGAGGTCGGGGTTCACGTTGAGGGCGAAGCCGTGCATGGACCGGCCCCGGGAGACCCGCACGCCCACGGCGCAGACCTTGCGGTCCTCGATCCATACGCCGGGGTAGTTGGCCAGGCGCCCGGCACCTTGCAGGCCGAGGTCGGCCAGGGCGTCGATGACCACCTGCTCGACGCCGTGGACGTACGCCGGGACCGAGTCGGGGCCCGACGGCACCGACAGGATCGGGTAGCCGGTCAGCTGGCCGGGGCCGTGGTAGGTGACGTCGCCGCCGCGGTCGGCCCGGACCAGCTCCGCGCCCACGGTGGCCGGATCGACCAGCACGTGCTCGGCCTTGGCCCGCACGCCCATGGTGTACACATGATCGTGCTCGAGGAGCAGTAGCCACTCGCCCCCGGCCCGCCACAACCCTCGCTGCAACGCCAGCCCGTCCTGGTAGCGGACCCGGCCGAGCCAGCGGATGTGGAGCGTCACAGCTCGCTCGACCAGTCCCGCTGCTCGATGTTGTTCTTGACGGCGCGCATGAACGCCGAGGCGTAGGCCCCGTCGACGGCACGGTGGTCGAAGGCCAGGACCAGGTTGCCGACGGGGTGGATGGCGATGGCGTCGCTGCCGTCAGCGGCGGTGACCACGACGGGCTTCTTGCGCACCCCGTCGGTGGCCACGATGGCGATCTGGGGCTGATTGATGACCGGAACTGTGAAGAGCGTCCCAAAGGGCCCCGCGTTGGTGAGCGTGAAGGTGCCCCCGCTGATGTCGTCCATGGTCAGCCGCTTGGTGCGGGCCCGGTCGGCCAGGCTGGCGATGTCCCGGGCCAGGGCGCGCAGGCGCTTGTCGGCGGCGTCGTGGATGACCGGCACCAAGAGGCCCTCGAAGTTGAGGTCGACGGCGATCCCGAGGTTGATGTGGTGGTGGACGATCAAGGCGTCGTCGCCCACCGAGCTGTTCATGTGCGGCCACTCGGCGATGGCATCGATAACGGCCCGGGCGATGAAGG
Source organism: Acidimicrobiales bacterium (assembly GCA_050744165.1). Taxonomy (GTDB): domain Bacteria; phylum Actinomycetota; class Acidimicrobiia; order Acidimicrobiales; family Palsa-688; genus JBOGGN01. The sequence goes on along the minus strand of JBOGGN010000090.1, from coordinate 760 downwards.
GCAGGTAGGTCAGCTTGTCGGTCTGGGCGGCCTGGGCGGTGCGCACCCGGTCGACGGCCAGGTAGTCGACCTCCATGGCCACCACGGTGTGGGCGCTGGTGTGCTTGGAGCGGACCATGTGCTCGGCCGTGCGGCGACGGATGTTGGTGAAGGGGACCACCGTGTCTTCCTCCCCGGCAGCCACACTCTCGCCCGGCGACGGTGCGGTCGTCGGCGGTGCGGTTTGCGGTGCCGGGGCAGGGGCCGTGCCCCGGTTTGGCGGGGGCGGCGTAGAGCCCGGGCCCCGGGAGGACGCCGGTGGAGTCGGCGAAGCGGCCGGAGCCTCCGAGGCCGGGTCTTCGGCGCCCAAGCGGTCGATCAGCGCCAGCACGTCCTCTCGCGTGATCCGCCCGCCTGCCCCGCTGCCCTCGATCTGGGCCGGGTCGAGGTTGTACTCGCTGATCAGCCGGCGCACGACCGGAGAGAGGACCCTGCTGGTCCCGCCGCTGCTCCCGGGGCCGCTCGGGGATCGGCTGGTAGCAGGTCGCGTGCCACCGCTGCCGGCCGGGCCGCCGACTGCGGGACGTTGGTTGCCGGCGCCACCCGGAGCGGCGGCCGAAACTGGAGATGGCACCGCCGATGCCGGGGCCCGGTTAGGAGCGGCAGGCTCTGGCTGTTCGGCGCCTTGGAGGCCCTCGTCGACGTCCTCGTACTCGGCTTCCTCGGCGACCGCAGGCGCGGGGGCGGGCGTGGGAGCGGCTGATGCGGCGGGCGCCGGGTG
>JBOGGN010000089.1:0-2761 GCA_050744165.1 Acidimicrobiales bacterium | reverse complement strand
CGGCGATGGCGGCCATCAAGGCGAACCGACCGGGCGGGCGGCGGCGCAGCGCCTCGCGCACCAAGGCGACGCCCTCAGCGATCTGCGCATGATCCCAGGCACCGCGGTCCTGGTCGGCCAGCAGGACCAAGCGCCCGCCCTCGTCGACCCGGGCAGAACGGCGGGCGTCGGTGAGCAGGATGAGGGCGAGCAGGCCCATGACATCGGCGTCGTCGGGGAGCAGCACCCGCAGCATGCGGGCCAGGTCGACCGCCCGCTCGACCAGATCCCGGCGAACAAGGTCTGAGCCGGCGGGCGCTGTGTGACCGGTGGTGAACAGTAGGTGGACCACGGTGAGCACCGCCTCGATGCGGGAGGGCAGCTGGTCGAGCGAGGGCACCTCGTAGGGGATGTGGGCGGCAGCGATCTTCTTCTTCGCCCGGGTGATCCGCGCCGCCATCGTCGCCTCCGGGACAAGGAATGCCCGAGCCACCTCAGCGGTCGTAAGTCCGCACAGGAGGCGCAGCGTGAGCGCCACCTGAGCCTCAGGGGACAGCGCGGGGTGGCAGCAGGTAAAGGTCAGCCGCAGGCGGTCGTCGGCTACTTCGGGCAGATCCCGTTCGACGACGGCGTCGACGACGCCGGCCGCAGTGGCGCTCAAGGCTGCCAGCAGCGGCAGGGTGCGGTCCTTGGTGGAGCGGCGCCGCAGCACATCGAGGGCGCGTCGTCGGGCCACCGTCGTCAGCCACGCCCCAGGCCGCTCCGGCACGCCGGTCGAGGGCCAGGAGGCCAAGGCCTTGGCGTAGGCGTCTTGCACGCATTCCTCCGCCAGGTCGATGTCGCCAGCGACGCGCACCGTGGCCGCCAGGACGAAGCCCCACTCGCGCCGGTGCGCCTCGGCGACCGCCGCCTCGGCCGACACCGTGCTCAAGGCACCGTCCCGGCTCAATCGAAGGTCCTGATGGGGCGGACCTCGACCCCGCCGAAGGGGGCGGGCACCTGCTTGGCGATCGCCAGCGCCTCGTCCAGGTCGGCGGCCTCAATCACGTAGTAGCCGCCGAGGGCCTCCTTGGTTTCGGCAAACGGTCCATCGGTGACCGTGAAGCTGCCCGAGGCTTCCTTGCGTAGCGTGGTCGCCGTGGCCGCCGGCTGCAGGGCGTTGCCACCGCGGAGTGCCGCCGTGTGGCGCTCCCCGAACTGGCGGTGGCCGGCCATGATCCTGTCGAAGGTGTCGGGCTCCGCGCTTTCCCACGCGGCCTCGTTCTCGTAGATGAGGATCAGGTACTGAGCCATGCTCGTGCTCCTTTATTCGAGACCCACGATCCGGGTCCGCCTATCCGACGGGCGGACCGCACCCAGATCGACAACTCCACGACCGAAATTTTGCCCGTTTGTCAGCCAGCCTGGACGCACTGTTCAGGACCTGGGAGGCCCACCGCTGCAGCGGGCGCGAGGTGGCCCCGGATCGGCAACGCTGGCGATCCGGGGCCGGCTGCGGCGGTGATTGGGATGAGGTCAGACGTCGACGGTCTCCCCGACCTCGACGCCGCCGCCTTGGGACAGTCCGGGGCACCCCTTGGCCACCTCGACGGCGCCGTCGAAGTCGTCAGCCGAGATCACGAGATAGCCTGATAGGACCGTCTCCCCACCGGCATTGCCGACTGCACGAGCGTGACCCACCCGGCGTCCGAAGTCGGTCACCGTGCCACCGAGCTGCTGGAACCACTGGCCCCAAGCGGCCTCTTCCTCGGCGGTGCTGTTGCGGTCTGGCTGCCTGCGGAACGTCAGTACGTAGCTGGGCATTGAAGCCTCCCTCGGGTTGCCGGCTCCTTGCCGGCTCTGTCTTACCGACGCACGACCCCAGCGTCGATCGACACGCCCGGCCGAGATTTCGGGGACGACTGGCACCCCATCCGCAGCTGCATGCGGCGCCATCCGCTGTCGCTCGGGCCGGCCGCCCGTCCATCGGCGTCCGCAAGTTCGGAGGAAGAGCCTTGGTTGTGTCGCCCGACCGGCGGTGATTTCCTCCTCGCGACCTTTGCCGCCTTGGGCTTGGCCGTCGCCGGGCGCCCGAATGACACCGTGGTGCTGTCCAGATCCTCGTCGTCTTCTTCTCGTACCTCCTGTTCTCGGTGACCGTCAACGACCTGGCCGATCAAGCGATCGACACGCTCAACCTTCCCGGAGACAAGCGGCGGCCCGGCCCCTCGTCGCCGGCGTGGCCTCAGCGCACACCAAATCCGGGTTGGAAAATGCCTCGACCCGCCCCAAGAACGCCCAGCAGGAAGGGGACCGCCACATACGCGGCCGGAAGGACCAGCGACGCCAGCACGCCTCGTTTGGCCAGGCGAATCGGTCGCCCGAGTGTGCACACCTGCTTGTTCAGCGCCGTCATCCTGACGGTCGCCACCGTCGCCCTGGCCGCAGTCCTAGGCGCCACCGTGACCTATGTCGCGGGCCAAGGGGGTCTTCCTCGTCCTGGCTCTCATCTTCCTCCGGGCGCTGGCCACCGACGCGGCGTTCCGCGGGACGAGGCACTCATTTCCGCCATCGCAATCTCCGGGCGGGGCGTGCTGGTGACGCTTCTCGCCCATCTGTCCATCAGGGCCGCCCACTGGTCCCCTGCCGCATACCAAGCCGTGATGATCCGCCTCGTGGTGGCGATGCCGGGCCAGGCGCTCACTATGGCCCGGCGAGGGCCATCGACCGGGCTCCACGTCCCGCCGGAGTTGGTCAGCGAGTCGGTAGACGTCGAGAGCGTTCACACATCGACGAACCTCTT
>JBOGGN010000088.1:0-4973 GCA_050744165.1 Acidimicrobiales bacterium | reverse complement strand
CCCTCCTTCGAGCTGAACCGTCGTTGGGTCTGGGAAAGGACGGGGCCCCGCTCGGTCTGGCGTGAGGTCGGACCGTTCTGCGCCCTTTCGTTCCTGGGTTTGGGCCTCTCCACGCTGGCTGTCTCCTCCGCTTCTGGCTGGGCGGCCCACGCCGGGCTGGGCGTCGGGGCCCGGACCCTGGTCGCCCTCGGGGCCAATGTGGCCACCTTCGGCTCGCTGTGGGTGGGCCAGTACGTGGTACTCGACCGGGTGTTGTTCGGTACCCGCTCGTCGAGTGTGGCGCAGGTGCCCGAGGCGGTGGTGGCCGAGGCGGTGGTCGCATGGCGGTTCGGCACCGGCGTCACGAGTGAGGACCTGCCCCGGGCGGCATGATCGGCCCCCGGCAGGCCCCGGTGCGACAGGATTGGTTGCCAGTGACCCTGCGTCTGCGGTTGGTGCTGGCCTTGGTGGGACTGGTCGCGGCCGGGCTAGTGGGCTTCGGTGCTGTCACCTACGGGGTCTACTCGCATTCGCAGTACCGCCAGCTGGACGACCAGCTCCAGTCGCCTGCGTCCCGGCAGTTCGTCGAGCACCAGCTCTACCAGGACCTGGGGTTCGCACCCGGTGGGCCCGATGGCGCCAACGGGGGCGGTGGGGGCGGGCCGTCCGGACCGCCCGCCGGAACGTACGCAGAGCTGGTCAGCAGCTCGGGAACCGTCCTCGCCACCTACACCGCGGGCTCAGGAGACCAGCCCAAGTTTCCGGCTCGACCGCTGGCGGTGGGCACTCGGGGGCGGCTGTTCACCGTGGAATCAACGACGGGGTCCAGCCAGTTCCGAGTCTTCGAGGAACCGGCCGGCGAGCCCGGCGGGGGTGGCTTGGAACCGGGCGGGAGTTTTCCCGGCGCCGGCAACGGCCAGGGCGGCACTGGCAATGGCGGGTTCTCGCCCCCAGGCACGGGGTCAGGAAACGGGGGGCAGTTCCGCCCGCAGACCTCGGTGAGCACCACCGCCACCTCGGTACCGGCCAGCGACCTCGACGGGGCCGTCGTCCTGACGGCAGCGCCGCTCGGGCCGGTGACCAACGCCCTGCACCGCCTGGTGCTCGACGAGACGGCCGGGTCCCTTGTCCTGCTGCTCCTCTTGTCAGCGGGGTCGTGGCTCATCCTCCGCCGGGGCCTGCAACCGCTGGAACGCATGGCCGGTACCGCCCGAGCGATCGCCGCCGGCGACCTGTCGCAGCGGGTCAGCCCGGCTGGCGGCCCGAGCGAAGTCGCGCAGCTGGGATTGGCCCTCAACACGATGCTCGACGACATCGAGGGGGCGTTCCAGGAGCGGGAGGCCACCGAGCTTCGACTGCGACAGTTCCTCGCCGACGCCTCCCACGAGCTGCGCACACCGCTGACGTCGATCCAGGGCTTCGCGGAGCTGTTCCGGCTGAGCGGCGACCACGCCCGAGTCGACCTCCCGACGATTCTGCGCCGCATCGAGCAGGAGTCGGCCCGGATGAAGGTGCTGGTCGAGGACCTACTTCTCTTGGCCCGGCTGGATCAGCCCCGCCAGGCGGAGCGGGCGCCGGTGGACTTGGCGGTCCTCGCGGCCGACGCCTGCAGCGACGCGGTGGCCATGGCTCCTGACCGGCCGATCACCCTGGACGCCCCCGATCCGGTGGTGGTGGCGGGAGACCAGAGCCACCTCCGCCAGGCCATTGCCAACTTGGTGAGCAACGCTGTGCGCCACACACCGGAGGGGACCGCCATCGAGGTGCGGGCTGGCCTGGTCGATGGCGCGGCCGAGGTGTCGGTGCGGGACCACGGGCCGGGGCTCGACGACGACGCACTGGCGCACGTGTTCGACCGCTTCTGGCAGGCCGACCGGGCCCGGGTCGGCACCGGGGCGGGACTGGGCCTGGCCATCGTCTCAAGCATCGCGGGCGAGCACGGCGGGCGGGCAGAAGCCGCCAACGCGCCAGGCGGCGGCGCCGTCTTCACGCTGCGACTGCCGCTATCGGCCGTGCCCGGACCCCACCCGACGGTGGCGGTGCGGGGGGCCGACCGGGCCTGACGATCCGCGGGGACAGTCCCAACTTGGGTCAGGAGATCGTGAGGGAAACCCGGAACAACCGGGCGTACTGCGGGCAGGCCACACCGGCGGAACACGCCGCCTCTCCTACCGCGGTAATGGACACGGTGCCTGGCGCCGTGGCAGTCCAGATCGCCAGGGAGCCGTTGACCGGCGGGCTCGGCGCCAGGTCGACCGCCAGCAGACCAGAGGGCATCGCCATTGCCCTCGACCAGCGCATGCCGGGGGACGACAGGGTCAGCTGGACCAGCTGACCCACTTTGACGTCATAGCTGCCCATGCTGGACGCGTCGAGACGGAGCGCCGGCGACCCGCTCGGGGCGACCGTGCTCGTCGAGCCCCCCGAGGTGGTCGTGGTCGAGCCGCCCGACGTGGCCGTCTTGGTGGCGGCGCCGCACCCGACCAGCAGGAGCACGAGGACCACGGCGTGGAGGGCGGTGGCAAATCGCAGGCGACCCATGGTGGTTGGACGGCAGTCACCGGCTGTCGGGTTCCCGGCCGCCGGAGGGCGTCGACTGTCCACGGGGACGACGCTACCTGTGGCCACGACAGCCGATGGGCCCGACATCGTGCGAATACCCACCCCGTACCATGAGCTCTGTGGACGAGGATGGCCAGTTTGCAACCTTCGCCGCGTTGCTGCGCCGAGGCCAGGACATCCCCGACCTTGTCGCCGATCTCGCGGCCCGGCTGGAGCGAGCCATACCGGAGCAGGTGGAGACCGAGCGGGGCGGGATCCGCCGGCGGATCGAACGCTTCACCGTCTCTTTTGATCCCCAGCGGTTTCGCATCGAGGTTCACGGACATCGAGCCGTCCCTCTAATTGACCACGTCGTGCGCGGCGTGTGCGTACGCAGCGAGGAGGTCGACGTGGACCACTGGCTCGACCGGCTGAGCCGGGCGCTAGCTGCCGAAGCCACCCGCAGCACCGCCGTGCGCCTGGCGTTGGAGGAGGCGCTGCGGTGAGTGGGGCCCTGCGGAGCGTGCTGGCGGTGATGGAATCGGGCTTCGAGTCGGCGGGGGTGGTCATGGGCTCGGTGACCTACCAGATCCAGCACATGAGCCCGTGTTTCTCGCCCGGCGTTCTGCAACGTGCACTGCTCCCGTGTACCTACTACGAAAGTTCGGTCCGCGGCGCGTGGCGAACCGCCATCGGACGCCTCGAGGAGGATGCCGCCCGGCGGGGCGCCCACGGCGTAGTTGGCGTTTGGGCCAACAACCAGTCAGCGGCAGCTGGGTTGCAGATCTCGCTGATCGGAACTGCCGTTCGCGTGCCCGGCGTCGAGCCCTTGGGATGACCGTTCCTGTCGAAGCTCTCCATGGACGACACGCTGAAGTTGCTCCTCCGAGGCTGGGTGCCCGCCGGCATCGGTTTCGGGTTCTCGGCCGTTCACGTCCACGGCTGGGCGGTCAGTCCGCTCAACCAGGGGACTGTCATGACCAACGCCGAGATGAATGCCCCGTCGCAGGGCATGTTCGTCTCCCGCCGGCGGGCCGAAGACGACCTCTGCGCCTCGCTCGGGTCAATCAGCGCGGAGGGGGTGCTGGCGTCCGAAATCAGCCTCCGCCGGGTTGCGCAACGATGCACAAATGGCCAGGGCGTGATGATCGAAGGCCAAATGTTGGGCACCGCCGTCGTGCACTACCGGGACCCGGTGGTTCCGCTCACCGCGGTGCGGAACCTGACCAAAGCAGGGAGGTCGTGATGGCACAAGATGCCGGAATACCAGTGCGACGAGACGAGAATCTGCCAGCCGAGGCCATCAACCGCCTCCGCCAGCTCGAGGGTGGTGGCGGCGTCGCCCCGATGTTCACCAGCGACCTGAGTGTCAACGAATTTTTGCTGATCGAGGATGCTGACTTCGAACCGCTCGGTTTGGTTGTCGGCAGCTCGATTTACCACGTCGGGATCCAGGTGGTGCGGTGGACGGCCAGCAAAGAACTCGACACCTTGACCCGTGCGATGTATCACGCCCGCGAGCTGGCGATGGCGCGCATGGAAGCGGAAGCCGACGAGCTGGGGGCCGACGGCATCGTCGGCGTCCGGTTGGACATCCGCTTCTACGAATGGGGCCAGAACCTGGCGGAGTTTGTCGCAATCGGCACCGCGGTGCGGCACCGGTCGGGGGGCAGCTGGCGCACGCCGGCCGGCAAACCGTTCACATCGGACCTGAGCGGCCAGGATTTCTGGACCCTTCTACAGACCGGAAAACGACCGATCGCGCTGGTCATGGGCAACTGTGTGTTCCACGTCGCCCATCGCCACGCCGCCAGCGCCGTGGCCCAGACCTATCAGAACGTGGAACTGCCCAACTTCACCCAGGCCATGTACACCGCCCGGGAAATGGCCATGGAGCGGATGCAGTACGAAGCACGCCAGGTGGGCTCAGAAGGCGTCGTCGGCGTCCAGATCACCGAGAAGAACCACATCTGGGGCCATCACGCCATCGAATTCTTCGCCATCGGCACCGCCGTGGCCCGCTTCCGTGATGGCAAGCCGGCCATACGCCCCAGCGTTGTGTTGACTCTGGACGCCTAGTTCCAGAACTGGACGTCGTGCCATAGCCGGTAGCCGAGGCCCCGTCGCGGCGTCGGCTTGGGCTTCGGCGTGCTGGGGGCGGCGGCGGGCAGCGATACCACGTCTTTCTGGCCTGGCAGAACCAGCCCATATTGCTGTTGCGCGATCCTTTCGATCTCGGCGTTGGTCTGGAGGCGCTGGGCCTGTGCTGAGAGCGACCCGTTTTCCGAGTTGAAAACGCGTAGCCGGGCCTGCTCGGCCGACAGGCTGTGCTGCTGTGCCAGGTAGGTACGGGTGGGCAACACAAAGAGGAACAGCACCGCGGCCAAGGCGATCGACCCGATGACCAGGCCGAGTATCCAAGGTCCCCGCGCCCGGTCCCGGGCCCGGCCACC
>JBOGGN010000087.1:0-12087 GCA_050744165.1 Acidimicrobiales bacterium | reverse complement strand
CCCCCAATCGACGCGCCTACAGGTACGTTCCCGACGGCGCAGGCGGTTCGTCGTGCCCGACTGGCAGCCCCCGCCGGCGCATTTCCTCGAGCTGGTTGCGAGCCGCCATCTGCTGGGCGAAGAGGGTGGCCTGAATGCCGTGGAACAGACCCTCCAACCACCCCACCAGCTGTGCTTGGGCGATACGCAACTCAGCGTCGCTCGGGGTGGCGTCGCCGCCGAACGGCAAGGCCATGCGTTGCAGCTCGTCTTGGAGGTCGTGCGAGAGCCCGGCCGAAAGCTCGCGGATCGAGGCGTCGTAGATCGCCCGCAACCGGCCTCGGCTGGCATCGTCAAGCGGCGCTTGGCGGACCTCGTCGAGCAATTGCTTGATCATGGAGCCGATCCGCATCACCTTCGCCGGTTCGGCGATCGATTCGCCCTCTTGCGCGCCGCCACCGGTCGCCGGCGGCGCCTCGCCCGGATGTCCGTCCCGAAGCACGAGGTCGGGGTGGACCCGGTCACTGGACATGGCACCATCCTTGCCCACCGGCCGCGGATGTCCAAACGCGCCCGCGGGCACTACGATCGGGCGTTGCGACAGGAGTACCGCGGGCCTGCGTCATGGGCCTCCGGCGACACAGGGCACCAGCATCTCGGCCGAGGTAAGCGACCCATGCCGGCAGACCAGGCGCAGCTCTCCGGTGTCGGCAGGGTCGGTGTAGGCCACGGGGAGAAACGGAACCAGGGCCACGTCGCCCAGCCGCTCCCGTTCCACGGGGGTGAGTGGCCCCCCGAACCATCCTCCGTCGTCGAGCTCGTCGACGGTCCACACCCAGGCCTCACCGGCGTAGCGTTCCTTGGCCGCCGCGGCCAGCTCCGGGGCCTGCCCGGGCCGGGCATGCAACCAGCGGAAGCGCCCCTCGCCGCTCATCATGCCCGCCAGCGCGGCCACGTCGGGATCGACGGCTGACACCGCCTGGCCGACCCGGACCTGGCCGTGGTCGGCGCTGACCACGAGCACCGCCTCCGGCGGCAGGGCGGCCCGCAGGTCGGCTACCAGCCGGTCAGCGGCCACCAGCTCGGCCTCGTAGTGGTCGTCGAAGCCGTACACATGGGCGCATCGATCGATGCCGTCGTAGTACACGTACACGAACCGCTGGCCTTCCGAGAGCAACCGGCGGACGTCCACCGCCATGGCCGACGGCAACCACCACCCCACCTGCCTCGTCCCCGACAGGTGGGCGGCGGTGAACCCGGTGCTCAGGAACTCGGCCCTCGTCAGCACCGGCACGTGGCTACCGCCGAACGCGGGCTGGGGCTGGAACGCGACCGGGGGCACGAACGACCGGGCGTCGCCCGAGACGGTCCGCCACCGCAGCACGTTGAGCACCTCGTCGCCGCTTGGGCCGGCCACCCGCAGCCGGTAACCCACGATGCCGTGGCCCGCGGGCGGCTGGCCGAGGGCGATCGATGTCAGGGCAGTGGCGGTCGTGGTGGGAACCACCGAGGTGATGGGGCCGCCGGTCATCCCGGCCAGCACTGGGGCCCGAGCGGCGTAGGCACGCAGCTGCTCCCATCCGAGGCCGTCGAGCACCAGCAGCACCACCTGCCGTGCGTCCTGGGCCGGTCCCGGCAGCCAGGCCGGGCGTCGGCCGGCTGGCGCCCGGAGGGCGGGTACCAGGGCGTCCAGGCTCGCGCCCCCGTAGGCGGGCCGGAGGGGTTCGGGTCGGCGGGAAGGCGGGACCACAGCAGGCACGGTACCCCGGGCCCTGTGACCGTTACTCAGCCCGACCCAATGACCCGATCCAATCGGCCCAATCCAGAAGTCGGCGACCCCCTTCGGCCTACCATGGTGGCCGTGAAGGTGTCGACGCGAGGTGACTACGCCAGCCGGGCTCTCTTGTCGCTGGCGCTGCACGACGGCGAACGTCGGCCCACGTCGGTTCGCGACATCGCCGATCGCACCGGCCTGCCTCAGCCCTACCTGGAACAGATCCTGCTGGCCTTAAAGGGCGCCGGCCTGGTGCGCTCCAAGCGAGGAGTGGGCGGCGGCTACGTGCTGGCTCGTTCCCCGGCGGCCATCACCCTGGGTCAGATCGTGAGCTCAGTCGAGGGCCCGATCGTCGCCGGTGACTTCGGCGAGCCCCACCAGAACGGTGCCTGCGACCACGAAGGCCAGTGCGTGCTGCTGGCGGTGTGGGCCGACGTGGGTGAGCACATGCGGGCCCACCTTGACAGCTTCACCCTGGCCGACATGGTCGAGCGGGCCGGCGCCAACCGCTCGGGGGCAGCCCGGCTATCCGTGGCGCCGCTGCCCTGAGCCTGAGTCTGAGCTGGGCTGAGAAGCCCCTGGAAAAATGCCCCGCCGCCCCTACCCCCGCCCCTCAGAGGGTGGTGCCAGGCGCGCCAGCAGGCCGCCGAGGTCGTCGGGGAGCGGGGAGGCAAAGGTCCGGCGCTCCCCGGTGAGGGGGTGGTCGAAGGCCAGTTCCACGGCGTGCAACCAGTGCCGTTCGGGCGCCAATCGAGGCAGGCCGGCGGGCCAGCGCCCGTGGCGGCCATAACGGGCGTCGCCCACCACCGGAAGCCCGATGGCAGCCAGATGGACACGGATCTGGTGGGTCCGGCCGGTGTCCAACCGGCAGTCGAGCAAGGCCGCCGGGGCAGGTTCGCCGAATCGCTGAAGTACCCGGTAGCGGGTCCGGGCCTCCTTGCCACCGAGGCGGACCGCCATCCGTGTGGGGTCGGCCTCCGCCCGGCGCAACGGCGCCTCGATCAGCCCTTCGTCAGCGCCGGGCACGCCCCAGACCAGCGCCCGATACCGCCGCCCGGCGGTGTGGGCGGCCAGCTGGGCGGACAGGGATCGCCGCGCGGTTTCGGTGCGGGCCACCATCACCAGCCCTGAAGTGCCCTTGTCGAGCCGGTGAACGATCCCGGGGCGGTATTCGGATCCCGGGCCCGCCAGCGCCCCCAGGTCGGGATAGCGGGCCAGCAGCCCGGCCACCAGCGTCGCCGGGTGGTGACCGGCCCCCGGATGGACGACGAGGCCAGCGGGCTTGTCGACCACGATCACCTCGGCGTCGGCGTACACCACGTCGAACTCGACCCCCGGGTCCGGCTCCACGTGGTCACTGCTTGCAGGCGGGAGGTCGGCCACCTCCAGCGACTCGCACTCGGCCACCCGGCGGCTGCGGGCCCGCACCGGCACCTCGTCGAGGCGCACCGCACCCTGGTCGACCAAGGAGGCCACCTGACTGCGGCTCATCCCGGTAAGCAGGCAGACCGCCCGGTCGACCCGCTCGCCGCTCAAGGCGGCTGGAATGACGGTAATCATCCGCCGGCGGGGTCGACTCCGGCGGGCTCGCCGACCGTCTCGCCGGGCTCGGGCAGAGGGCGTTGAACCTCGCCTGAGCGGAACAACACCAGCGCCAACAAGACCGCACCAACACTCACGCAGGCGTCAGCCACGTTGAAGACCGGCCACCAGCGCAGATCGATGAAGTCGATCACCGCCCCGTGGTGGTGGCGGATCAGTCGGTCCGCCAGGTTGCCCAGGGCGCCGCCCAGCAACAGGCCCATGGCCACCACTGCCGGCCACGTCGCCCGCCGGCTGGCCTTGCGGCCGACGCCGAGTAGCGCCACCACCAGTACCACCACTCCCCCGATGATGAAGGGCGTGCTGCCCTGCCCGAGCCCGAAGGCCGTGCCCGAGTTGAACGTAACCGCCCATTGCAGCGTCCAGATGACATGCACCGGCGCCAGCGCGTGGTGCAGTGCCCAAGTCTTTGTCACCTGATCGGCACCGACCGCGAGCGCTGCGATACCTACGATCACCAAGCGTCGGAGCCCCACCAAACGAACCGGCCGCGGATCGCTCCCCGCACGCGCTGTTGTCACCGCTCGATCATGGCGCCGGCGGGCGGGGCTGTGGGACGCGCCCCGGCGGACAGCCGGCTCCTCCGACCGCCGCGTCCAGCCCTTAGCGCCGTGACAGGCCGCCGCTCTTGCAGGCCACACACAAGGCGGCGTACGGCAATGCCTTCAGCCGGGCCTGGGGTATGGGCTGGCCGCACTGCTCGCACACCCCGTAGGTACCGGCGTCGATCTTGGCCAGGGCCCGGTCGATTTCGACCACCGCAGCGCGCGCCTGGGCCGACAACACCAGGTCCAGCTCCCGGTCGACGTTGGACGTGCCGCCCTCGCCGCCTTCCTCGTCGAACTGCACATCCCCCGGCTCGTGCTCCAAGGCCAGCGAGTCAGCTTCGGCCTTCAACTCCTCGGCCTGCCGGGTGTAACTGGCCCGCTCAGCGAGGAGAAGCTGGCGTTGCTCATCCAGGAATTCGGCCTTCAGGGGCTCCTTCGGCTTCTTGGCGCCAGCCTTCTTCGGTGCCGCCGCCGACTTGGCGGCCCCGCCTTCGGGGGCCGTCTCGGCGAGCTCGTCGGCTGTCTGGTCCAACTCGGAGGACTTGTCAATTTCCGGCCTGGTCAACTGTCACACCCCGCTCGAAGGGGCCGGACCCTAGCACGGGCCCGGCGTTATGAGCTCCCGCATCTGCCTGACGCTCAACGAACGCCGCCGCCACCCCGCGCATTCCCACGACCGCCCGCGGCCGCCGACGCACCAGCCTCGGCGGCCAGGATCAACCGCCGGGCCGCCTCCAAGGGTACGGGGCCGATCCGGAACCGCTTACTGCGGCTGCCCTCCCCCGACACGAGGGTGACGCCCGAGGCAGGCACGCCGAGGGTGGTCGCCAGCAGTTCGGCCACCGCGACGTTGGCGCGACCGCCTTCTGGGGAGGCGGCCACCTTGACCTTCAACGCGTCGCCGAAGCGACCCATGACGGCGCTGCGCCCGGCACCGGGCTGCACGTGGACCCGCAACACGATGTCCACGTCCCGCTTGTCGGCGTCGTCGCCGCCGGCCTCCCCGCCCGGGTGGGCCGCCGCCTCGCCAGCCTGGGCCGCCTCGGGGCCGTCTCGCTCAATCACGTCGAACAACTGATCGGCGGCGTCTTTTCCCACCTCTGCTCCTTACTCCGGCGTTCCCAACCGGGTCACCGGCCAGACGACTCGTTCCCAGGTCATGGGCACCCTACGGTATTCGCCGGGGCTGAGCAGCCCCGGCGTTTATCGTGGAGCCCATGCCTGAAGGACCTCGCCCCTATCCCGACGTGCCCGCCGCTCCCGATCTTCCCTCGATCGAGACCGGCATTTTGGCGTCGTGGGCGGAGCGGAAGACCTTTGAGTCCTCCGTGGCGGGCCGACCCGGGGGTGCCAACGAGTACGTCTTCTACGACGGGCCGCCTTTTGCCAACGGGCTGCCGCATTACGGCCACCTGTTCACCGGCTTCGTGAAAGACACCGTCCCTCGGTACCAGACCATGCGTGGGCACCGGGTGGAGCGTCGCTTCGGCTGGGACTGCCACGGGCTGCCCGCCGAGACCGAGGCCGAAAAGGAGCTCGGCGTGTCCGGCCGCGGGCCCATCACCGCCTATGGGATCGATCGCTTCAACGACTGCTGCCGCCGGTCGGTGCTGCGCTACACCCACGAATGGGAGCGTTATGTCACCCGGCAGGCCCGCTGGGTCGATTTTGAGAACGACTACAAGACCATGGACATCTCCTATATGGAGAGCGTCATGTGGGCCATCAAGACCCTCTGGCAGAAAGGCCTCCTGTACGAGGGCTACCGTGTGCTGCCCTACTGCTGGGAATGCGAGACGCCGCTGTCGAATTTCGAGACGCGCCAGGACAACGCGTACCGAGACCGGCAGGACCCGGCCGTCACGGTGGCGTTCGCGCTCGACGGCGACCCCGCCGAGGTGCTGTGGGTGTGGACCACGACACCGTGGACCCTCCCGTCCAACCTCGCCCTGGCGGTAGGGGCAGAAATCGAATACGCCGTTTTCGAATCTGGCAGCGGCCGGGTCATCCTGGCCGAGGCAGTCGTGGAGCATTATCAAAAGGAGCTGGGGGAAAGCCAGCGGGTGGGCACCGTCCTCGGCGCCGATCTGGTCGGGCGTCGGTACCAGCCGCTGTTTCCCTATTTCCGCGAGACGCCGAATGCCTTTGTGGTGCTCGCCGCTGATTTCGTCACCACCGGGGAGGGCACCGGCGTGGTGCACCTGGCCCCGGGATTCGGCGAGGACGACCAGAAGGCGTGCGAGGCGGCGGGCATCCCGGTGATCTGCCCCGTCGACGACCGGGCCCGGTTCACCACCGAGGTGCCCGACTACCGGGAGATGCAGGTCTTCGACGCCAATACGCCGATCATCCGCGACCTGCGGGCCCGCGCCGTGCTGGTCCGCCACGACTCGTACAACCACAGCTATCCCCACTGCTGGCGGACCGACACACCGCTCATCTACAAGGCGGTGAGCTCGTGGTTCGTGCGGGTGATCGCTTTTCGCGACCGGATGCTGGTTCACAACCAGGAGATCACCTGGGTCCCGGGACACGTTCGTGACGGCTCCTTCGGCAAATGGCTGGAAAATGCCCGCGACTGGTCCATTTCCCGTAACCGGTTCTGGGGTTCGCCCATTCCGGTCTGGAAGAGCGACGACCCGGACTTTCCTCGTATCGACGTGTACGGATCGCTGGACGAGCTGGAATCGGATTTCGGCGTCCGGCCCGACAACCTGCACCGGCCGTTCGTCGACCAGCTGACCCGGCCCAACCCGGACGATCCGAGCGGCCGCTCGACAATGCGGCGGGTGACCGACGTCCTCGACTGCTGGTTCGAGTCTGGGTCGATGCCCTTCGCCCAGGTCCACTACCCCTTCGAGAACGAGGCGTGGTTCGACACCCATTTCCCGGGTGATTTCATCGTCGAGTACATCGGCCAGACCCGGGGCTGGTTCTACACGTTGCATGTACTGGCAACAGCCCTGTTCGACCGGCCCGCCTTTCGCACCTGTATGGCGCACGGGATCCTGCTCGGCGACGACGCCAACAAGATGTCCAAGCGACTTCGCAACTATCCCGACCCCGAGGCAATGTTCGTGCGCTACGGGGCCGACGCCATGCGCTGGTTCCTCCTGTCGTCGGCGGTGCTGCGAGGCGGCGACATGTCGGTGAAGGAAGCCGGCATCCGCGACGCCGTCCGCTCGGCGATCCACCCGCTGTGGAATGCGTGGTATTTCCTGGTCCTGTACGCCAATGCCGACGGTGTGACGGCAGACTGCGCCCGAACCTCCGCGAGCGGCGTGCTGGACCGCTACGTGCTGGCCAAGCTGTACCAGGCGGTC
Source organism: Acidimicrobiales bacterium (assembly GCA_050744165.1). Lineage (GTDB taxonomy): Bacteria > Actinomycetota > Acidimicrobiia > Acidimicrobiales > Palsa-688 > JBOGGN01. The sequence goes on along the minus strand of JBOGGN010000087.1, from coordinate 4,861 downwards.
GTCGCGGTTACCGAGGCCATGGACCGCTACGACATCTCCGGCGCCACCGGCGCGATCGAGGGCTTCCTCGACGCCCTGACCAACTGGTACATCCGGCGCAGCCGGGACCGGTTCTGGGGCACGTCGGCGTCGGCATCGTCGCCGGGCGATGGTGCGGGGGACCAACAGGACGCCTTCGACACCCTGGCCACGGTGCTGGAGGTTCTGTGCCGCGCGGCGGCACCGCTGCTGCCGCTGATCTCCGAGGCGGTGTGGCGAGGGCTTACCGGCGGCGACAGCGTCCACCTGTGCGATTGGCCCGAGCCGGCCACGCTGCCGGCCGATGACGCCTTGGTGGCGGTCATGGACCGGGTTCGCCAGGTGTGCTCTGCGGCTCACTCAATCCGAAAGGCGCGGGGGCTGCGGGCTCGCCTTCCCCTGGCGTCGCTGACAGTGGCCGCCGAGGACGCCGCCGCCCTGGCCCCCTTCGAGGACCTCATCAAGGACGAGGTCAACGTGAAGTCGTTGCGGCTCACCAACGACGTCGGCGACGTCGCGGACCAAGTGCTGACGGTGGTGTTCAAGGTGGCCGCGCCCCGCCTCGGCCCGCTCACCCAGAAGGCGGCGGCCGCCGCCCGAGCCGGCGACTGGGAGCTGCTCGACGAGGGCCGAGCGAGGGTCGGCCCCGTTCAGCTCGCTCCGGGCGAGTGGGACCTCCGGCTCACGCCTGGCGACGCCGAACTCAGCCGGGTACTGCCCGGTGACGACGGGGTGGTGGTGCTCGACGTCAGCCTCACCGCCGAGCTCGAGGCGGAGGGCCACGCCCGGGACGTGGTCCGGATCATTCAGCAGGCCCGCCGGGACCTGGGCCTGCGGGTCAGCGACCGCATCCACGTGCAGCTGGTGGCACCCGCTGACGTCGGCGCGGCCCTAAAAAGCCACCGGATTTGGGTGAGCCAGCAGGTGCTGGCGGTGTCGCTCGAGATAACCGTCGCCGACGGCGCGGCGGCAGCCGGTTCCCCATCGACCAGCTGGCCTTCAGCGGCACTGCCCGACGGCCGACTCGTCCATCTGCACCTGCGCCCCGCCGAACATATCTGAGGCACACCAACTGTCGGCCGTCCGCCGGCGGCGCATCATCCCCGACTGGGCTGTCGGCTCCGGGTCCGGACGCCCGGTCAGGGCTCCCGCTCGGAGAGCCTGAGCAGGCGGTCGATCCTGCTCAAGATGGTGGCCCGATTGGCGAGTTGCTCCTCGTGGCGAGACACGGTTTCCAGCTCGTCGGGCATCAGCTGGGAGAGGAGGGGCAGGATCTCGGCGACCCGCAGGTCGTCGTAGTCGGCGATTGGGAAGACGTCCTCCTCGCCCTCCGCGGGCGCGCCCTCGTCATCCTCGGCTTCGAACTCGTCCTCGTCTTCCTCATCCTCGAAGGCTTCCTCGTCGGCGCCGAGCTCCTCGGCTGCGGGCGGCGCCGGTGGGCGGGCCGAGGCGGCCGGCGGCGGGGGGGCCTCCTCGTCCTCCCACTCCTCCTCCTCGAACTCGGCTTCGAACTGCTCGCCGCCGGTGCCCTGCTCCTCCTCGTCGAAGGGTTCGAGCAATCCCTCGATCCGCCCCAAGATGGCGTTTCGGCCGAGGTGCGCCTCCTCGTAGCGCCGGACGTCGTCAAGCTCGTCGTCATCGAGCTCGGGCAGTAGCGGCAGGATCTCGTTCACTGCCAGCTGGTCGTACTCCGCGATCGGGAGGTCGGCGACGTCAGGGGGCGGGGGACGGTCCCCTGCTTTGGTCGCCGCCATCGGCGCTGCCTCGGCCTTCGCTTGGGGTACCGGCTCGGCCATGGCCTCCGGCTCCGGCTCCGGCTCGGGTGCTGGCTCGGATTCGGTCGGGGCGCGGGCCCCGGACTCGGACCCAGCGTGGGGTTCAGGCCCAGGCTCGGCGTGTAGCTCGGCGGAAAGCGCCTCCGCTGACGACTGTGGCCCCGATGCCGGCTCGGGCGCGGCGTGTGGTTCCGGCGGGACGACCGACTTCGGCTCAGCCTCCTGCTCGGGTTCTGCCTGGTCGGCGTCCGCCGCCGGGCGACCGGTATCGACATCGCCGGCGTCAGCCACCGGCTCTGGGAGGGGTTCGGGCTGAGGTTCTGGCTCGAGCTCTAGCTGAGGAACGGACCGGGGCTGCTCCGGTGGGGCGAGGAGGTCCTCGATCCGGTGAAGGATCGACAGTCGGCCGTGGTGAGCGTCCTCGTAGTCGCGCACCTGTTCCAACTCATCAGAGTCAAGCTGATCGAGCAGTGACAGGATTTCCAGTGGTCTCAGGTTTTCGTAGTCGGCAATCGGGAAGCCCTCGACCAGAGGCTCATGCGCCTGAGGTACGGGCTCGGGCTCAGGGACCGGTTCTTCGAACTCCGGCTCCGAGGCCTCCGCTTCCCCTGGCCGCGGGGCCGGCTCCGGTTCGGTGGCCACCGGCGGCGGAGGCGCCGAGAGAAGAGATTCGATCCGGTACAGGACCGTGGCCCGGCCCCGGTGCGCTTCTTCATATTCCCGCACCTGGTCCAGCTCCTCGTCGTCCAACCGCTCGAGCAGCGACAGGATCTCCATAGGGCGCAACGCGTCGTAGTCGGCGATCGGCAGGCTGGATCCGGCCACGCCCGCGTCGAGAGGTTCCGGCTCCCGATCACGCTCGGGCGCCGGCTCAAACGCCGGCTCGGCGCCAGCCCACTCAGGTTCGGATACGGGCGGGGGTCCCGGTGCCGGCTCAGATTCGGATACGAGCGGGGGTCCCGGTGCCGGCTCGAGTTCCGGTTCCGGTTCCGGCTCGGGCTCGGGCTCAGGTTCCGGCTCGGGCTCAGGTTCGGTGTCGGACGCCTCTTCGGTTGGCGGCTCCTCTTCGGTTGGCGGCTCCTCGGCCGCCGGTGGGGGCGGGGGCGGGGGCGACAGCAGTGAGTCGATCCGGAACAGGATCGCCCGCCGCCCCCGATGAGCGTCCTCGTACTCGCGCACCTGGTCCAACTCGTCGTCGTCAAGCTGGTCCAGGAGCGACAGGATCTCAATTGGCCGCAGGTCGTCGTAGTCGGCGATGGGAAGCGCTGACGCCTCATCGGCCGCTTGAGGCTCAGGCTGCCGTTCGGGTTCTGGTTCCAGCTCGGGTGCCGCTGGGACCCGCGGTGGCATGGGCGAAGCCTGCGCCAGCAGCGAATCGACGCGGCGGAGGATCGACGGGCGGCCTCGGTGGTTGTCCTCGTACTCCCGCACCTGGTCCAGCTCGTCATCATCGAGGCGGTCCACGAGATACAGGATCTCGATCGGTCGAAGGTCGTCGTAGTCGGCGATGGGGAACCTCGGCCTAGAAGCGGCCCGCATGCGCTCCGGCGCTGGTTCAGGCTCCGGCCGCGGTTCAGGCTCGGGCTCAGGCGCCAGTTCAGGCTCCGGCCGCGGTTCAGGCTCGGGCTCTAGCGCCAATTGAGGCTCCGGCCGCGGTTCAGGCTCGGGCCCCGGCTCAGGCTCGGGTTCCGGCTCCGGCCGCGGTTCAGGCGCCAGTTCCGGCTCGGGTGCCGGCTCGGGCTTCAGAGCGACAGCCGCTTCAGGCTCGGGCTCCCAAACGACAGCCGCTTCAGGCTCAGGCCCGGGCACCGGCTCAGGGGCGACAGCCGCCTCGAGCCCGGGCGCGGACGCTTCGTGAGGGACAGGAGCGGTTGGTGGCTCCGCCTCAGGCGCTCCTTCCGGCTCGGGCACAGCCGGTGCTTGCCGCCCGGCCTCTACCGGCGCCGACTCGGTCGGAGTAACCAGCTCGGACTGGGTCGTATGAGCTACCGGCTCGGGAGCATGCACTATTTCTGGCGGAGCGGCCGCCTCGGCTGTCGGCTCTGGTGCAGATGTTCCCTCGGATGCAGCTGCACTCGCTACGGGCGCCGATGTCGGGGCGGCGGACTCGGCGATGAGCCCAGCCGCCGACGGCGACTCGGGGCGAGGCTGAAGCTCGGCCGGTGCTGCTGGCCGCGGGGCTGGGGCCGGAGCCGGCTCGATTTCCAGCTGGCCGTCGATCTGATTGAGGATCGTCGTCCGCTCGCGTCCTGCCGCTTCGTATCGACGCACCGCCCGAAGCTGGCGCGGGGTGAGGTCGGCAAGGCGCGTCAGGATCTGGAACACCCGCAGCCGGTCGTAATCGGGGATCGGGAACGGAACCTCTTCCTCTCCCTCCTCGGGTTCGGGCACGACCGTAACCTCGGCCCCGGGCCGCTCGGCCGATGTGGTGGGGGGAGGGGTAGTCGCCGGCGTATCCGCGGGCGGCGTTTCCAGCAACGCGTCAATCCGGAACAGGATGGTGTTGCGCCGCCCGTCGACCTCGTATTGGCGTACCTGGCGCAACTCCGTGTCGTCCAGCTCATTCAGCAACGGGAAAATTTCAGCAACGCCGAGCAAGTCGTAGTCGGCGATCGGAAACTCCGAACCTGGGGGGCCGCCAGCGGTCGCCGACGGCGCCGGAATGGGTCCAGGCGCCTCCATCTCGAGCAATGCGGCAATCCGTGAGAGGACCGGTGGACGGTTCTGAGTGGCTGCCTCGTGATCCTGGACGACCCGGAGCTCCACGTCATCCAACTCGGGCAGCAACGGGAGGATCTCCACCACCCGCAACTCGTCGTAATCCTCGATCGGGAAGGGAGCGACATCTTCGGCTTCGGCGGGCTCGCTAGCAGGCTGAGTTGCCGGCACGGGCTCGGGCGCAGGCTCTGGACGGCTGGCCATCGGGGCGGACAGAGCGGCTGTCGAAGGCGGCTCCGAAGGCATCGAAGGCGGCTCCGAAGGCATCGAAGGCGGCGCCGAAGGCATCGAAGGCGGCTCCGAAGGCGCCGAAGGCATCGAAGGCGGCTCCGAAGGCGCCGAAGGCATCG
>JBOGGN010000086.1:0-1957 GCA_050744165.1 Acidimicrobiales bacterium | reverse complement strand
CGGCAGGACGACTGCTGCCGGCTGGTCGCGCGTGACGTTCGGGTGGAGGGCCCGGATGGCGGCGATGGCGAGCGCCCCTCCGGCGAGCTGGGCGAGGATGAAGCCCGGCGCGGAAGCGGGTGCGATGCCGGCGAAGGTGTCGCTCAGGGTCCGGCCGACGGTGATCGCCGGGTTGGCGAAGCTGCTGGAGCTGGTGAACCAGTAGGCGGCGCCGATGTAGGCGCCGACGGCGGCGGCCACGGTGGCGGCCCGTCCGGTGCGGGCCAGGGCGAAGATGACCAGGATTAGCCCGGCGGTGGCCACGATCTCCGACACGAAGTGGGCGCCGGTGGCCCGATGATGGGTGGAGATGGTGACCACGGGCTGGTTGAACATGATGTTGGCCAGCACCGCCCCGCAGACGCAGCCGGCGGTCTGAACGGGCAGGTAGGCCAGGGCGTCACGCCAGGACAGGCCGCCGAATCCGGCGTCGACAAAGGACACGGCCGGGTTGAAATGAGCGCCGGAGACCGGCCCGAACATCAAGATCAGGGCGTACAACCCGGTCGCGGTGGCCGCTGAGTTCTCCAACAGCTCCAGGCCTGTCTGTCCCGGGGAGAGCTGTTGGGCGGCGATGCCGGAGCCGACGACCACCGCGGCCAGCAGCCCGCTGCCCAGCCACTCCGCCACCAACCGCCGCCATAGGGCTTGGTTCAACTCTGCTTCGCCTCAGCAGCAGGAGCGGGCGGGGCCGCCCAGGGTGACGTGGGCGGGCTCGGGGGCGCAGGCCTCAGTGGAACAACCCAGTCCCGTCTCGGCTGGGGCGTCGGCCAGCACCGTGTACACCTCCCAGGGGGCACCGTCGGGGTCGTTCACCCACGCTTTGTCCTGGACGGCGTAACAACAGGTGGTTGACTCCTGAACGTCGGGTTCGAGGCCCTCACCCGCCAGCCGTGCGGTGGCGGCCTGGACCTCTTGGGCGGTCTGCACTTCGACGCCGAGATGGTTGAGCGCTCCGGCCACGCCTTCGCCTCGATGTTCGAGGTTCTCGATCAAGACCAGCTTGAGCGGCGGGTCGGCGATCGCGAAGTTGGCGTAACCGGGCCGGCGCTTGGCCGGCTCGGCGTTGAACAGCTTGGAGTAGAACGCCACCGCCTGGTCGACGTCGGCCACGTTGAGGGCCAGTTGCACACGAGACACCACTACCTCCTGGTAGCATCGACAACCGTTGATACGTTGATATTGGTCGATGCAATCACGTTTGTCAATGGGAGTTGGTGTGGTGGCCAGAAAAGTTGCCCTGATCGACGTCGAGGAGTCCCAGGCCGCCGAGTGCTGCCCCTCGGTGCTGGCCGCCCCCCTCGATCCAGCCCAGGCCGAAGAGCTAGCCCTAGGGTTCAACGCCCTGGGAGACCCGGTCCGCTTGCGGGTGATCTCTCTCTTGGCCGCGGCGGCGGGGGGGGAGATCTGTGTGTGCGAGTTCATCGGGCCGATCGGCAAGAGCCAGGGCACCATCTCCCACCATCTGAAGATCCTCTCCGACGCCGGCCTGGTCCACGGCGACCGGCGTGGCAAGTGGGTTTGGTACTCCCTCGATCGTGACCGTCTCGCCGACCTGCGAAGCGCCATCGAGCCCTAATCGAACCCGGCTGCATGCAGATCAGGGAAATGCGTCGACCCGGCCCGGGTAGAGACAGCCTCTACGCTTTTGACGGGCTGATGGCCAACCAGAGCGTTCTGCGTCCCGGGACCGTCTCGACCGACACCGCCGGGGCGTCGGAGATCGTCTTCGCGCTGGCCTGGGCGCTCGGCTACCGCTACGCCCCCCGCCTCTCCGACCTGGCCGACCACCGCCTGGGGTTCATGGCTGCCGCCGCCGACTACGGACCGCTCAACGGCCTGGCCCGCAACTGGGCCAACAGCAACCTGATCGTCGCCCAATGTGACCAGATCTGCCGTCTCACCGCCTCCCTCGAGG
>JBOGGN010000085.1:0-9567 GCA_050744165.1 Acidimicrobiales bacterium | reverse complement strand
ACGTGCTGTCGAGCGCCGACGTGCTCCCCTTCCCGGTGGAGCGGGACACTGAAGTCAGTGAGGAGGCCCGCCTCCGGCACCGGTACCTGGACCTGCGGCGAGGCCCGATCGTCGAGCGTCTGGCGGTGCGGGCCCGCTTCGCCCAGCTGGTGCGCAGCCACCTGGCCGAGCGCGGCTTCCTCGAGGTGCAGACCCCGATCCTCACCGCCTCCTCACCCGAGGGGGCCCGCGACTTCCTCGTGCCGAGCCGGCTGTACCCGGGCGAGTTCTACGCCCTGCCCCAGGCCCCCCAGCAGTTCAAGCAGCTGCTCATGGTGGGCGGCATCGAGCGCTACTTCCAGATCGCGCCCTGCTTCCGCGACGAGGCATCGCGCGCCGATCGCAGTCCCGGCGAGTTCTACCAAATCGACCTGGAGATGGCCTTTGCCACCCAGGAGGACGTCTTCGACGAGGTGGAGCAGCTGATGGTCCACGTCGTTGGCGAGCTTCCCGCCCCCGACCGTGACGGCATGTCGCTGGCGCCGGCCAAGCGGGCCAAGGCACCGTTTCCCCACCTGAGCTTTGCCGACGCCCTGGCTCGGTACGGCACCGACAAACCCGACCTACGTTTCGAGCTGACGATCGCCGACCTGACCAAGGTTCTCGGCGGTGCCACGGAACTCCCCATGTTCCTGCAGGCGCCCGACAAGGGCCACGCCATACGGGCGCTGCGCATCCCTGGGGGCGGACCTCGGCCTCGGCGGTGGTTCGACACCTTCGCCGAGGGTGCCACCAAGTCCGGCGTCGCCGGCAGCTGGCTGCAGCTGGAGGACGGCGACCCCCTGGCGATCAAGGGACCGCTGGCCCGCAAACTCACGGCCGAGGAGGTGGCGCTCATCGTCGAGGCGGTCGAGGCCGTCCCCGGCGATGCCGTGCTGACCGCGGTCGGATCCCCGGTCAAGGCCAGCGCCACCCTGGGTGTCCAGCGCAGCGCCGCCGGCCGGGAACTGGGCTTGGCCGACCCCGATGAGCTGGCCTTCTGTTGGATCACCGACTTCCCGATGTTCGAGTGGAACGAGGAGACCCGCGGTTGGGACTTCTCGCACAACACGTTCTCGATGCCCCAAGGCGGGGTGGAGGCGCTGCAGACCACGGACCCCGGCGAGATCCTGGCCTTCCAGTACGACCTGGTGTGCAACGGCCTGGAGCTGTCCTCGGGGGCGGTCCGCAACCACCGGCCCGACATCATGGAGGCGGCCTTCGCCATCGCCGGCTACGGGCCCGAGCGTGTCCACCAGTCGTTCCCTGCCTTGTGGCAGGCGTTCCATTACGGGGCGCCACCCCACGCCGGAATCGCGCCCGGCTTCGACCGGCTGCTGATGCTGCTGCTCGATCAGGCCAACCTGCGCGAGGTCATCGCCTTCCCGCTCAACCAGACGGCCCGGGACCTGCTGATGGGGGCCCCGAGCAGCGTCACCGATCAGCAGCTGAAGGAGCTGCACCTTCGGGTCGTCAAACCCTCGCCGCCCCCGTAGCGGCCGGGCTGGGCGCCGCCGGAGGGGAGCGGTGGCATAGGTAAGGGTGTGACCTGCACACCGACCGAGAGCCTCACCGTCGTGGCCCAAAGCGTGGAGTCGTTGCACCCCGAGGGGGCGCCGCCCGCATGGGCCGAAATCGTCGGCGATCCCCATAAGCCCGAAGGACTCCGCTGGCATCCCGATCTCGACACGCTGCTCGGCTACCGCGCCCCACCGGAGTGCAACGCCATCGTCACCGTGGGCGGCGGCTGGGCCCATCCGCTGGATGGTCCCGGGGAGTCCATACTGGCGCCCGGTGAGCGGCGGCGTTGCAAGACGGTGTTCCTGCTCAGCCGCGCCGGCGAGTGCATCGGTTTCGTGCGCGCCGGGTCGACCGTCCTGGTGAACGAGCCGCCCTCGGCCGGCCGGATCGTCGACCTGGTACACCGGGCACTCGGGCTGGCGACGGTGCCGCCCGACGAGAACACCGACCGGCTGCTGGCCCGGGTGTGGCTGAGCACCGTGGTAGCAGTCGGCCGCCGCGCGACCGGGCCGCTGTCGTGGCCGGAGGTGGTGGCTCAACATCCGGTGGTCAAGGCCATGTTCGACCTCGGGCTGGGCCAACCCCCGCCCGAGGAACTGCTGGCCTGCCTGCGGGTCGGCTCAGAGGCCTGGTCGTGGAACCGGCTGGCCCAGCAGGCAGCGGAGCCCGGCTGGCTGGCCGACCTGCTGCCCCCCGGCGCCGGCGGGTGGTTCGACGAGGGCGTGCTCTCGCGCTGGCTGCTGGCCTTCACCCCGGAGGTCGACAAGTTGATCCGCGACGCCACACCGGTCATCACCAAGGCGGCGGCTCGCAAGCTGGGGCTGGTCCTTCGCCAGCTCGACGTCGTGCGCCACCGTCATCCGGGATGGAGCGGCATTCCGAATACCTGACAGGCAGCCGGCGGCGAGGCGCCCCCTTCCTCTTGCGCCGCTGCGAATGTGGGTCGGTGGCGCTCAGTCCAGCGGAGCGCCACCGCCTCGCGCCCCCTCCGGCTGTGCGCGTCGGCCCGGCTGTGGATCTTGGTGGTGAAGGCCCGTTCGGTTCCCTCGGACGGTATAGCGCCCTCCATCTGCGTGACGATTTGGTCAGGCCGTCGGCCAGGCAGGTCGGTGGGTGCCGGTCGACCGGACGTTGGTGGCCGCCAACGGGCAGCTGGCGCTCAGCGCGGCCGAGGACGGCGCCGTGTTTCCGAGCGCTCTGCCGTAGGTCGCGCCGACGTGGGGGGCGTGTCCTCCGCCGACGGGCATGTCGGGCGTGCGGCACAGTGATGGCGTGACAATCGGTAAGGAGTTGCTCGAGAAACGCCGCCGTCGTCGCCAGGGCGGTGGCCCCCAACCCGACCTCGACTGATCGAGCCGGCTGAACTGATCTTCGTCGATGAGTACGTCGCGATGCGCGTGGTGGGCGGTGACTGGCCAGCTGACCTGCCCGAGCTGTCGTTCGGCAACCCGGCCAATATGGGCCCGCCCGTCACCGCCGGCACCGACGGGCTCGGCCTGGCCGTCCACATCGCCATTACCTGAACCGCCGCGGCTGCCAGCCGGTGATGCTGACGCCCTCTCTGCCCTCGGTGGTCCTTGCCATATACGAACGGCGGGTAGGTCTTGACTGCTGAGTCCGATCTCCGCAGCCAACTTCACGACAAGACGCGCCAGGACGTGTCGTTATGCGCCTTGTACCGGACGTTCGATACGAAGTCGCCGATCCCCCCGAAGACGTTGGGCGTCGCCTTTGTCAGCCTGGTTGGGGCTGCATTCGTCAGCTTCGCTGGACGAGCGACGACCCAAAACCCCCACAAGGTAGCGGTGGGCCTCTCCCTCGATCAGGTGTTTGTGTTCGCGGCGGTGTGCCGCTTTCGGGGTCGCGGCTCGGCGAGGAGGTAGGCCGGGTACCGAGGCGAACCGGCGTGTGCTCGCCGCTGGACGGCGAACCCTTCGGCCTGACGCTCGCCTTGCCGGAACTTGAAAAGCCTGTCACCTTGTACCCGTTGTACGACACGCCTGACGCAAGAGAGATCCGGCGCACCCTCTCCTAGTGGTGGAAGCCGGTTCGAGCGGCCTTCGACGGGTGGACCTTGCCTTCCAGGTTCGTGAGGACCTTGGCCAGGGCGTCGGGCAGGCTGTCGGCCAGGTTGCGACCGAAGCCGTAGCGGACCACGGTGCGCAGCACGTCATGTCCTGAATCGCGGCCGCATGGGGTAGGCGGGCACGATCCAGCCACACTGGCGCAAGGCGTCGGACACGTCGAAGACGGTGTACCCCGCGGCCGCCGGGTCTTTCAGGCGCCCGAGTCATCGTTTAGCGTGTTGCAGATAGCGAGTACCAATAGGGAGCTCGAAGACATCGCCAGCCCACAAAACAATCCGGCGCCCGGCCAGGTGGCATGCACCGTCCGGGATAAGCTGCCGGTGTGCCGGAGGATGCTGGGATGAGAGACCCAATATCAGTGCGTCTCTTCTGGGGCGGGATTGGGTTAACGCTGTGCGCGATGGTCGGCGTCTCAGGTTTTGCTCTTGGCCATGACTGGTCCGGTACCGCGGTTAGCTCCTTTATGATGCTCATGGGTATCATTGCTGCCATTCAGGGCGGAATACGGCTCGTACAAGAGAAGCGCGGAGAGTTTGTGACAAGGGATGTAAATCGACCGGTAGACGCTCTCGTTGCACTTGCGCTGTGCCTTCTCGTCCTGGTCGCTTTTGTCGTGCACGCGGCATTCGAGCCATTTTCGCTGGATACTGTCCCCCCAATCGTCCTGGGGTTCTTTCTCGTCACGCTGTGCACCGTGATTCTCATCAGTCTGCGACGAAGAAGCAAATGAGCAGGTTCGTCCAGCCGGGACTGCGAGGGTTCCCCAGCCAAGCGAACAATCGCCGAACAGCGTCGGCATCAGACGAGATCTGCTCCACCTCCGCCACGTCACATCTGATGAAGCGGACCGGTCTGTTGGAGATAAACAGGTCAACCGTGCCAGTTATGTAACCGATCAAGCCCCAACCCGTCTACAAGGTCGTGTCCGGTCAAGTAGGTGACCGCCCTGTAAACGTTGGAGGTGTCCTCGCCGCGGCGTCCGCGGCCTTGGCATCACTGCCGGCGGCCTGGGCCCATGCTTTGCCGGTGGTGTCGACGAACTGATCGGGCGTCGTGTCCGACAAGTCAGCATTGCTTTTCCCGTCCCCGTGTTCAGCGCCGCGCCGCCGAGTTTGGTGCGCGCCGACGCTGCCCCGCGGCGGATCGGCACAGATCCGGCGCACCCTCTGCTAATGGTGAAAGCCCGTTCGGTCCGCTTTGGACCGGTGGGTCCCCTCGAGGCGCTTGACGACCTTGGACAGGTCGTCGAGAAGACTGTCGGCCAGGTTGCGGCCGAAGCCGTTGCGGACGACGATCCGCAGCACGTCCATGTCCTCGATGGCCGGCGGCATGGGGTAGGCGGGCACGATCCAGCCAAAGGCCCGCAGCGCGTCGGACACGTCGAAGACGGTGTAGCCGGCCGACACCTCGTCCTTCAGGCGGAAGGCGAACGCAGGGATTCCGAACTCCTTGGTCACCAACTCGAATGGACCCATCTGGGCCACCGACCGGGCGAGGTGGCGGGCGACGTCGCGGCAGACGTCCTGGACCGCCTTGTAGCCCTCGAAGCCCAAGCGGATGAAGTTGTAGTACTGCGCCGCCACCTGGGAACCCGGCCGCGAGAAGTTCAAGGTGAACGTCGGCATTTCCCCGCCGAGGTAATCCACCTTGAACACCAGGTCGTCGGGCAAGGAGGTGTGGTCCCGCCACACAACCCAGCCGACCCCGGGATACACCAGGCCAAACTTGTGGCCCGAGGCGTTGATGGAGTGCACCCTCGGGACGCGGAAGTCCCACTGCAGGCCGGGGTCAACGAAGGGGGCGACGAAGGCCCCCGACGCTCCGTCGACGTGCATCGGGATGTCGATGCCCTTTTCGGCCTGAAAGGCGTCAAGGGCGGCCGCGATCTCAGCGACCGGTTCGTACACCCCGTCGTAGGTGGAACCGAGCACCGCCACCACCCCGATGGTGTTCTCGTCGCAGTGGGCGACCGCCGTCTCTGGCGTCAGGTGGGTGGCCTCGGCCGAGACCGGCACCAGCCGGGCCTCGACATCCCAGTAACGGCAGAACTTCTCCCAACAGACCTGAACGTTGGCGCCCATAACGAGATTGGGTTGCCGCGCCGCAGAGTAAGTGCCCGCCTGCTGGAGGTCCTGGCGCCACCGCCATTTGAGCGCCATTCCCCCGAGCATGCACGCCTCACTCGATCCCGACGTGGAGCACCCCGTGGCCTCCTCGCCGCCGTCCTCGGGGACGTGCCACAACCGGGCCAGCATGTTCACGCAGCGTCGCTCCAGTTCCGCCGAATGGGGATACTCGTCCTTGTCGATCAGGTTCTTGTCGGCGCTCTCGGTCATCAAGCGGGCGGCCTGGTCCTCCATCCACGTCGTCACGAACGTGGCCAAGTTGAGTCTCGAATTGCCGTCCAGCATCAGTTCGTCGTGCACCACCTGGTAGGCAGTGTCGGCCGGCATGCCCCGGGAAGGCATCCGGTTCTTGGGCAGGGTGCCGACCTCCCCGTGCTGGGTGAACTGGGGTCGGATGCTCACCTCGGTCTCGTCCTCGCCGGCCGAGTAGCGGTGCAATGCCATCGGTGACCTCCCGTTGTTCAGGCCTGGTGCAGGCGAACCCTACCTATCGTCAAGGCAGCGGGTAACCGGCATCAGTCAGCAGTTGCTCACTTACCGTCCACAGCCGCTCGGCGACCACGTCGTCGCGCCCCTCACGACTGGTCCGCCACCGATGACGCCTATACCAGTAGCCGCCGCTGTTCCCGGCAACCGAGGGGTGGGCTGACAAGAAGATCACGGTGTCAGCGCCCGACTGGGAGCTGATCTCGAACAGGCGCAGCAACTGGTTGCCGGCGGCCAGGAGGCCCTTGAGGTCGCCGTCCATGCCGAAGCCGGTGCGGACAGGGCCGGGGTGGAGGGCGTTGGCGGTCACCACGGCGGGGTCGAAGCGGGCGGCGAGGCCGCGAGTGAACAGGATGTTGGCCAGCTTGGACTGGCCGTACACGAGCACCCCCTGGTAGTGACGCTCGTGCTGCAAGCCATCCCAGGGCAGGCCGCCGACGGCCAGCCGGTGAGCGATCGAGGCCACGTTGACCACCCGCGAGGGCGCTGCCGCCTCCAGGGCCGAGCGAAGCAGGGCGGTCAGGTAGAAGTGGCCCAGGTGGTTGACCCCGAAGGTCTGCTCGAAGCCCTGGGCCGTAGTTCGGCGCTGGCCGGACAGCCCGCCGGCATTGTTGACCAGCACGTCGACACGCCCGTAGGTCCCGGCAATGGTCGCTGCCGCGGGACCGACCGTCGCCAAGTCGGCCAGATCGAGAGCCACCACCGCCACGTCGTCGCTACCCGCACGTTGGCGGACCTCCTCGGCCGCCGACTCCGCCTTTGACGGATTGCGGCACGCCATCACCGTGGTGGCACCCATGGCCGCCAGGGCCACGGCCGTCTCCTTGCCGATACCACTGCTGGCACCGGTGATGACCACGACTTTCCCTTTCACGGCGCCGCCTACCGTACCCTGGCTTCATGGACGCCATCGACGAACGGCCGCACTGGAGGGGCATCAACCACCTGGCGCTGGTCACCACGGACATGGACGCCACCGTGCGCTTCTACCACGGCGTCTTGGGCGCCCGCTTGGTGGCGACCCTGGCCACGCCGGCGTTCCGCCACTACTTCTTCGAAGTCGGTTCCCAGAACACGCTGGCCTTCTTCGAGTACCACGGCATCGAGCTCGAGACCTTCGCCAAGCCGGCCGGTATGCCCGACCCTCGGGCGGTCCAGTTCGATCACCTGTCGCTGAACCTCCCCGACGAGGAGGCGCTGCGCGACATGCAGCGGCGGTTGAAGGCGGCAGGCTGCGAGGTGACCGAGGTGGTCGACCACCAGATCTTCCGGTCGATCTACTTCACCGACCCCAGCGGCATCGCCCTCGAGGCGTCATGCTGGGTGACCGACGCCACCGGGCGGGCGGTCGACTACCACGACGAGCGGCTGTTTGCCGACTCCGACCCCGTTCCCGCCGTCCGGGAGCTGGCCGACGCGGGCCAGGTGGCCTGGGTCCCCGAGACCCGCCTCAGCCAGGGCATCTCGTTGCGGTAGCGGGTCTTGCTTGACCGCTGACACCGATCTACGCGACCAGCTTCGCGAGAAGACCGGCCAGGCGGTCTCGTTGTGCGCGCTGTACCGAACCTTCGATTCTCTGCGTGCGCCGTTGGATCGTGCGATCCTCGCCGCCGTGGCAACAAGGTGGTGGACCAGGAAGACGGGGCGTACGCCCCACACGGTGGTGCTGGGTCTCTCCGAGGACCACCTGTACCTGTTTGGCGCGGTGTCCCGCCCGAGCGGGTGGCGCCTGGGCGCGGAGGTCGGGCGAGCGCCACGACAAGCCGGCGTGTCCTCTCCCCTGCCCGGCCAGCCGTACGGGCTCACGCTCGGCCTGGCGGACCTCGACAGCGTCATCACCCTGTACCCGCGCTACGACACGGCCGATGCCAGGGAGATCCGGCGCATCCTTTGCTAGCTCAACGACAGCTCCCGCTCCAGGGGGGTGCGGAAGCGGGGCGTGACCCGGACGTCTCCGAGCGCCTGGCGAAGGCGCTCGGCCTCAGCGTCGATGGCGGCCCGGGCATCGGCTCCGACGTCGCAGACCACTCGGAGCGCGATCTCCCCCTGGCCGCGCTGGGCCCAGCCGCCGACCACCAGGCCGTCGCACCAGATCGAGGGCCCGGGGTTGCCCGAGCGGTCGAACAGCTGTGAGCGCAGCGGCCCCTCGGGGAGGAACCAGCTCCGCTCCGTCCACCCCATCACGGTCGGGTCGAGCGCCGGAAGAAGCGCCACCCAGGGACCGGTCGCCGGCGACTCGTCGGGCTCGGCGTCGCCGGCCAGGACCAACCCGGGTGACGGGCCACCGAGGTCCACCTCGTCCACCGACAGGGGCGCCAGCGCCGCCCTGGTCTCGCGGGCGGTCCAGCCGGTCCACCACTGCAGGTCGGTGACCGGGGCGGGGCCGTAGGCGGCCAGCCAGTGCCGAGCCAGGGCCACACGGGCCTGGGCCGTGGCGGCTGCCGACGGCGTGGCCACGGGTGTGGCCAGCCACCGGTCGCGGGGCACCCAGCGGTACTGGCTGCTGATCCACGAGCCTCGGGGCGGGCCCCGCACGATCCGGCCCTCGGCCGCCAGCAAGAAGAGGACCCGGGTGGTGACGGCGCTGACATTGGCCCACTTCTTCGACGCGTCGCCGTAAGAGATCTGGGTGCGCAGGGCGGGAACGGCGGCCGACAGCTCCTGGCCGCTCGCCTGGCCCCGTTGCTCGAGAGCGGCCAGCGTCTCGCCCTCCACTCGGGCCAGCCACCTCGCCCCGTCGCGGGCGACGCCGGTGGTCTCCAACAGCTGGACCAGCCGGCGCCTCTGTAGGGCCGCGATGGCGGTAGTGCAGGCGTGGTCGATCACCGGCTCCAGCTCCGCGGGGACAACGAACATGGTGCGCCGCATCCCGAGCATTCGCACCAGCGAACGGTCGTGGTACAGGGCCCGATCGACGTCGGCGGTCGTCCCGCTGGCCATGCGGGCGAGACACGACAAGTACACCGTCGCCGGATCGGTGGAGTGCAGGGCGACCAGGCTGCGGGCCACTTCGACCGGGTCGGTCGCGGCGGCACCCCGGGCCAGGCGGTGGCGGCGCGCCATGCGGGCCCGGCGTTGAGCGTCGTCGAAGCGCTGGGTCACGCCCGGAAGATACCGAGGCTGCAGGGGAGCTCCGGCGGGAGACGCGGCTGGCTCCCCTTTTTCCCACCTTGGTGTTACAGCCAGCCGTTCTCGTCGGCCACCTGGACCGCCTCGGTGCGGTTGCGGGTGCCGGTCTTGGCGATGGCCGACGACAGGTAGTTGCGGATGGTGCCCTCGGAGAGAAACAGGCGGCCCGCGATGTCGGCGATGGTGGCGCCGTGGCGGGC